>NZ_JAAAXQ010000203.1 GCF_009916105.1 Streptomyces sp. GC420 | reverse complement strand
CCCTGGGACTGGATGCTGCTTGCCGAGCTGCAACTCGCCGACAGTGAAGAGTTCTCTTCGTCCGACGGGGTGGACATCCATTCCGGCCCCGGCTGGGCCACGCTTACCGTCGACGAGCGATACTCGACAAGCGCCGACGACCAGGCCACGGAACTTCTCGGGCTCCTCGGCCCCCGCAAGCCGGTGCTCGACGGGCCACGGAAAGCGGGAATGTCGGTGAAGATCGATGTGTCAGGCGTTGCCGAGTCAGGATCGGGACTGCACATCTCGCCAGACGTTCTTGCAGGTCTTGCAGAGCTGGGGATCCCTCTCACCTTTACGACGGTCCGGGCATCCGGGGAGGACGAGGAAGACCCACTCGCCTGGCTCGACTGAACTCCAACCACGTGGCGTCGGTTCCCGGAAAGAGTCCGGCGTTCGGCCGACCGGGAGCCTCCGGACGCGGACGGAAGGGTGACGGGTCAATCCCCGAAGAACTTCCGGAGCCGACGCCGAAACGGGTGCTCACCACCGGCGCCCTGTCGGGGCCCCGCGGACGACTGCGCAAGAGGCGGTCGCGCCAAGGACGGCGGTGGCGTGCCCACGGCCCCAACAGGCATGATGAGTACGTCAGTTCCACCCGCCCCGGTAGCGCGCGGACGCTGTGCAGCGCAACGGCGCCGGGGCGCCCGGGAGGTCAGAACGTGTCACGCCAGCTGCTCACCGTCGCGCCGGACGGGACGGGCGACTGCCGCACCGTCTCCGAGGCTCTCCGCGTGGCCCGCACCGGTGCCGTGATCAGCATCGCTCCCGGGCGCTACGAAGAGAGCATCACGCTCGCCACCTCCCTGACGCTGACCAGCACGGAGGGCCGCGGAACCGTGGAGCTGGCCCCGCCGCGGGGCTCGGCACTGACCCTGGCCTGCGACTCGGCCAAGGTGACCTCCCTCGTGCTGCGGGGCGGCGATGACCAGTTGCCTGTGGTGGACGTCCCGCGTGGGCAGCTCCTGCTCGACCGGTGCGACGTGTACGGCGCCTCCTGGGCGGCGCTGTTCGCCCGGGGCGCCGGCTCGCTGGCGGTCCGTCAGTGCCGGATCGAGAACCCCAAGGGCGCCGGAGTCGTCACCACGTCGGCGGTGGAGAGCCTCCTGGAGGAGTGCGTCGTCGAGCACCTGGGCACATCCGCCGTCGTCGCCGGCGAGCAGGGCAGGCTCTCGGTGCGCGCGGGCAGCCTCCGCGACGCGCGCGGCAACGGCGTCCTCGCCAACGGCCGTGCCCAGGTGCTGGTGGAGGAGTGCGCGATCTCCGCCGCCGACAAGCCCGGGATCGCCGCGGAGGAGGGGAGCACGGTCACCGTGGCGCGCTCCAGCGTGACGGATTCGATGGTGGGCGTCTTCGTGAGCACCTCCGGCGCGGCCGTCCTGGAGGACGTGACCGTACGGAACACCACCGGGCACGGGCTCGTGGTCGGTGCCGGCTCTTCTCCGACCGTTCGCCGCTGCCGTACGGAGCGGACGGCGGGGCACGGGCTGCTGGTGACGGAGCGCAGCCGCGGGACGTTCGAGGAGTGCGTGTTCGTCGCCGCCCGGGACTCCTCGATCCGCGTCACCGGCTTCTCGTCCCCGGTGCTCACGGGGACCTCGGTCCGTGAGGCCGAGGGGACCGGAGTGCTGCTGGAGGAGGACTGCGCCGCGGAGATCGACCGGCTGGAGGTGACCGGCAGCGGCGGGAGCGGTGTCCTGATCCGCGCGCGTGCCAACCCGCTGCTGCGGCGCACCACCGTGGCGCGCTCCGCGGGGCACGGGGTGGAGGTCCTGGCGGACGGCCGCGGGCGGCTGGAGGACTGCCTGATCGAGGAGTGCGAGGGCGTGGGGCTCCACGTGTCAGGTCACGCGAACCTCTACGTCGGGCAGGGCCGGGTGCGGGCCGCGAAGGGGGCCGGCGTGCAGGTGGGCGCTCTGGGCTCGGTGACCCTGCGGGACACCGAGGTGAGTGACTGCCCGGCCGTGGGCGTCCGGGTCGACGAGCAGGGCGAGCTGGCGGCGGCCCGATCGCGGGTGCGGGACGCGGGCGAGCACGGAGTGCTGGTCGCGGCGGGTGCCAGGGCGTCCCTGAACTCCTGCGAGGTGACCGGTTCGGCCGGCGACGGAGTCCGGGTGGCGGGTCCGGATCCGGTGTCGGTGATCGGCTGCACGCTTCGGGACAACCGGGGCAGCGGACTGCGCCAGTCCGTACCGGGCGACCGGCTCGCGGTGGAGCGGCTGACGAGCACCGGCAACGGCGCCCCGGACGCCTGGGGCAGCGCCGCCGACGCGGAGGCGGCCGGCGACGGCCGGCTGCCGGGCGGGGCGGCCTTCGTGACCGCGTCCGGTGCGGGCCCGGAGAGCGGCGCGGTGGCGGAGCTGCAGTCCCTGATCGGCCTCGACGACGTCAAGGACCAGGTCCTGACGCTGATCAACCTGAACCGCGTGGCGCAGCGCCGGGCCGGTCTGGGCATGCCGGCGCCGCCGATGAGCCGGCACCTGGTCTTCGCGGGCCCTCCGGGCACCGGCAAGACCACCGTGGCCCGCCTCTATGGTTCGATCCTCGCCGAACTCGGGGTGCTGCGCTCGGGCCATCTGGTGGAGGTCTCACGGGCCGATCTCGTCGCACAGATCGTGGGCGGGACGGCGATCAAGACGACCGAGACCTTCAACAGGGCGCTCGGCGGGGTGCTGTTCATCGACGAGGCGTACACGCTGCTGTCGGACTCCGCCGGCTCGGGGGCGGACTTCGGCCGGGAGGCGATCGACACGCTGGTCAAACTGATGGAGGACCACCGCGAGGACATCGTGGTGGTGGCGGCCGGCTATCCCAGGGAGATGACGGACTTCCTCGCCTCGAACCCGGGTCTGGCCTCGCGGTTCACCCGCAGCGTGGAGTTCTCCGACTACACCTCGGAGGAGCTGGTCACCATCGTGGAGCGGATGTGCTCCGCACACCGGTACGAGCTGGACGGGCCGGCCCGTTCGGCCCTGCGCACGCACTTCGAGCGGATGCCCCGTGACGCCGGATTCGGCAACGGGCGCACCGCGCGGAAGGTCTTCGAGGAGATGGTGGACCGGCAGGCGTCCCGGCTGGCCGCACGCGGCGATGTCGGCGAGCGCGATCTGGCCGTGCTGACCGCCGAGGACGTGGCTCCCGCCCCGGCCGCCGCGAGCGCGGGCGGCCAGGACCCGCTGCTGCGCCTGGACGCGCTGACCGGTCTGGCCGCGGTCAAGCGCGAGGTGAGCGACCTCGTCAATCTGCTGGTGACGGCGCGGCGCCGGGCCGCGGCGGGGCTGCCGGCCCCCCGGATCAGCAACCACCTCGTCTTCGCCGGCCCGCCCGGGACCGGGAAGACCACGGTGGCCCGTCTGTACGGCGAGCTGCTGGCCTCTTTGGGCGTGCTCCCGCGCGGGCAGTTGGTGGAGGTGGCCCGGGCCGACCTGGTGGGCCGGTACGTCGGGCACACGGCACAGCTGACCAAGGAGGTCTTCCAGCGCGCCCTCGGTGGTGTCCTCTTCGTCGACGAGGCGTACACGCTGACGCCGCGGACGTCCGGCTCCTCCTCGGACTTCGGTCAGGAGGCGGTGGACACGCTGCTGAAACTCATGGAGGACCACCGTGACGAGGTGGTGGTGATCGTGGCCGGATACACGGAGGAGATGGTCCGCTTCCTCAACTCCAACCCGGGGCTGGCCTCGCGGTTCACCCGGCACATCGAGTTCCCGGACTACTCCTCGGACGAACTGGTCACCATCGTGCGCCGGCACGCGGCCGACAACGGCTACGAGTGCGCCCCGGGTGCGGCGTCGGCGCTGCGGACGTACTTCGAGGCGATCCCGCGTGGCCGCGCCTTCGGAAACGCCCGTCTCGCGCGCCAGACGCTTGAGACCATGATGACCCGTCAGGCACGTCGGCTCAGCGACGTAGCGGCGCCGAGCCTGGACGATCTGCGGCTGCTGCTGCCCGACGACCTGCCGGAGCGCTGAGCCCGGGGCCCGTGCCCCGCGGTGCCCGGTCCGACCGACCGACGACAAGCCCCGCCCCGCCGGGCGGCGGCCCGAACCGAGGACGTCCCATGCGTCGCCGTACCCGTCTGCTGCTGAGTGTCACCGCCCTCGTGGCGCTGGCCGGACCGGCGCCCGTCGCGGTGGCGGGAACCGCCGAGGACGGCGGCACCACGCTGCCGGGCATGCCTGACCGGCTCGGGGACGGCCAGGGCTGCACGTCCGTACGGGGCAAGGACACGGCGGCGGCTCCGTGGACCCGGGGCACCCTGGGGCTGGACCAGGTCTGGCGTCTGTCGCGCGGGCGCGGAGTGACGGTGGCGGTGGTCGGCACCGGGGTGAGTGACGAGCCGGCCGTGCTCGCGGGCCGGGTGCGGGCACTGGGCGCGGCGGGGAAGGACTGTGTGGGCCGGGGTACCTTCCAGGCGGGTCTGGTCGCCGGGGCGTCGATCCCCGGCCAGGGCTTCTCCGGGGTGGCTCCGGACGCGCGGATCCTGGCCGTGCGCGGTACCGGGGAGCGGGGCGATCCGGACACGGGCCGACTGGCGGCCGGGGTGCGGAAGGCCGCCGAGGCCGGTGCGGACGTCATCACGGTGGCCGCGCCCCTGGACGGCTCCGACCGGCGGGTGCGCGAGGCGATGGCCGCGGCGCGCGCGCAGGACGCCCTGGTGATCGTGCCGGCGGCGGCGGACGGCCCGCCGCCGGGGCTGTCCGAGGCACCGGCCGCGCCCGTGGCCCCCACGCAGGCGCTGGCGGTGCTCGACACCGGGCCGCAGGGCACGCGGGCGGACTCCGCACCGGCCTACAGGCACGCCGACCTGTCCGCCCCGGGGAGTGCCCTGGTGGGGCCCGGCCCGGTGGGTGACGGCAAGTGGACCGCGTCGGGTTCCTCGCTGGCCGCGGCGATCACCGCGGGCACCGCTGCCCTGGTGCGCGCGTACCATCCCGGCCTGAGCGCCGCCGAGGTGCGCGAGCGGCTGCTGGCAGGCGCGTATCCGGGGGATCTGCCCGCACTCGACCCGTACGGGGCGGTCGCCGGGGTCGCCCCCGGCAAGGCTCCGGCGGCGGCCGCGGACCGGGACCCGGTCCGCCTGCCCGAGCGGCCGGAGACGGCGGGAGCGCGGTCGACCGCCTATCTCGTGACGGCCGTCGCGGCGGGGACGATCCTGCTCGTGTCCGTCCTCGCAGTGGTCCTGCCCCGGGGCCGGGCCCGCCGCTGGCGCCCGGGACGGCTCGACGCCGAAGGTCGGCCGCTCGCCTGACGGCGTGGTTCCCGCCGCGGGGGCCTCCCGCCCGGCTCCGCTCCGGAAGGGCTCTTCCCGAGCCGGGTCTTCCGGGCATCAGGGTGTGCGCGAGGCGGCTCCCCCGCCATGCCGCGCGCGTGCCCGTGACGGTCACCGGACCGGCTGGGAGGCAGGACCGCCTCGTGGCTCCGCCGGGCGACCGCCCGCACGCCGACCGCCGCACGGGCGAGGACGGCTGCAGGCCCCGTGCCCGGCCCCTCGCGCCATCCGCCCGACGCGGCTCGTGCTGTGGGCCGGTGTCCCCGCCGGGCGTGGTGCCGCCGCGGGCTCCGCCGCGCAGCGAGGCCGGACGGGTGCTTGCGGGTGTCGCCGGCCATGGGAAGGGCCGCCAGGCGGGTGACGGCCGAGCCCCGCACCGCCTGCGGGCTCGAAGGCCGCGGTCGGCGGGGGCCCGGCGATCGCGGGCGGCTTCGCGGGACCGGTACCGCCGGGGGACACGTCCAGGGCGTGTTTCGAAAGTCGCGTCGTCCGCCCGCAGGGCGGGGCTGGGGGGCGTCCGGTGCGTGCGATCGCAAGGCGGAGGAAGGAGAGCGCAGCGGGCTGCGCCGACGACCGACAACGCCGCGTGGGGGTGCCTCCCGCGCCCGGAGGGCCACGGGGGAGTGCCGGACGCCCCCAGCCGGACGGGACTTTCAAAACATGCCCTAACCCTGCCCGGCCGTCTCCTCCGCGGGCTCGGGCAGGGCGAGGTGGACCAGCCGGGTCTTGCGGCGGACGACGCTCTGGGCCCGGCCGGGCGGCAGGATACGCGGCTTGACGCCGTCGACGATGTGCCCCTCCGACGGCGGGCAGGACAGCAGCAGCGCCGACGAGTTGACCTCGGTCATCCTGCGCACGAGCGGGTCCGCCCGGCCGGCGCCGCTGGAGGCGCGGGCGACGATCATGTGCAGGCCGACCTCGAAGCCGAGCGGCAGGTGGCCGAGCAGTGGTTCGAAGGGGTTCTCGAAGGGTGAGCCGACCATCTCGTAGTCGTCGACGAACACGAAGAGGCGCGGCCCGTTCCACCAGTCCGCGCGGCGCATCCGCGCCGGGGAGATGTCCTCCCCGGGGAGCCGGTCGGCCATCGCGCGGGCCGCGCCGTCCACGTACTCGCGCAGCGGGTCCGCGGAGACGGCGTGCCCGAGCCGGTACTCCTCCGGGATGGCCTCGACGAGTGTCCGGCGGTAGTCCACCACCAGGAAACTCGCCTCGTCGGGGCTGTGGGTCGCCATGATCCGCTGGGCCAGGAGCTTGAGAGCGCTGGTCTTGCCGCTCTCCGTGTCACCGACCAGGTAGAGGTGCGGACTCTGGCCGAAGTCGTGCCAGACGGGGGCGAGTTCCGCCTCGTCGAGGCCGATCGCCACCCGCAGCGGCTGCTCGGAGGCGGGAAGCGCGGCGGCGGGCAGGCGGGCGGGAAGCATCCGCACCGCAGGTGCCGGTGGGGCGTCCCAGCTCTCCGCGACGGCCTCGACGAGGTCGGCGAGCGCCTCCGACAGGTCCTCGGTCCGCTCCTGCCCGTCGATGCGGGGCAGGGCGGTGAGGAAGTGCATCTTGTCGGGGCTGAGGCCGCGACCGGGCGAGGTGGGTACGGTGCCGGCCTTGCGGATGTCGATGGCGGAGTCCATGGGGTCGCCCATCCGCAGTTCGAGCCGTGTGCCGATCTGATCGCGCAGGGAGGCGGAGACCTCCACCCAGCGCGAGGTGGCGATCACGAGGTGGACCCCGTAGTTCAGGCCGCGGGAGGCCAGTTCGCCGAAGACGCCGAGGTCGTCGAAGAGGTCGTTGCGCACCGTGGACCATCCGTCCACGACGAGGAAGACGTCCCCGAACGGCTCGTCGGCGAACTCGCCCGCCGCGCGCCGCCTGCGATAGGCGGACATCGAGTCGATGCCCTCCTTCTGGAAGAACAGCTCGCGCCGGTTGAGGAGCGACGTGACCTCCGCGAGGGTTCGGGACGTCCGCTCGCGGTCCAGACGGCCGGCGACCCCGCCGACGTGCGGCAGACCCGCGAGCGAGGAGAGGCCGCCGCCGCCGAAGTC
Source organism: Streptomyces sp. GC420 (assembly GCF_009916105.1). Classification (GTDB taxonomy): domain Bacteria; phylum Actinomycetota; class Actinomycetes; order Streptomycetales; family Streptomycetaceae; genus Streptomyces. The sequence goes on along the minus strand of NZ_JAAAXQ010000203.1, from coordinate 7,230 downwards.
CAGGCAGTAGAACTGCACTTCGCGCGGGGAGTGGGTGAGGGCCAGGGAGCAGATCAGCGTGCGCAGCAGGGTGCTCTTGCCGCTCTGCGGTCCGCCCGCGACGGCGACGTGGCCTCCGGCACCGGAGAGGTCGACGGTGAGCAGGTCCCGTACCTGCTCGAAGGGGCGGTCCACGACGCCGACCGGAACCCGGAGCCGTCCGCGGTCCGCGAAGCCCGCCGCGGTGAGCCCGAAGCGGGGGTCCGGGGTCAGCGGCGGCAGGAGGGAGTCGAGGCCGGGCGGGGTGTCCAGCGGGGGCAGCCACACCTGGTGGGCGGGCGGTCCGCTGTCACGAAGCCGGTCCAGGGCCAGGCCGAGCAGGCTCCCCTCGGCTTCCGGTTCGCTCTGCGGGACGGGGTCGGGAGCGGCCGGCAGAGTGTGGGGCACCACCCACTCGGTTCCCCAGGAGACCACCTGCCGGGCGATCTGCTCGCGGTGGGCGCCCCGGCGGGGAGCCCGGTACGTGCCGGACACGTAGGCGGCGCGGAAGCGGGTCAGGGCCTCGACGCCGCTCTTGAGGTAGCCGCTGCCCGGCTGCGAGGGCAGGTGGTAGGCATCGGGGACGCCGAGGACGCCGCGGCTCTCGATGGCGGAGAACGTGCGCAGGCCTATGCGGTAGGAGAGGTGGCCCTCCAGCTGGTTCATGCGGCCCTCCTCGAGCCGCTGGGAGGCGAGCAGCATGTGCACCCCGAGCGACCGGCCGAGCCGGCCGATCATGATGAACAGTTCCATGAAGTCGCGGTGGGCGGCCAGCAGTTCGCTGAACTCGTCGACGACGACGAACAGGCTGGGCAGCGGCGCCAGCGGAGTCCCGGCGGCGCGGGCCCGCTCGTACTCCAGGACGGAGGCGTAGTTGCCGGCCCTGCGCAGCAGTTCCTGACGGCGGATGAGTTCGCCGTGCAGGGCGTCCTGCATCCGGCCGACGAGGGCGACCTCGTCGGCGAGGTTGGTGATCACGGCGGAGGTGTGCGGCAGCTCGTCCATGCCGAGGAAGGTGGCGCCGCCCTTGAAGTCGACGAGGACGAGGTTGAGCGTCTCGGAGGAGTGGGTGAGCGCCAGACCGAGGACGAGGGTGCGCAGCAGCTCGCTCTTGCCGGATCCGGTGGCGCCGATCAGCATGCCGTGCGGGCCCATGCCGCCCTGCGCGGATTCCTTGATGTCGAGTTCGACGGGCGTGCCGTCCTCGCCGACGGCGATGGGTACCCGCAGCCGCCCACGCCCCTCGACGGGGTGGCGCCAGAGCCGGGCGGGCTCGTGCCGCCGCAGGTCGGGGATGCCGAGCAGGGTGGTCAGCTCCGTGTCGGTGACGAAGGGCTCCGATGCGGCGGCGACACCACCGAGGCGGTACGGGGAGAGCCGCGCCGCCAGGGTGCGGGCGGCGGCCGGGCCGAGGCCGTCGGGGCGGCCGAGCAGGGTGACCTGCTCCTTGCGTTCCCTGTCGGTACGGACGAGGTGCAGCCCTTCCTGATCGAGGCGGAGCCGCAGAGTGCCCCGGGCGGCCTTCCACGCGAGGGACCCGCCGAGGTCCACAAGCACGGTGTTGCGGTAGCCGGGCCCGGTGACGCGGTGCCCGGAGGGGACGGCTCCGCCGTCGACCACGACGAGGGTGAAGGGTTCGTCCCGCCCCGGCGGGGTGTCCGGGTCGAAGGGCGGGCGCTGCGTGAAGTCGGCGCCCAGCAGTTCCTCCAGTGCCTGGAAGTCCGCCGCGGCGAGCCGGGCCTGTCCGGCGCCGTCCCGCTGGTAGGCGTGCTGGGAGTGGGGCAGCCACTTGAGCCATTCCCACTCGGCGCGCCGCTCGTCGCTCACGCAGAGCGCGATGTTCAGCTCCTCCGGCGCGTGGAAGGCGGCCAGTTGGGCGATCATGGCCCGCAGCAGCGCCCGGCCCCGTTGCCCGCCCTCGCCCTCCTCTCGTATCACCACCCGCGACCAGGCACGCAGGTACAGGGCGATGGGCTGGCCGGGCACGGTGCCGTAGGCCCGGATGAAGCTGCGCAGCGCGTGCGCGGACAGCGGTTCGAGGTCCTCCACCGGCTTGGTGGACAGGGGCGCGAGCCGCATGGCGAGCTTCTGGTCGCCGACCGCCACCCGCACCTCGGCGAAGTCGTCGTCGGAGGGCCGTCGCTCCCATTGCCTGCTGGTGCCGGTCACCGCCCACAGGCTGCCGGGCGCCGGGTGGCGCCAGACCAGGGCCTTCTGCTGGGCGGCCACGGTGGAGCGGATCCTGCGGCGCATCTGGGCCAGATACCGGAGGTAGTCACGCCGCACGCCCTTGAGCTTCCGTTTCCGTTCACCGGCGGTGCGGATGAGCTGCGCGACGATCATCGCCACCGAGGACAGCAGCATCAGCCCGATGGCGATGTAGCTGAAGGCGGTGGCCTGGCCCGGGCGCAGGAACATCATGAGCATGGCCAGCGAGGTGAGGCCCATCGGCAGGTACGTCCACATGGCGGACGTGTTCGGTTCTGCCTCCGGCAGCGTGGGCGGCTCCTGGAGGGCAAGCTCTCCGTCGGGCATGTCGGGACCGCGCCTGCGGGCCGGCCGGCGGAACAGAACGGTGCTCACGCTGGGTGTCTCCTCGGGCTCGGCACGTCCGGTTCCCCGCCCGCGAGAAGTGCCGCGGGAGGCGGAACCCCCTACTCGCGCCGGGTGCTGACGGACAGTCATGGGGCGCCTGTGACCTGATGTGTGGTCACGGTAGTGTGCACTGAATCCCTCCGGTACCCCGGCCCCTGGATAGGTGCTGTACCTGCCATGACTGAAACATCGGGCATATCGAGCCCCGGTCTGTGCCGACTCACGGTGAAGACGCCTCAGCGCGTGCTCGACCTCGCGGTGCCGGTCGACGTCCCGCTGGCCGACCTGCTTCCGACCCTCCTGGAGCACGCCGGTGAGGAACTCCCGGAGCAGGGGATCGAGCACGAGGGCTGGGTCCTGCAGCGCCTCGGCGAGGACCCGCTGGACGAGGAGAGCACGCCCGAGGGGCTGTCCCTGCGAGACGGGGAGATGCTCCATCTGCGGCCGCGCACGGAGCGGTTGCCCGCGATCCACTTCGACGACCTGGTGGACGGCGTCGCGGGCAGCATGCGCGACCGCCCCCACGGCTGGGACGGCCGCACCGGCCGCCGGATGCTGCGCGCCACCGCCGTACTGCTGCTCGCGGCCGGCTGGGTGGTGTGCGCCCTGCCGGGCGGTGCGGGACCGGCCCCGGCCGCCGTCGCCGGCATCACGGGGCTGCTGGTTCTCTTCGGTGCCGCGGCGGCCTCGCGCGCGGTCGGCGACTCGGCCGCGGGAGCCGCGCTCGGGGTCTTCGTACCGCTCTACCTGGCGCTGGCCGGTGCCCTGCTCCCGGTCGGCGAGGCGGACGGCGGGGGGCAGCTGGGCGGCGCCCGCCTGCTGGCCGCGTCCGCCGCGGCCGCGGGCGGCTCGGTCCTGGCCGTGGCCGCGGTGGCGGCCTTCGTCCCGCTGCTGCTGTCGGTGGCGGTGATCGCCCTGGCCGGGGCGGTGTGGGGGGCGCTGATGCTCACGCTGGACGTGGGAATCGGGCCCGCGGCGAGCGTGGTGGCCGTGCTCGCCGTCGCCGTCGGCGGCCTTGTCCCCGGCCTGTCCTTCCGGCTGTCCGGGTTGCGGTTGCCCGTCCTGCCCTCCAACGCGGAGGAGCTGCAGGAGGGCATCGACCCGCACCCGCACGGGCATGTCGTCGACCGCACCGCACTGGCCGAGGAGTGGATGACCGCCCTGTACGGGGCGGTCGGCCTGGTCTGCGCCGCCGTGCTCACCGCACTGCTCCTCGACGACCCGGACACCGCGGCCCAGGTCACCTCCTGGGTGCTCTGCATGCTCCTGCTGCTGCACTCCCGGGGCATCGGCCATGTCTGGCAGCGCCCGGCGGTCTTCCTGCCCGGCCTGTACGGCCTCGTCCTCGCCGCACTGTCCGAGGCGGCCGGACTCTCCCCGGAGGAACGGCCGTTCGTGCTGGTCGCACTGCTCGCCCTGGCGGGTGTCGCGGCGGTCATGTCCTGGACGGTGCCCGGCCGCCGGCTCCTGCCCCACTGGGGCCGGGCCGGTGACATCCTGCAGACCTGTACGGCGGTGGCGCTGATCCCGCTGGCCCTGTGGGTACTCGGCGTCTACGGCGACATGCGCGCCGTGTCCGGCTGACGGGGGCACGCCATGCAGTCCAGGAAGGACCAGGTACAGGCCCACATGTTCGTCATGGGCCGGCTCACCAGCGGCATGCTGCGCCATGACCCGGACGCTCCGGAGAGCCCCGTCGGCCGCACCAACCGCGGACTGGCCTGGGGCATCGGCCTCGGCGTGGTACTCGTCGTCGGTTTCCTGCTGTTCGGGCTGATCTCCCCGGCCGGCACCAAGTCCTGGCGCACGGCGAACGCGCTGATCGTGCAGAAGGACACCGGCACGCGCTACCTGTACCTCGACGGCCGGCTGCGCCCGGTGCGCAACTACGCCTCCGCCCGCCTCATCTCCGGCAGCCGGCTGGGCACCGTCACGGTCTCCGCCGCCTCCCTGAGCGGCGAGGCGCACGGCACCCCCGTCGGCATCCCGGGCGCCCCGGACTCACTGCCCGCCCCCGGCGACCTGGAGAAGGGCGCCTGGCAGGTCTGTGCCGACGAACCGCGGCGCACCGGTCCGGACGGCAGCAGCCGCAAGGCCCGTACCTCGCTGCGCATCGGCGCGGCGACCGGCGGCGCGTTCCCCGGAAGACGGTGGGCCCTGCTCGTCGCGGGCCCGGACGGCACCAGGCACCTGCTGTGGGGCGATCACCGGCTGCGGATCGGCGGGCACGGGGCCCCGCAGTCGCTCGGCTACTCCGGAGCCGTCCCGACCCCGGTCTCGGCCGCCTTCCTGGACAGCCTGCCCGCGGGTGCCGACCTGGTGGCCCCCGAGGTCGAGGACCGCGGCACGGCCGCGGGGACCGTCGGCGGCGTGAAGGCCCGGGTGGGCCAGGTCTTCGCGCTGTCCTCCCCCGGCGCCGCCGAGCAGTACTTCCTGCTGGAGAAGGCCGGGCTGCGCCCGCTCACTCCGCTGGCGGCCGCCCTCGTCCTCGGTGACGACCGCACCGCGGAGCAGGCGTACGCGGGCAGGACCGCGAAGCCGCTGGCGCTCACCGCCGAGGAGCTGACCCGTCGGCAGGCCGCCGCGGGGAAGACCACGGCGGACCCGGCGGACTGGCCCGACCGCGCGCCGGGCGTGCGGGCCGTCGCCGCCGGCTCGGCGCTGTGCGCCCAGGTCCAGCCTGAGGGCACCGCCCCCCGGGTCCGTCTGGCGCTGGTGCGGGAGACCGGGAACCTCCCCTCACCGGCCGCCGGTCCCGAGATCGCCCGGGCGTGCCTGCCGGTGGACGCGGTCGCGGTCCGTCCCGGCGGCGGCGTGCTGGCGCAGGCGCTCGGGGCCGGAGGCGGGGTACGCGGAACGACGACGTACCTGGTCACCGATGTGGGCGTGAAGTACCGGCTGCCGGACGCCACCGCGGTGGAGCGGCTGGGGCTGAAGGGCGGGCATGCCCAGGCCGTGCCGTCCAGGCTGCTGGACATGCTGCCCACAGGACCGCGACTGGACGTCGCGACCGCGACGGGTCGTCAACCCGCTTCGATGGCAAGTGTGTTGGAGTCGAACGAGTCGAACTGCGGCTGATCGCGGCCCGGTTCTCCCGCAGCCTCTCGGCTCCCGCAGGTCACACCGGGCGGCCGAACATCAGATGTAGCTCAAATGACACCGGAGTTCGTTGCACCAGCCACTCAGCGCTCCCTAGCATCAGCGCCACGTGGACGAGTGCTCGACTCACGCTCGTCAGTTCTCATTGCCGCGCGCCAGACAAGGAACCCGCCATGGCGACTCCGCCTCCCGGTAACACCCAGAGTTCGAACCAGAGTGAGAACCAGCGTGGCTACAACGCCCTCTTCCAGGCCAGGGACGGAGTGACGAGGGCTCAGAACGACGTGAAGACCGTCATGGAGGGCCTCATCAGGGCCTACGGCGGCGCCGACGGCGCGGCCTTCCAGAGCCTGCTCAACGAGTGGAGCGGCCGGGTGGACGTGATCACCAGGAGCATGGGCGAGATGATGCAGACGCTGACGGAGACGGGGCAGGCGCAGGCCCGTACCCAGGCCGAGATCAACGACTTCATCGAGGCGGCCAGGCGCACGTCGATCTCCCAGAGCACCCAGAACAGGCTCAACCCCTGAGCCGGCTGCCCCTCGCCCCACCTCTCCGATCAGCTCTCGCCAGCCTGCCGTCTCTCATCAGCCGCCGTCCGAGGAGCCCTTCATGCCCGACTTCTACGCCGACAAGACCGACGGTGTCATCCACGTCGAGTACCAGCACGTCGACCGCGCCGCCGAGGACATGCGGATGCAGACCCGGGCGATCCAGAACACCGTCGCCGCGCTCAACGAGGAACTGGCCGGCCTCCGCGGCGCCTGGCAGGGCGCGGACGCCACCGTCTACGGGCAGAAGCAGGACGAGTGGAACGGCGCCTCGGAAAGCCTCAGCACCATTCTGCAGAGCCACAGCGCCCTGCTGAACCAGATCAGCGAGATCTACAAGCGGCACGAGAACCTGAGCGCCGACCAGTGGTCCAACGTGCGCGTCCGCTGACCCTGACGCCGACAGCGCCACCGGCGACGGCCGGTGGCGCCGGGGCATCCCCACCCGCGCCCGCCGTCCGGGAGAGAGACCGTGGCCGAAGAGATCGATCTGTCCCATCTCGACAAGGATCACCTGGAGAAGTTCAGGAAGGACGATGTCCACGGGATCGCGGCGTTCATCAGGCAACTGGAGATCCTGACGAGCACCGCGCCCGGCACGGGCGCGAACACCACCATGGTTCTGCTCTCCAGATCACTGGAGAACCCGGCAGACCCCTTCGCCGTCAGTCGCCCGCAGTTCGGGAGGCTGGCGCAGAACGACGACAAGGAAGAGACACCGGTCAACGCCACACCGTTCATCAAGTACCTGACGTCGTGCTCCGGCTCCCTCGCGAAGATCCTGTCCTCCCAGAAGACCCTTTTCACGGAGATCGACGACGAGCTGATCAAAACCGTCAAGGACATGGGTGAAGCCCAGAACGAGAGCCTGGACGACATCAAGGGCCAGGATTTCCTCGACGACTGGAAAGACGTCGGCAACGCCTTGACGCCGAAGACCTGAACCGCCCGCCCCGCCGAAGACCAC
>NZ_JAAAXQ010000202.1 GCF_009916105.1 Streptomyces sp. GC420 | reverse complement strand
GGTGGTTGCTGGGGGCCTCGCCGGGACCGGGGACGGTGACGACCTCGGCGGAGCGGACGGCACCGCCGAGGAGGGCTCCGACGAGGAGCGTGGAGCCGACGACGAAGGAGGCCAGGAGCGCGCCCCTGCGCAGGACGCGGCGGCGCAGGTCCCGGAGCGCGGAGCGGGGCCCGAGAGTGCGCCAGGCCTCGCCGGCGAGGCGGGCGTCCGCGGAGTAGACGGGGGCACCGGCGATGATCAGCGGGCTCCACGCGGCGAGGTAGATGATGTCGGCGGAGGCGTAGGCGGGGACGGACTTCCAGCTGACGGTGACGATCAGCGCGGCGGAGAGCAGGGCGCCGACGGATGCCGCGAGGCGCTGCCAGAGTCCGAGGACGGTCAGTACGCCGACGACGACCTGGAGGAAGGCGATGCTCAGGCCGGCGCCGACGGGGTGGGTGAGGGCGAAGTCGCGCAGCGGCTCGGCGAGCGCCCAGGGGTGCAGCGAGCCCAGCCACTTCACCATGGAGCCGCGTTCGCCGCCGTCGAAGTAGACGGGGTCGCAGAGCTTGCCCATGCCGGCGTAGACGGAGATGAATCCGAGGAAGATGCGCAGCGGAAGGAGGACGACGCCGAGGTTCATACGGCGTCCGGGGTAGTACGCGTGGCGGACGCCCTCGCCGGCGCGCCGGCCGCGTTCCGCGTCGTACGAGACGACGGGCTCGTCGGCGGGGTGTCCGCCGGGCCCGGAGTGACCGGCGTGCCGGCCCCCGCCGTAGGCACCGGGCTCGTCGTACGCGCCCTCGGCCGGCCGCATGCCGTCGAGGAGCGGGGTGTCGTGGTGGGGGCTGCGGGGATGGCCGATGATCCGGTTGGGGACGGTGCTGTCCACGTCGACGCGGGGCAGGACCCGGGTCGCTCCCGCGGCGTCGAGGGTGCCGTTGTCGGGAGTGGCCGTGGCGTTGCGGGCGGCTGCCTGGAGGACGCGCATGGGGCCGGTGTCGTCGGACCGGCCGCTCCACACGACGGCCCGGCGGCGCGCCCCGGGGATGCCCGCGGCGGGGACCCGGGCGGTGTTCTCGAAGGAGCCGCCGTAGGAACCGCCGTAAGGGCCGTCGTGGCCGAACTTCCGGGAAGCGCGCGGGCGTTCTGCGAACTGCACGCGGAAGCTGGCGTGATTGACGATGACCTGCGCGGGATCCGACGGCACTTTGACCATACTCAGCGGCGCGGGAGCATCGTCGAACCCGGGTGTTCTGGTGTCCACACTCATCTAACCGAGTGACCCGTGCTTAGGACACTGTTTGACGGCGCCGAACTGTCCGAGACCCGTCAAAGATCCCGTTCTGCCGGATCAGTTGTCACTCGAGCCCCGGCCGCCCCGCGCCGCACCACCGCTCACGCCCGGCGGCGGGCCGCCTCCCACAGCACCACTCCGGCCGCGACCCCGGCGTTCAGCGATTCGGCACCGCCCGGCATGGGGATGGAGACCCGGTAGTCGCAGGTCTCGCCGACGAGCCGGGACAGGCCCTTGCCCTCGCTGCCGACGACGATGACGACCGGCCCTTCCAGCGCTTCGAGGTCCTGCACCTCGACGTCCCCGTCCGCGGCGAGACCGACGACGGTCAGCCCGGCCTTCTTGTACGCCTCCAGGGCACGGGTCAGGTTGGTGGCGCGGGCCACCGGCGTACGGGCGGCCGTACCGGCGGAGGTCTTCCAGGCGCCGGCGGTCATGCCGGCGGCGCGGCGCTCGGGCACGACGACCCCGTGGCCGCCGAAGGCCGACACGGAGCGGACGACGGCGCCGAGGTTGCGCGGGTCGGTGACGCCGTCGAGGGCGACGATCAGCGGGTCCTCGCCCTCGTCGAAGGCGGCGGCGGCGAGGTCCTCGGGGTGCGCGTACTCGTACGGCGGGACCTGGAGGACGAGCCCCTGGTGGTTGAGGTGGTTGGTCATCCGGTCCAGCTCGGCCCTGGGGGCCTCCATGAGGTGGATGCCGCCGCGGTCGGCGGCGAGCTGGAGGGCCTCACGCACCCGCTCGTCGTTGTCGATGAACTGCTGCACGTACAGCGTGTTCGCCGGGACGCCGTCGCGCAGCGCCTCGAAGACCGGGTTGCGGCCGACCACGAGCTCCGAGGTGCCCTTGCCGCCGCGCCGGGCGACGGGACGGCGGGCGGCCTGCTTGGCCTTGGCGTTGGCGAGGCGGTTCTTGACGTGACCCTTCCGCATGGAGGCGGGCGGGGTCGGGCCCTTGCCCTCCAGGGAACGGCGCCGCTGGCCGCCACTGCCGACCTGTGCGCCCTTCTTGTTGGACGTGCGGCGGTTCCTGCGCTGGCTGTTGCCGGCCATGGGTCACCTGTTCCTCATGCTGCCGCATGCCGCGCATGCGTACGTACGAAAAGAGTGTCGCCCAGGAGGGTCCGGGGCGGCCAGTGCGGCCGGCCCCGTCCCCCGCCCGGGGCGTGGTCAGGACAGCGTCCAGCGGGGGCCGGACGGCGTGTCCTCGATGGTCAGTCCGGACTGCTGGAGCTGGTCGCGGATGGCGTCGGCGGTGCCGTAGTCCTTGCGGGCGCGAGCCGCCTGCCGCTGCTCCAGCACCATCCGGACCAGGGAGTCGACGACGCCGTGCAGGTCGTCGCCGCGGTCCGTGCCGCCCGACCAGTGGTCGTCGAGCGGATCGAGGCCGAGGACACCCAGCATGGCGCGGAGTTCGGCCAGCCTGGCGACGGCGGACTCCTTGTCGTCGGCGGTCAGCGCGGAGTTGCCCTGGCGGACGGTGGTGTGGATGATGGCGAGCGCCTGCGGGACGCCCATGTCGTCGTCCATCGCCTCGGCGAAGGCGGGCGGCACCTCGGCGGCGGGTTCGACGGGGCCGGCCTTCTCGACGACGCGCTGCATGAAGCCCTCGATCCGCGCGAACGCGGACTCCGCCTCGCGCAGGGCCTCCTCGCTGTACTCGATCATGGACCGGTAGTGCGGGGTGCCGAGGTAGTAGCGCAGGACGATGGGCCGCCAGTGCTTGACCATCTCGGAGACCAGCACCGAGTTGCCGAGCGACTTGGACATCTTCTCGCCGCTCATCGTCACCCAGGCGTTGTGCACCCAGTACCGCGCGAACTCGTCGCCGAAGGCCTTCGCCTGGGCGATCTCGTTCTCGTGGTGGGGGAAGATCAGGTCGATGCCGCCGCCGTGGATGTCGAACTCGCGGCCCAGGTACTTGTGGGCCATGGCCGAGCACTCCAGGTGCCAGCCGGGACGGCCACGGCCCCACGGCGTCTCCCAGGACGGCTCGCCCGGCCTGGCGGCCTTCCACATCGCGAAGTCGCGCGGGTCGCGCTTGCCGGTCTCCCCCTCGCCCGAGGGCTGGCGCAGGTCGTCGAGGTCCTGGTTGGACAGCGACAGGTAGCCCTCGAAGGACCGCACGTCGAAGTAGACGTTGCCGTCGGCCTCGTAGGCGTGGCCGCGCTCGATGAGGCCGCGCATCATCTCGACCATCTCGGTGACGTGGCCGGTGGCACGCGGCTCGTAGCTGGGCGGCAGGCAGCCGAGGACGTCGTAGCCGTCGTTGAAGGCACGCTCGTTCTCGTAGCCGATGGCCCACCAGGGACGGTTCTGGTCCTTCGACTTCTGGATGATCTTGTCGTCGATGTCCGTGACGTTGCGGACGAAGGTCACGTCGTAACCGCGGTACGCGAACCAGCGGCGCATGATGTCGAAGTTCAGACCGGAGCGGATGTGCCCGATGTGGGGAGCGGCCTGCACGGTCGCGCCACAGAGGTAGATCGAGACACAGCCCGGCGTGAGCGGGATGAAGTCACGGATCTGCCGGGCGCTGGTGTCGTACAGGCGAATAGTCACGCGTACCAGGGTAGTGGGCGTGGGACAGTGCCCCACGCCCCTCTTCCGAAGGGGCCCGGGCCCGCGGCGGCAGGTGATCTCGCGGTCGGCCGGGCGCGGCTTCCCGGGCCGCCGGGAGTCCGCTCCCCGCCGGCCGGCGGGGAGCGGGCGGCGGGCGGCGGTTCCCGCTCCGCCGCTGGGCCGGGGCCTCAGGCGCGTACGACCAGCGCCGTCGCGACGGCGGCGAGTCCTTCGGCCCGGCCGGTCAGCCCGAGGCCGTCCGTGGTCGTGCCGGAGACGGAGACGGGGGCCCCGGCCGCCGCCGAGAGCGCCTTCTGCGCCTCGTCGCGCCGCTTGCCGATCTTCGGCCGGACGCCGATGACCTGGACGGCGACATTGCCGATCTCGAACCCGGCCGCACGCACGATCCGGGCCGCCTCGGCCAGCAGCGTCACTCCGGAGGCGCCGGACCACTCGGGGCGCGAGGTGCCGAAGTGGGCGCCGAGGTCGCCGAGCCCCGCGGCGGAGAACAGCGCGTCGCAGGCGGCGTGGGCGGCGACGTCGCCGTCCGAGTGCCCGGCCAGGCCGTAGCCGTCGGAGTCCTCCCAGAGCAGGCCCGCACACCACAGCTCGCGACCCCGCTCGAAGGCGTGCACGTCGGTGCCGATGCCGACCAGCGGCAGGCGTGGCTGCTCAGAACCCATCGGTGGCCCTCCTGCGGGCGAGTACGGCCTCGGCGAGGACGAGGTCCAGGGGACGGGTGACCTTGAAGGCCTCCTCGTGGCCCGGCACGCAGACCACGGGGACGCCGAGCCGTTCCACCATGCCGGCGTCGTCGGTGGCGCCCTCGCCGTCGGGGGCGACGGTCTCGTGGGCGCGGACGAGGGTGGCCCGGTCGAAGCCCTGCGGGGTCTGCACGGCACGCAGCAGGGCGCGCTCGGGGGTGCCGACGACCTTCTCGGGGCCGCCCCGCGGGTCGGGCTCGACCTGCTTGACGGTGTCGGCGAGGGGCAGGGCCGGCACCACGGCCGGGGCACCGTCCCGTACCGCGTCGACGACCGCGTCCACGGTGTCGACGGGCACCAGCGGGCGGGCGGCGTCGTGCACCAGGACGGAGGTGATGTCGGCGGGCAGCGCCCGCAGGCCGAGCGCGACCGATTCCTGGCGGGTCTCGCCTCCGGGGACGACCGTGATCGTCGTGCGCTCGGGGAAAGAGTGCTCGTCGAGGAGGGCGCGCACCTCGGGTGCACCGTCCGGCGGGGCCACCACGACGACCATGCGGACCGCGCGGGAGGCGGCCATCGCACGGACGGCGTGGATCAGCATGGGGGTGCCGCTCAGCGGACGCAGCGCCTTGGGGGCGCCGGGGCCGAGGCGGACGCCGCGGCCGGCCGCGGGGATGACGGCGGCCGTGCGGACGGTGGGTGAGGTGCGAGGTTCGTCTGACATCTGCGCGTTCAGGTTTGTTTCCTCGGGCGAGGTGGGTATGGCGTGGACGTACCCCCCGCTCGGCTCGCAGAGTCCGGGGGTGCCGGGCGCAACGCCCCGACCGGGCCCTTCCGTGACGAACCGGTCGAGGTGGACCGCCTACGCACCGCATGCATGCGGGTACGGGGATGAAATGTACGCGAACATGCCGCAGCGCCCGGCGACATCATGTCATCGGGCACCGCGGCATCGTTGTGAGAGTCAACGCGGGCGACGTCGGCGACGCCGTTTGCGTCAGGACGCGAGAACCTCGTCAAGCAGGGCCTCGGCCTTGTCCTCATTGGTGTTCTCCGCGAGGGCCAGTTCGCTCACGAGAATCTGGCGCGCCTTGGCGAGCATGCGCTTCTCACCGGCGGAGAGTCCGCGCTCGCGCTCACGACGCCAGAGGTCACGGACGACTTCCGCCACCTTGATGACGTCGCCGGAGGCGAGCTTCTCGAGATTTGCCTTGTAGCGGCGGGACCAGTTGGTGGGCTCCTCCGCGTACGGCGCGCGCAGCACCTCGAAGACCCGGTCCAGCCCGTCCTGACCGACCACATCGCGCACGCCCACGAACTCCGCGTTGTCCGCCGGCACACGAACCGTCAGGTCGCCCTGGGCGACCTTGAGCACCAAGTAGGTCTTGTCCACGCCTTTGATCTGGCGAGTTTCGATGGCCTCGATCAGCGCGGCCCCGTGATGGGGATAGACCACGGTGTCGCCAACCTTGAACGTCATGTGACAGGTACCCCTTCCGTGGCTATCCATCCTAACACGAGAACCGCCTCCACTGAATGGCGTTTTCGCAGGTCAGGGCATATCTCAGGGCTTGACAACAACGCGGGGAACGTGCTGCGAGGGGTGGACGGAAGGAGGTATTCGCAGGTCGGAGCGGCTGTACGGCGAGGGAGAAACGCGCACGTTACACACACCGCGAGACCCGAACCCGGACCCAATCATCCCGATATGACCGATTCGGAGCGGTGAACTTCCGCTACTCCGTTCAGTCGTCGGTCTCCCTTGCGCACCGATTCTCGAATTGATCACCGGCCATACGCCGAACGTACTACTCGGCCGCCTGTCCGTTCGAAGTACTTCTTCGGCTCGTTCGGCCGGTCGGCCGCCTTGTTCACGTGGTGATCAATTCTTCGCGCGCATTTCGCGGGGCGCACTTCGGAGACCCTTCCGGGCGCACTTCCGGGCACACTTCGCGCAGCACTTCGCGCAGCACTTCGCGGAGCACTTCGCGCCGGACTTTCGGCGCGCCCGAGAGCGGCACTCGTGAAAAGTCTTGGAGGTTATGTGAATGGCGCGCAAATCCCGCTCCCGAGGGCCGGCAGCGGGGACGAGATCCACAAGCCTGATCACCGCCGGGTGGGTCGGGTGCGGACCCCGCGGGGCGGCTCGGTAACCTAAGCGCGCTGACAGACCCCTCAGGGCGGTTTTGCGCCGCCCGTACCGCCCTCGTTCAAGGAGTTGCCGCCGCCGTGAGCAGCAGCCTTCGACGCGGCGCCATCGCCGCCACTGCCATCGCCGTCTCCTTCGGCTCGCTCTCCGCCTGTAGCGCCGGCAACGACGCGGAGACGCTCAAGATCAAGCCCGACAACGCCGCGACCTCCGCCGGCGACCTCAAGCTCCAGAACGTCGCGATCGTCACCCCCGCGGAGCGCGAGTCCACCGGGGCAGCCTCCGTCACCGGGAAGATCTTCAACAACGGCGACACGGCTCAGACCCTGGAGTCGATCAGCCTGCCCGGCACGGACGCCAGGGTGCAGCTGAGCCCGGCCAAGGGCTCCGGCCCCGTCACCGTCCCCGCGGGCGGCTCGGTGCAGCTGGGCGGCGAGGGCAACGCCTCGGCCAAGATCGAAGGCGGCCGCGAGGCCGCCAGGGACGGCGACGCGCAGCGGATCTCGTTCCGCTTCAGCAAGCAGGGCGAAGTCGCGATCGAGGCCTTCGTCGTGCCCGCCACCAACTACTACAAGGACTTCGGTCCCAGCGAGGCCCCCGCCGCGGAGGCCTCCGCCACCGAGTCCGGGAGCCCGTCCGCCACGGCGTCCCCCTCGGACACCGGCACCGGTGAGGCCGATGCGGGCGAGGCAGGGGCCGAGGCCTCCGCCACCGAGTCCGGCGCCGGCGACGACGCGGAGCACGAGGCCGCCGGCCACTGAGCCGCGCGCCGCACCCGTACCAAGCCCGTGGGGCCCCGAGCGGATGCTCGGGGCCCCACGGGCGTGACACGGCTCCCGGGCCTACGGCTCGAACTTGTAGCCCAGGCCTCTGACCGTCACCAGGTAGCGCGGCGCTCCCGGGTCGGGCTCGATCTTGGCGCGCAGGCGCTTGACGTGGACGTCGAGCGTCTTGGTGTCGCCCACGTAGTCCGCGCCCCAGACCCGGTCGATGAGCTGCATACGGGTCAGCACCCGGCCGGCGTTGCGCAGCAGCATCTCCAGCAGGTCGAACTCCTTCAGCGGGAGGTCGATCTTGCCGCCGCCGACCGTGACGACGTGCCGGTCGACGTCCATACGCACGGGCCCCGCCTCCAGCGCGGCCGGGGTGACCTCCTCCGGCTCGCCGCGGCGCCGCAGCACCGCGCGGATGCGGGCGACCAGCTCCCGTGAGGAGAAGGGCTTGGTCACATAGTCGTCGGCTCCTATTTCCAACCCGACAACCTTGTCGATCTCGCTGTCCTTGGCGGTCACCATGATGACCGGGACATTGGACCGGCTGCGCAGTTGGCGGCAGACTTCCGTGCCGGGCAGCCCCGGCAGCATCAGGTCGAGCAGGACGAGATCGGCGCCGTTGCGCTCGAACTCGTCGAGCCCCTCGGGCCCGGTGGTCGCGACCGCGACCTCGAAGCCCTCTTTGCGGAGCATGTAGGACAGGGCGTCGCTGAAGGATTCCTCGTCCTCGACGACGAGCACACGGGTCACGGAAGGACCTCCGGGGCGGGGATGACTGTGGGTGAATCAGACACGGCGTTGAAGGTCTTGTAGGAGGTACGCCGGTCGTCCTCGTCCTCGGGATCGAGGTCGAGGACGAGCCCGGCCGGATGCTCTGTCGTCGAACGGCCCCGGGCCGAGCCCGCCTCGGGAAGCCGCAGGGTGAAGGTGGAGCCCTGTCCCTCGGAGCTCCACACGGTGACCTCGCCACCGTGCGAGGCGGCCACGTGCTTGACGATGGCCAGCCCGAGCCCCGTACCGCCCGTGGCCCGGGAGCGGGCCGGATCGACACGGTAGAACCGCTCGAAGATGCGTTCGCGGTCCTTCTCCGAGATGCCGATGCCCTGGTCGGTGACGGACAGCTCGATCATCCCGCCGGAACCCTCGGCGCGGGAGCCGCCCCCGACCTGCGCCGGCACCCGGCGGCCGGCGATGCCGACACGGGTGCGGGCGGGACTGTAGTTCACGGCGTTCTCGACGAGGTTGCCGAGAGCCGCCGCGAGCTGGCCGCGGTTGCCCCAGACGTACAGGCCGGAGGTGCCGGCCGCGGCCATGGTGATCTGCTTGGTGGACGCCGCGTGCCGGCAGCGCTCGATGGCCTCGGCGACGAGTTCGTCGACGCGCACCGCCTCCGCGTCCTCCAGGGGGTCGTCGTTCTGGACCCGGGACAGGTCGATGAGCTCCTGGACGAGGTTGGTCAGCCGGGTCGCCTCGATCTGCATGCGTCCGGCGAAGCGCTCCACCGCCTCCGGGTCCTCCGAGGCGTCCATGACCGCCTCGGAGAGCAGCGAGAGCGCGCCGACCGGGGTCTTCAGCTCGTGACTGACGTTGGCGACGAAGTCGCGGCGCACCGCCTCTATGCGGCGGGCCTCGGTGAGGTCCTCGACGAGCAGCAGGACCAGGCGGGAACCGAGGGGCGCGACGCGGGCCGAGACGGCGAGGGCCTCGCCGCGTCCGGTGCCGCGCCGGGGCAGGTCGAGCTCGACCTGCCTTATCTCGCCGTCCCTGCGGGTGTCGCGGGCCATCTTCAGCATCGGTTCGACGGCGAGCTTCCCGCCGCGGACCAGTCCGAGGGCGTAAGCCGCGGAGCTGGCCTTGACGACGGCGTCCGCCTCGTCGAGCACGACGGCGGAGGAGCGCAGCACCGACAGGACGGTGTCGACGCCGGGCGGGAGCATGGTGGCCGCGTCGGGACGCAGGGACGCGCGGCTGGGTCTCGCCTGGTCCCGTTCGCTCCAGCGGAACGCGAGCATGGCGATCACGCCGGTGAGCACACCGGCGATCGCTGCCACAGCGGCGACCGCCGCGTTCACGTCCATGTGTCCAGGTTATGCGGGCCCGGAGACCTTTCCACAGCCGTCCGGGTGCGGCCTGGAACACTCGTCGCCCAGAGTTCACCGGTACGACGGGGATGGTTCACTTCCGGCGTCGCGGGACATATCCGCCACCCGGCATCCGTACGGCCCGCGTCGCCCAGAGTTCACCTCGATGACCTGGACGGTTCATTCTGGATGCCGATGGACGACGTGTTCCGGCCCGACCGTGGGAACGTGGGGCACGAGGCCCGGCTGCCGGAGCCGGCCCCCGGCAGATGCAGACCCTGAAAGGATCATCGATGCGGGACGCGTACCACGAGGAACTGGACGGCATCGGCGACGGCCTGGTCGAGATGGCCAGGCTGGTCGGCTCCGCGATCGGGCGGGCGACCACGGCCATGCTCGACGCCGACCTCAAGCTCGCCGAAAGCGTGATCGCCGCAGACGACAGGATCGACGGTCTGCAGCGCGACCTGGAGGCCAAGGCGATCGCCCTGCTGGCGCGGCAGCAGCCGGTCGCCACCGACCTGCGCATAGTCGTGACCTCGCTCCGTATGAGCGCCGACCTGGAGCGCTCCGGCGACCTCGCCCAGCACGTGGCCAAACTCGCCAGGCTGCGCTACCCCGAGTCCGCGGTGCCGCGCGACCTGCAGGCCACCATCCTGGAGATGGGCCAGCTGGCGCAGCGGCTGATGGCGAAGGCCGCGGAGGTCCTCATCACCAAGGACGTCGACACGGCTCTCCAGCTGGAGCGCGACGACGACGCGATGGACCTGCTGCACCGCACCCTGTTCCAGCACCTGATGGACGACCGCTGGAAGCACGGCATCGAGACGGCCGTCGACGTGACGCTGCTCGGCCGCTACTACGAGCGGTTCGCCGACCACGCGGTCTCGGTGGCCCGGCGCGTGGTCTACCTGGTGACGGGCGAGCACGCGGACGAGCTCCAGCAGGACACGATCGCCCCGGCGCAGGTGGAGAGCTGAGCCGGCGGGCGGGCGGCGGGTTTTGCTCGCGTGCGCCCTTGATGCGCCGTTGAGGGCCATGCGGGAGTGGGCATCCAATGGGCAACAGGCGGACTTACGCCGGTACGCCCACGAGGAGGAACCATGGCCGATTCCCCCACACCCGTGTCCGAGCTGGAACAGCCGCCGGCCGAGCCACGGGCGTCCCTGCCCGCACTCGTCCTGCTCGGCGCCTGCGGCTGCGGGTCCGGCTGCGGCTGCGGCTGCCAGTCGGGCGGCCCGTGCCAGTGCGGCGGCTGCTGCGGCTGAGCACCTGCCTGCCGCACATGTTCATGCCCGCGCGCCTGCGCGGTGGCTGAAGGGCCCGTTCGGGGGGACGGGCCCTCCGGCGTGCCCGTCCCCGGCAGGCCCCGTGCCCGTCCCGGTGCGGGTGCGGGCCGGTTCGGGCCGGCGGGGGAGCGGGCCGCCGAACCGGGACCGGCCGGGTCGTCGAGATCACGACCTGCCCATGCCTCATGTACTCGGGCAGAGCTGAGTACTTGCGCCCTGGTCGGTGCCGGCCTGGTCCGAAAAGCTCGGGACATGCGCCGAGACCTACTGAGACCCGTGTCCCGTCTGTCGCCGATGCTCGTGCCTGCCGGGGCATCGCTGGCGCTGTGGGCTGTCTGGCTGGGCTGGGACCAGCGTCGTGACGTGCAGCCCGACGGCTCGACGACAGGCCCGTACGAGGCGTGGCAGGTGATCGGGCTGCTGCTGACCCTGCTGGTGCCGGTGTACTGGGCGGCTTCCCGGCGCCACATCGCAGGCGCGGTGCTCGGCACCACGGCCGGTCTGACCGCTGCCGCCTTTTACGACTGGTCGGACGATTCCAGCGGTCTCTTTGCGGTCGGCGTGGGGTTGGTCATGCTGGGAAGCCTCCTCGTGACCACCGCCGTTTCCGCCGCGATCGTCTCTGCGAAACGCGCCGGACGGCCAATGGGAACCTGACGGCACGCTGCGCGACCGCAGTCGTCTCGCCTCCGCCCCCTTCCGGGTGACGGTCCGACGCCGTCGTCGTTGGTCATGTGCTCACTCCTGGACGGGCATAGCCGCCGGGCCGAGGCCCGCCCCAGCAGGCGGACACCGCTTGCGACGGACCGCCCCGGGGACGGGCGGCCTGACTGGGAAGAGCCTGCGCAGTGCGGCGGACCTGGATTGGTGGCAACGGGCCGAAGGCGACCAGCCCCTCATCACCAGGGCCGCCTCGCAACAAGCCCCCCGCTCGCGGAGAAACCGCAGGTAGGGGGCTTGTTCGTGGGCGTTACTTCTTCTTGCCCTGGGTATGGCGGACCCGTTTCCCGCCCCTGGTCAGTTGGGGTGCGTGCGCACCCCAACTGACCTGCGGTCCGGCGGTTCGTAGTCGTTGCCTGTCGTCGTCGGTCGTCCTACGGAGGGCCAAGAGAGGGCCACGGCCGGGGCCCCGATGCGCCGAGGTCGATGGTGCTGCGACCGCAAGGGTTCGCCGGGCTGGTCAGACCGCGAGGTTGGGATCGACCAGCAGGCGAAGTCGCCGAGCTTGGCACCGGCGGTCGGCCGACCGGGAGTGGGTCAGGACAGTCGTGTCGGTCCGCTGCTCTACTCTTCAGTTTCCGCACCGGGATCCAGAGATCATTTGCCAGGGGGAAGACCATGGCGACACCGTCGCAGAACATTGATCCGTACCCAGCCCCGCCGACTCAGCCCGCATCCGTACCGCCTTGGGGGCCCACGGGGGCCGTCTCGCAATGCTGCCAATTCTGCGGAGGGATGCCGGCGCTCAAGGCCACGGTCCGGGGGCATCAGGGGCTTCTGGTCATCATGCAGTTCCTCAAGGTACGAGGGCTCTTCTGTCGTACCTGTGGCATCGCTGTGCACCGCGAGATGACCACGAACACGCTGTGGCAGGGCTGGTGGGGCATCGCCTCCTTCGTCATCGCTCCGGCCACCCTGATCTTCAACCTTGTCTCTCGCGCTCGCTTCGGTCGAATGACGCCTCCCGTCAACGGCCTGCGACCTCCGCTCGACCCTGGCAAGCCGGTCATACGACGTGTCGGAGCGCTTGGCATCTTCGCGCCGTTCCTCATCATCGCTGTCCTCGCGATCGGCGCGGAGCTGGACGACGGCGCGGACCCCACAAGTGTCGGCGAGTGCGCGCGCGCCAGCGGCACGGAATGCTCCTGAAGCCGCTGTAGTCGCCGCGGTTCGGCCGAGCCGGACTTCAGGGTCGCGGGAAGCGGGACGAGGACAGTGATGCCCGCTGCAGCCGCGCCGTCTTCACCGAGCATGCAAGGCACGGAGGCCGAGACCGCTTCACTCTGCGCCTCACTCCGTGTCCCTGGGAGCTCTCTTACGGATCGTCTGATGGCCGACTCGCCCCTAACGCCCCTAACGACCGAAGTCCTGCCCGGCAGGCACTAGGCCAGGCACTCCGACCTCCGCAGCGCCGTCCCGCTGAGGTCCCGCAGAGGGCCCAGGCCGTGAAAATGCCCCCGCACCGCGCCATACGCGCAGGTCGGGGGCATGATCACAATCCCTACTTCTTCTTGCCCTGGTTCTTGACCGCCTCGATGGCGGCCGCCGCGGCCTCCGGGTCGAGGTAGGTGCCGCCCGGGGTGGTGGGGCGGAAGTCGGCGTCGAGCTCGTAGGCGAGCGGGATGCCGGTGGGGATGTTCAGGCCCGCGATGTCGGCGTCGGAGATGCCGTCGAGGTGCTTGACGAGGGCGCGCAGGGAGTTGCCGTGGGCCGCGACCAGGACGGTGCGTCCGGCGAGGAGGTCCGGGACGATGCCGTCGTACCAGTAGGGGAGCATCCGGAGGACGACGTCCTTGAGGCATTCGGTGCGCGGGCGCAGCTCCGGCGGGATGGAGGCGTAGCGCGCGTCGTCGCTCTGGGAGAACTCGCTGCCGTCCTCGAGCGGCGGCGGCGGGGTGTCGTAGGAGCGGCGCCAGAGCATGAACTGCTCCTCGCCGAACTCGGCGAGCGTCTGCGCCTTGTCCTTGCCCTGGAGGGCTCCGTAGTGCCGCTCGTTCAGGCGCCAGGAGCGGTGGACCGGGATCCAGTGGCGGTCGGCTGCCTCGAGGGCCAGCTGCGCGGTGCGGATGGCGCGCTTCTGGAGGGAGGTGTGCACGACATCGGGCAGCAGACCGGCGTCCTTCAGCAGCTCACCGCCGCGGACCGCCTCCTTCTCGCCCTTCTCGTTCAGGTTGACGTCCACCCAGCCGGTGAACAGGTTCTTCGCGTTCCATTCGCTCTCGCCGTGGCGGAGGAGGATCAGCTTGTACGGTGCGTCGGCCATGCCCATGAGCGTAATGGACGCCTTCGGCACGTTCGATTGACGGCTGCCGTCAATTCGATGGCATACCGGTCTCCCCCGATTGTAAGGTTCGGATCGACCAGACGGTTCTTACAAAGACTGCCGCGTCCAGGGGGGATCATCCATGTCTTTCGCCGGTCCGGCCGGCCTCGGGCGGGCCGTGCGCGAGAGCGTCTCGGGGCTACCGCGCGAGTTCTGGTGGCTGTGGACGAGCACCCTGGTCAACCGGCTCGGGGCGTTCGTGGCGACCTTCATGGCGCTGTACCTGACCCTGGAGCGGGGCTACTCCGCTTCGTACGCCGGTCTGGTCGCCGCCCTCCACGGGCTCGGCGGGGTGATCTCCTCGCTGGGGGCCGGGGTGATGGCCGACCGGCTCGGCCGGCGCCCCACGCTGCTGCTCGCCCAGTCGTCCACGGCCTTCTCGGTGGCACTGCTCGGCCTGGTGCAGCATCCCGTCGCGATCGCGGGTGTCGCCTTCCTCGTCGGCGCGACGAGCAACGCCTCCCGCCCGGCGGTGCAGGCGATGATGGCGGACATCGTGCGGCCCGAGGACCGCGTGCGGGCGTTCTCGCTGAACTACTGGGCCATCAACCTGGGCTTCGCGGTCTCCGCGACGGCGGCGGGTTTCATCGCGGAGTACAGCTATCTCGCCGGTTTCCTCGGCGAGGCCCTGATGACGCTGGCCTGCGCGGTGGTCGTCTTCGTCAAGCTCCCCGAGTCGCGGCCGGACAGGGCGGCGTACCCGGGAG
>NZ_JAAAXQ010000201.1 GCF_009916105.1 Streptomyces sp. GC420 | reverse complement strand
TCGGCGTCTTCCGCTCCGTAGACCGCCCCGTCTACGACAACCAGATGGCCGACCAACTCGAAACCGCCGTCGAACAACACGGCAAGGGCGACCTCACCGCCCTCCTCACCGGCAACGACACCTGGACGGTCGTCGGCTGACGCCCGGCGGGGCGCCGGACAGCCGGCAGTGAAGAGGCAGGCCCGGATCCCGGGACCCACACAGGGTCCTCGGGTCCGGGCCTGCCTCATGTACGGCTTTCGCGCCTGCGCGCTGTTCTAGCCGCGCAGGTTCTGCGGGCCCGCCTTCTCCTTGTCGTACCGCTCGCGTGCCCCGAGCACCTCCGGCGTCCGGCTCTCGGTCCACCGCGCCAGTGCCCACACCTGCTCGGCCGCCTCCCTGCCGAGCGGAGTCAGCGAGTAGTCCACCCGCGGCGGGATCACCGGCTTGGCGTCGCGGTGCACAAAGCCGTCCCGCTCCAGGGTCTGCAGTGTCTGGGCCAGCATCTTCTCGCTGACCCCGGCGATGGTGCGGCGCAGTTCGCTGAAGCGGTACGAGCGGTCGAGCAGGGCGGCCAGCACGAGCACACCCCATCTGCTGGTGACGTGTTCCAGCACGAGGCGCGAGGGACACGCCGCCGCGTTCGTGTCGAACGGCCGGCCATCGGGCCACTGGGCGTTCCGAAGCGCCTGAAGATCCTGCGAGCTAACTGTCACACCAGTACCTTACTTCAAAGTGGGTACTTTCGTGAAGTTAGTACCGTAGCTACGGTGAGTGCAGAAGATTTGCACATGCGCAGGTAAGTCAGGGAGTTTGATTCATGAGCATCGTCGTCACCGGAGCCACCGGGAAGCTCGGCCGCTTCGTCATCGAGGGCCTGCTGGAGAAGGTCCCCGCCGAGCAGATCGCCGCGGTGGTCCGTGACAAGGAGAAGGCCGCCGGCCTCGCCGCCCGCGGCGTGGAACTGCGGGTCGCCGACTACAACGCACCCGGCACCCTGGGCGGCGCCTTCGCACCCGGCGACAGGGTGCTGCTCATCTCCGGCAGCGAGATCGGCTCCCGCGTCCCGCAGCACAAGGCCGTCGTCGACGCCGCGAAGGCCGCCGGAGTCTCCCTGCTCGCGTACACCGGCGCCCTCGGCGGCCCCGACGCCGACTTCGCCCTCGCGGCCGAGCACAAGGCCACCGAGCAGGCGATACTCGCCTCCGGCCTGCCGTACGCCTTCCTGCGCAACGGCTGGTACACCGAGGTCTACACCGAGAACCTCGCCCCGGTGCTGGAGCACGGCGCCGTCGTCCAGAGCGCCGGTGAGGGCCGGGTCGCCTCCGCGGCCCGTGCCGACTACGCGGCGGCGGCGGTCGCCGTCCTGACCGGCGAGGGCCACGAGGGCAAGGCGTACGAGCTGAGCGGCGACACGGCGTGGAGCTTCGCGGAGTACGCGGCCGAGGTCTCGAAGTGGTCCGGCAAGGAGATCGCGTACAACAACGTGCCCTCGGACGTGCACCTCGGCATCCTCACGGGGGCCGGCGTCCCGGAGCCGTTCGCCGAGATCCTGGTGGACGTCGACCGGGCGGTCGCGCGCGGCCTGCTGGCCCGCACCAGTGGCGACCTGTCCCGGCTGATCGGCCGTCCGACCACGCCGATGGCGGCCACCGTGGCGGCCGCGCTGAAGGGCTGAGGCCCCGCGGGACTCTCCCCGCTCCCGCCAGGGCCCCACTGTCATGACCGTATGGCGATACGGGAATGACAGCGGGGCCCTACTGGCGTTACCTTCGTGCAGGCAGCCGCACACCGCACAGTCGTACGACCGGAGGGATCCGCCCGTGACTTCCACACCACCGGACGGCCAGGGTCGTGCGGGTCTGCTGTACGGCTTCGCGGCCTACGGCATGTGGGGGCTGGTACCCCTCTTCTGGCCGCTGCTGAAGCCGGCCGGGGCGGTGGAGATACTCGCCCACCGGATGGTGTGGTCACTCGCCTTCGTGGCTCTCGCGCTGCTCGTGCTGCGCCGCTGGTCCTGGGCGGGCGAACTGCTGCGGCAGCCCCGCAAGCTGCTCCTGCTGACCGTCGCCGCGGCCACCATCACCGTCAACTGGGGTGTCTACATCTGGGCGGTGAACTCCGGCCAGGTCGTCGAGGCGTCCCTGGGCTATTTCATCAACCCGCTCGTCACCATCGGGCTCGGCGTGCTCCTGCTGAAGGAGCGGCTCAGACCCGCGCAGTGGGCCGCGGTCGCCACGGGCTTCGCCGCCGTCATGGTGCTCGCCGTCGGGCACGGGCAGCCGCCGTGGATCTCCCTCACCCTGGCCTTCTCCTTCGCGGCGTACGGCTTCGTGAAGAAGAAGGTCAACATCGGCGGTCTGGAGTCGCTGGCCGCCGAGACCGCCATCCAGTTCCTGCCCGCCGCCGGATACCTGATCTGGCTCGGGGCGCGCGGGGACTCGGCCTTCGGTGCGCACGGCACCGGCCACGCGACCCTGCTCGCCGCCACCGGGATCGTCACGGCCCTGCCGCTGGTCTGCTTCGGCGCGGCCGCGATCCGGGTACCGCTCTCGACCCTCGGCCTGCTGCAGTACCTCGCGCCGGTCTTCCAGTTCCTGCTCGGCGTGGCCTACTTCCACGAGGCCATGCCCGCCGAGCGCTGGGCGGGCTTCGCCCTGGTCTGGCTCGCCCTGAGCGTGCTGACCTGGGACGCCCTGCGCGTCGCCCACCGGACGCGGGCGGCCGCCGTCGCCGTACGGGCGCAGGCGGCGGCCCAGGCGGCGGCCCGGGCCGCCGAGGCCGCTCAGACCGCCGCCGCGGTGACCGAGGCGGCGACGGCCCCACGGACGGAACCGGTCCGTCCCGCGGAACCCGGCCGCACCGGCTGACGCGCTGCGCCCTTACGGGTGCATGCGCGCGCCCTTGAAGGCCTTGTCGACCGCGTTGCGCGGGCCGTACACCGCGAGTCCGACCAGATCCAGCAGGTCCTTCGGCACCGCGCGCACCGCCGCCCGGTTGTCGCGGTCGTTACCGGTGGCGAACAGGTCAGAGGTGAAGACAGAGACCGGGAGCTCGCGGGTCAGGGCACGGGTGTGGGCCGCCGTCAGCGTCTCCTTGGAGCCGACGAAGACGAGGACGGGCTGGCGGAACATCGCCAGGTAGAGGGTGCCGTCGGCGTCGGCGTAGGGTTCGCCGACCGTCTCCGGGCGCGCCGTGCCGATGCCGCTCACCAGGAAGGCCGTCACATTCAGACGCTGCCAGGTGTGGAGGTCGTCCCGCAGCAGTACGGCGATTTTGGTGTCGAAGCGGACCGGCGCGCCGCCTTCGGCGCCCGGGCCGCCCGCGCGGCCCGTGGCGTCCATGCCGTCCGTGACGTCCATGCCGTCACCGGAGTGGCGCTTCGGGTGCGGGGTGTTCTCGTTCTCTGGTCGTTCCATGTTCCGCAGCCTGCCGGGCCTGCCCGCGCCCGGTCTTGTACGTTCTTTGCATGGCCGGCACGACATCCCGTCCGGGAGGCACGGACTCCCCGCGGAGCTCTCCGGAGATCCATGCCTGGCGCCCGCCGGTCGCGGGTGTCTCGGAGGTGTTCCACGCCCGGTTCACCGACCACGCGTACCCGATGCACGCGCACGCCACCTGGACCCTGCTGATCGTCGACGACGGCATGGTGCGCTACGACCTTGACCGGCACGAGCACGGCGCCCCGCGCGACCTGGTCACGCTGCTGCCTCCGCACGTTCCGCACAACGGGACCGCCGCGACCGCGCGCGGCTTCCGCAAGAGGGTTGTCTACCTGGACGCCGGCCAGCTGAGCGAGCGCCTCATCGGCATGGCCGTGGACCGCCCGGAGCTGGACGATCCCGTCCTGCGCGAGCGCGTGAGCCTGCTGCACACCGCTCTGACTCTGCCCGGCGAGGAGCTGGAGGCGGAGAGCCGGCTCGCGCTGATCCGGGAACGGCTGGAGCAGCATCTGCACCGGGCGGTCGGGCCGGTGCCGGTGCCGCTCGACCGGGGCCTGGCCCACCGGCTGCGCGAACTGCTGGACGCGCGCACGCTCGAAGGGGTGCCGCTGGGCGAGGCCGCGGGGCTGCTCCACGCCCATCCCGCACACCTCGTACGGGTGTTCAGCCGGGAGTTCGGCATGCCGCCGCACCAGTACCTGACGACACGCCGGGTCGATCTGGCACGAAGGCTGCTGCTGGACGGGAAGCCGCCACCGGAGGTCGCGACCGCAGCGGGCTTCTACGACCAGTCCCATCTGAACCGGCACTTCAAGCGGGTGGTGGGCGTCAGCCCCGGTCGGTACGTGCGGCCCGGGCGGCCGGCGCCCGCCCCCGCGGGGGTGGCTCCATGACGGTTTCCGCGGGATGAGCGGATTTCCCAGCGCACGACGGCAACGATGTCAGCTCTGCCCCGTCCGGTTCCGACGGGCAACAGTGGTCCTGCTCTTTCCGCTGGAGTCGCATCTCCGGGCAGATACGCATAAAGCCGTGAATTTCTCCGGCAATTGAACCGAAGCAAGCCCTTTCTCCATATCGGCGCCATAACGAGAGAATCACATCGGCCACCTGCCTGCGCTTGTGCTGGTGCCGCCCTCTAGAGTCACGGCACTCAGCACCCGCGCCCGAGGTCGATCCGCGGTCCGATGAACCGGCCGTGCTCCCTGAAAGGGAAAGAGCCACAGTGCACAACCGTTCTCTCACAGCCGTCACCGCCTTGCTCGTCGCCGCAGCACTCTCGCTCACGGCGTGCGGCACGGACAGCGGTGGCGCCGGCAACACGGTCGTCACCATCGGCGTCGACGTGCCCATGACCGGCGACGTGGCGGGTCTCGGACTCGGCCTGAGGAACGCTGTCGATCTCGCCGTCAGGCAGGCCAACAAGACCAACGAGGTGCCGGGCATCACCTTCAGGATGAAGGCCTGGGACGACGAGGCGCGGCCCGACCTCGGCCGGAAGAACGCCGGCGAAATCGTCGCGGACGAGGACGTCATCGGTGTCGTCGGCCCGTTGAACTCATCCGTGGCCGAGAAGACGCAGGACGTCTTCGCCGACGCCGGCATGGTCCAGGTCTCGATCAACAGGAACACCGCTCTCAGCCAGGGCAAGAACTGGGCCAAGGGCGAGAAGGTCCGGCCGTACAAGACGTACTTCCGCACCGCGACCACAGACGCCGTCCAGGGCCCGTTCGCCGCGTGGTACCTCTACGACGAGGGGAGGAAGCGGAAGGTCTTCGTCGTCGACGACGGCAAGGCATACGGCGCCAGCCTCGCCATGAGTTTCACCGAGGAGTTCAAGGAGATCGGCGGTCAGGTCGTCGGCACGGCCAAGGTCAACCCCAACGCCAAGGACTTCTCCTCGGCGGTGGCGAAGATCGTGACCTCGGGCGCCGACGCCGTCTACTTCGGCGGCGAGTACCCCGTGGCCGGACCGCTGAGCAAGCAGATGGAGCAGGCCGGGGTCTCCGCCCCGCTGGTCAGCGGCGACGCCGTCTACAGCGACGAGTACATCAGGCTCGCAGGTGCGGCGAGCGAGGGCGACCTGGTCACCTCGGTCGGTGCTCCCGTCGAGGACCTGACCTTCGCGAAGGACTTCATCGAGGACTACGAGGAGGCCGGCTACGGCGAGCCGTACGGGGTGTTCGGCGGCTTCGGCTACGACTGCGCCTGGGCGATCATCCAGGCCGTCAAGGCCGTGGCGGACGGCGGCGAGCTGCCCTCCGGCGCCCGCGCCAAGGTCACCGAGGCCATGCAGGACGTCTCCTTCTTCGGCGTCATGGGCACGGTCGCCTTCGACGAGTACGGCGACACCACCAACAAGCAGCTCACCGTCTTCGAGGTCGTGGACGGGGCCTGGAAGTCCCGGCGCACCGGCACCTACGACGGCTGAGCCGGCCGTCCGCCCCCCCGGCGGGCGCACCCCCTCGGGACGGGGGGTGCGCCCGCCGCCGTGCGTCAGCGCATCAGCGCGAGTGCCATGACCAGCCGGTCGTCGCCGGGGCCGAAGTAGTCCGCGCGGCAGCCGACATGGGAGAAGCCCAGCGACTCGTACAGCTCGATGGCGGCGCTGTTCGCGGGCTCCACGGTGAGCCTGACCTCGCCGACACCGTCGGCGCGCAGCCGGCGCAGCGCCTCCGCCATCAGCCGTCGGCCGAGGCCGAGCCCGCGCCATCGCTCGGCTATGCCCAGGCCCAGGATCCAGCTGCGGCTCGCGTCGGGCGGCGTGCCGACCAGGACGTACCCGTGCAGGGACGTTCCGTCGTCCAGGACCAGCAGGTGGGCGCCGTACACGTCGTAGAGCTGGCGCAGTACGAAGTAGGGGTAGGCGTGCTCGCCGAAGACCTCCGCGTCGAGGCGTGACAGCTCGGGGAGATCCCGCTCGGTGACCTCTCTGACCCGCAGCGGTGGCGGACCGCCCGCCACGAGGGACAGCGCCGCGACTGCGGGTGCAGGGGACCGATCTCCGGAAAGAGTCGTCATGCCGCTCCTCGGTCAGAGGTCAGAGGTCAAGGACGCGTTGCGCCCGTACGGGTGATACGGGCCGGACGGCCTGCGCCCCGGCCGTGCGGGGTGTGGCCGACCGGGGATCAGGACCAGGATTGCCCGCCCGATCTGGACCTTCAAGGGGTGATCAGGACCGAAATGCCGTTACGCCACAGAGCGCCCCCCATGCGCCCCGTTCGGTCGAGTGCCGGGCCCTGCAAGGGATTTGGCACTACCCTTGAAAGATGGTTCACAGAACGCCCGAGGACGGGAAACGGCAGGAGCTCAACGACGAGGCACCCTGGGACTCGTTCGACCCTCTTGCATATGTAGATCACAACTATCGCCGGCTGCGCGACGACGACGCGCAGATCATCCGTGTCGTGCGTGACTACTTCACCGATCATTTCTCCCGGCGGAATCCGGCGGGCCCCATTTCGGGCATCGACGTCGGATCGGGCGCGAACCTCTACCCCGCCTTCACGCTCCTCCCCTGGTGCGAGGACATCACGCTGTACGAACGCTCTGAGGCCAACGTGGTCTGGCTGGAGAGCCAGGTGCCCTCCTACGGGGCCAACTGGGACGAGTTCTGGGACCTGCTCAGCCGGTCGGAGCCGTACGCCCGGGTCGCGGACCCGAGGGCCGCGCTGCGGAAGGTCACCCGCGTCAAACAGGGCAATCTGTTCGATCTCCCCCACGCGGGCTGGGGGATCGGCACGATGTTCTTCGTCGCCGAGTCGATGACCACCTCGTTCAAGGAGTTCCAGGGCGCCGTGGAGCGCTTCACCGGAGCCCTCGTCCCAGGTGCCCCCTACGCCGCCGCTTTCATGCAGGGCTCAGTGGGGTATGCCGTCGGTGAGGAGTTCTTCCCCGCCTGCAGCGTGGACGTGGACCAGGTCCGTGAGACCCTGGCCCCGTTCACGGACGGCGAGGTCCGGATCACTCCCATCGGAATGCCGCCGGGAGGAGGGCTGCGGCCCGGCTACGAGGGAATGATCGTGGCCTGCGGACGGCGGAATTCCGAATAGTGCGGGGCTCGTCGCGCACCACGGTGCGCGACGCGGTTCCGGGGAAAGCCCGAATACGGTCGCAAACTCGCAAGTATGCGAGCCAGAATCTCGACAATGAAATGACGGACAGCTTCCTGACCGCAGCACGGGGCGCTTGTACGAGGGGTATGGGGGATGCAGATCAAGCCGCGCCAGCATCTGCTGGATATCTGGCAGGCAATTGCGCGCCACTCGTTCGAGGACGGTGAATGGGACTGGGGCGAATGGGGTGGGCGCAGCAGCGTCGCGGACGCCGAGCGCCTGCTCTGCCTCATGTACCCGACCACCGAGATCTCGGCGTTCCGCCTGGACGACCCGGACATCACCGAGCGCGACGTCCAGAGTGCCCTGAAGAGCGCCGGGAGCCGGCTGGACCTGCCCGCCAAACTCGTCACGGTTCTCGCGGATTTCATGCGCACCCACACCGCCGAGGACAAGAGACCCAGTTTCGCGGGCGGGTACTACTTCATCCCCAAGGAACCCGATCAGGAACTCACGCAGGAACAGCGGGAGTTGGGCGTGGTCGACGCCTTCTCGATGTCGATCACCCTCTGTCTCGCGACACTCGGTTTCCTCAAGACCTACGAGACCAAGACCCGCCGCTCCGACGTACGGGCGCTGATCGACGAACTCAAGGCAGCCACCGAGGTCCGGCTCACCGCCGCCATGGTGAGTCTGCTGCGTTCCTTCACGGTCAACGTGTTCGACCCCGATGACCCCCAGGGACGCACGCTCTGCCGTCTCCTGGGCCAGGGCCAGACCTCCGACCGGGTCGTCCTCCAGCAGTTCCAGCGCCGCTTCAAGGCG
Source organism: Streptomyces sp. GC420 (assembly GCF_009916105.1). Classification (GTDB taxonomy): domain Bacteria; phylum Actinomycetota; class Actinomycetes; order Streptomycetales; family Streptomycetaceae; genus Streptomyces. The sequence continues at coordinate 6,294 of NZ_JAAAXQ010000201.1, read as the reverse complement.
TTACGCGCGACCATCAGCGAGAGCTTCACCCTCGGTGTCGACATCGCCGACCGCCTCAAGGACGACAACCAGCTCTTCGAGTGCGGCTGGTCCTGGAGCCTGGTGAACGACGCCCCGCCGGTGGACACCAGCGAACCGATCGGACCGCAGCCCAGCGGCGTCGCCAAGCCCGTCCCGTACCTCTACTTCACAGTGGTGGCCCTGGACGGCATCCAGGACCTCTTCTCCGACCGCACCCTCACCCTCGGACTGCTCAACACCGAGCAGCAGCGGCTCGCGGAGGCGCTGCGGCTGCGCTGGGAGATCACCCAGCAGTACTGGTCGGGCATCGCCCGCTTCGGCGACGGCAGCTGGCCGCTGGAGGACATCCCCTGGCGCACGACCGGACAGCGGCTGGAGTCCGAGTACTTCTCCCTCTCCGTCGCCGCCATCCTCGTCCACGACCTGGTGCGCAGGCGCGCCACCGACGACGACCTCACCCGCACCGTCGGCGTCATGGAACGCCTCGCCGAACGCGGCCGCATCACCAGCCGCATGACCTCGCACGACCCGGCGGTGGGCCTGCACAACCCCGGTGTCAGACTGCCGCTGCACGGCAGCGACACCGTCGGCCCTCCCATGCGGTGGACGATGACGGACTTCTCCGCGCAGCTGCTCAAGCGGACCGTCCAGCTGTGCGCGCTCTCCCGCAACATGTCCTCGCACGACCGGCTGCTGCGGCTCGCCGAGCAGATCTTCGACCACGTGTGGGAGCGCCGCATCAGCAGCGGCCACGGCACCGGGCTCTGGGACAACATCCACGCCGTCTACCCCGACTCCCCGGAGCACGGCGGGCCGCTGTCCTGGGCCATCACCGAGCGCGTCACCGAGTGCATGGTCGCCGCCCGCGCGCTCTACACCCAGCCGCCGATCCGCAGCGCCGAACTGGTCACCCTCGCCGCCGCGCTGCTCAGCGAGGCCACCCACCTCCTCGGCAACGAACAACTCGAACCGACCTCCATCGCCGAGGGTTCCCGCGGCATCGCGCTGAAGAGCATCGAGGTCAAACTGCGGCGCGCCCGGGAGCTCGTCGACAGCCAGCCGGGCACGGCCGTCGCACTGACCACCGAGGTCCTCGGGGAACTCGACACCCTGGCACTGGCCAGGCAGACCGCGTCCAGGGGAGTGTGAGCGGTGCTCGTCTTCGCCGCCTCCGACAAGGGAGGCACGGGCCGCTCCGTCACCAGCGCCAATCTCGCCTACCGCAGGGCCCTGGCCGGGGACGACGTGGCATACCTGGACTTCGACTTCGGCTCGCCCACCGCGGCGGCCGTCTTCGACGTGCCCGGCGCCCTGCGCGGCATCGAGCAGGGCGGCCTGCACTCCTACCTCCAGGGCCGGATCGCCGAACCGGTGAGGGTCGACGTCTGGTCAGAGACGGAGCACGAGGTGCTGCGCCGGCGCCAGACCGGTTCCGGCAGTCTGCTGCTCCTGCCGGGCGACCGCAGCGGCGGCGAGTTCGCCGTCGGCAAGGACACCGTGCGCCGCTGCGTGGACCTCCTGCTGCGCCTCAACAGCGAGTTCGACCTGGTGGTGGTCGACCTGAGCGCCGGGCGCAGTTACGCCGTCGACATGGCGCTCGAAGCCACCTCCCGGCCCGAGATGCGGCACGTCGGCACGCGGTGGCTGGTCTACCACCGCTGGACCCGCCAGCACGTCATCGCCGCGGCGGGGCTGGTCTTCGGGCGGCGCGGGATCGTCGCGGGCGGTGTGGACCGCGGCCACGACGAGCAGGAACTGCGCCGCTCCATCCGCTTCGTACGGGCCGCGGTCCCGGACCCGGAGTCGCCGCTGTGGTCGCAGGTGCCGCCGGCCCAGTCCGCGTGGATGCGCAAGTGCGACCAGGAACTGGGCGAACTCGCCGCCCAGCTGGAGGCCGGCTACAGCATGGTGCTGGGATCCGTGCCGCTGGAGCCCGTACTGCAATGGCGTGAGCAGCTCATCACGGACGAGGACGTGCTCTCCAGCAAGATCGCCAACATGGAGACCAGGCAGGCCCTGGAGGACCTCGCGCAGCGGCTCACCGACGACGAGGCATGGGGGCAGCCATGACGGAAGCGGTGTTCCGGGAGACCACCGCCGAGCCGGTCACGCAGTCCGTGCCGCTCTCCCATCTCTCCCTGGAACTGGGCCATCTGTACATGGAGGACTTCGAGGCGGGTCCCGAGCGGCTGCGTGACCACTTCGCACAGGTCAGGCCCTGGGTGGACGCCGTACGCGCCTCGGCGGCCGCGGCCGCCGGCGGCAAGCGGCCCAGGATCAGCACCTGCTTCCTCGTCGACGACTACTTCACCCGCTTCTCCACGCCCGCCGACCTCGTGCCCGTCCTGCTGGCGGAGGCCGAGCGGGCCGGGCTGACCATCGACTACCTGGCGCGCGAGTCGGGCTGCGCGGTCGCCGACGGCGTCCCGCTCGCCGAGTCCGTGGAACACCGGCTCGTCGAGGCGGTGCCGCCGGGCAGCGACGGGTCCAGGCCGCCCGTCAAGGAGACCGGATGGCTCGCCAACGGCGAGCGCACCCCCGGCCTGCACAACCCCGAGGCCATGCTCACCGTCCCCGTCTGGCGGCCGCCCGCCGAGACCGCCGCCCGGCGCCACTCCGTCTTCATGGACGTGGAGCTGTGGGACGACGAGGGAGGGCGGCGCACCTGGTCCTGCCCCTTTCTCGCCGCCGTCTGGCAACTGGCCAGGCTGGGACTGCTGCGCCACCAGGGCGAGCCCGTGCTGCTCCCGCACTCCTGGAACGGCGAGACCTTCCCGCGCGACTGGGACGCCCTGCCGCCGCTGCTCCGGCTGAACGCGTCCGCGGCCCCCTTCTGCGCGTACCGCACCTGCTCCGTGCTGCCGGCCCGCTTCCTGCCCGTCGAACACGCCGTGCGGGTCATCCTCGGCCAGGTCCACGTGGACCCGGGCGCGCTGGGGCAGGTCGCCGAACGCTCCGCCCGCGAAGGCACCCCCGTCCCCGACGGGATCGCCGAACGGGCCTCCTACGTCTTCTACACGGGGCCCTGAGATGACCGGCCCGGGGGACGGCGAGGCGACGGTACTGATCTGCGGCGAGGTGCGGACCGGCCTGCTGCAGACCTTCCAGTCGCTGGACGGACAGGCCGCGGAACGGCTGCTGCGGCTGCGCGCCGACGAGCGGGTGCGCGTCTCCGAACGCCCCAACCGGTACGCCGTCTCGCCCGACGTCCTCACCGGGGTCGACTGCCGGCTGCCCACCGCCAACGGTGCCAGGGTGCGCGGCATAGGGACGGTCGGTGCCCGCGCCGCGCTCACCGAGGGCCGGGTCCTCCAGGCCACCGCCTGGTTCCGGGCCCCGGCGCACGGCCCCGACCGGCGGCTGCCCTGGGACCACTACCTCGTACGGCCCGGAGTGCTGGAACCCGTGGGGCGGCTGCCCGAACGGGCCGTCGCGGACGGCCTGCTGGCCGGCCGCCGGCAGGCCGGCGAACTCGACCTCGGCAGCATCGCCGAGCGTCTGCTCGCCGACGTACTGCGCCATCCGCTGCTCGACCAGCGGTCTCCCTTCAAGTCCCGGCGCACCAGGCTGCGCTGGGTGGCGTTACGGGCCCCGGACGGCGAGGGCCCGTCGATCCAGCGCTTCACACTCGCCGAGGACGGGCTGAGGACGGTGGAGCTGCGGCTGCCGGAAGACACGGGGCCGGCCGCCGCAGTGGGGCTCTGCGAGGACCTCGCCCTGCACGACTGGCTGCTCACGACCCTCGTACGGATGGTCGAGCGCAGCCGGCTCGGGTCGGCGGACGGGCACGACGCCGTGATGGCGCTGCGCCCCGCCGTCGACCATCTGCTGCACCTGTGGATGCCAGGAGCACGTGTGGACCACACCCTGGGCCCCCTGTGGGAGGTGCTGGAACGGGAGCCCGGCTTCACCCGTCAATGGCAGACGCTGGTCCAGCGCATCAGGGACCAGCTCGCTCTGCAGGCCATTCATGTTGCCGCGCGAGGCGCCGACGACACGCTGAGGGCGCTGAGACTCGGGCGCTGAGACTCGAGTGCTGACGACGGCACGCGCGCACGATCCCACCGGGGGAGAAGACCTAAATGGACGGATCGTCAAGGACGGCAGCGGCGCCGGGGGCGTCGGCGCCGGGGGCCACCGGCACAGGGGAGCCGGCCGGTGTCCCGCCGTTCCTGCTGAAGACCCTGATCACCGCGGTCGTCGGAGGGCTCACCTACGCCCTGACCAATGTCACCGACCAGCCCGAGGTGTGGAAGCTCACCGCTTCCATCTTCCTCGGCGGCGCCGCCATGATCATCCAGTACATGATCGACTTCGAGCGCCGGCTGGGCGGGGTGGAGCGGAGCCTCGCCGGACACAACGCGGAGATGAAGGGACTCGTCGCCGAGGGATTCGCGAAGATCAACGAGGCCACCGAGCTGTTCGGCCTGATGGAGGGCTCCGCGGTACGGCCCGCCATGGTGACCAGACTGGTCCGCAGCGCCACGGAAGTGGGGCTGGAGGCACCCGAGATCGTGAAGTCCTTCGCCCAGGCGGAGGTCAACCGGCTCGCCACGGTGATGGCCAACCTGACCCAGAAGCACGCCGACTACGACGGGGAGGACCACGACTGGATCGTGACGCTCACCCAGTGCGCGATGGAGAGCATCGACGCCACCAGCACCTCGGTGGACCACGACTTCTGGCCCACCGAACTGGGGCAGCGCTATCTGCGGGCGCAGCGCGACGCCATCCACGTCCGGGGCGTCCGGATCAGGCGGCTGTTCATCGTGAACCGGCCCGACGACATCGACGAGAACCTGGAGCGGATGGCGGAGCACCAGCAGAGTCTGGGCATCGACGTGCGGATCCTCGCTCTGTCGCAACTGCCGCCGATCCTCAAGATGGACACCACGAACGACTTCATCGTGTTCGACCAGTCCCTGTCGTACGAGGTCGAACCAGATCTGCAGGGCGTGAACTCGAAGACGATCATGGATCTGCGCGAGGACCGGGTCGCACGGCGCATCAAACGGTTCGAGGAACTGTGGGAGGCACAGGACGACGGTGCCGACGGGGAGGACGGCGACGACGCGGAGTAGGGGCGGCCGGGAAGCGGGGGCGGCGGGTGCTCGCCCGCCGCTTCCCGGCCGCACGCGCCACAGCCGCCCGGCTGGGTGCGGGGCAAGAAGTCCGCGCCGCTTCCCGGCCGCGCGCGGGCATCAGTCCGGGATGCGGGCCCCGGCGCCGCTCACCCGGACCCGCGGGTCCCCCGCGCGCAGCGTGACCGTCAGCACGCCGGGGCGGCCCATGTCCTCGCCCTGGTGCAGGGTCAGCACCGACTCCGCCGGTACCAGCGCGAGTTCACGGGCGTACGCGCCGAAGGCCGCCGCGGCGGCACCGGTCGCCGGGTCCTCGACGACGCCGCCGACCGGGAAGGGGTCCCGGACGTGGAACACCGTCTCCGAGGCGCGCCACACCAGCTGGACGGTGGTCAGGCCGAGTGCGTCCATCAGCGCGGCGAGCCGTTCGAAGTCGTAGCTCAGCCGGGCCAGCCGCTCCCGGCTGCCCGCGCCCAGCACCAGGTGGCGGGCGCCCGCGAAGGCGATCCGGGGCGGCAGCGCGGGGTCGAGGTCGCCCTCGGGCCAGCAAAGGGCGGCCAGCGCCTCGGCCAGGTGCTCCCCGGAGATCTCCTCGACCCGTGGCTCGACGCTGGTGAGTGTGGCGCGCAGGCCCCCGCCGGGCTCCGCGGTCACGGTCACCGGGACCGTGCCCGCGCGGGTCGCGAACAGCATCTCGCCGGGACCGTTCCGCTCGGCCAGGGCGACGGCGGTGGCGACGGTGGCGTGCCCGCAGAACGGCACCTCCGCCTTCGGACTGAAGTACCGGATGGTGAAGGCGCGTCCGGGCTCGCCCGCGAGTTCCGGCGGCGGCGCGGTCAGGAAGGCGGACTCGCTGTACCCCAGCCCGGCAGCCACGGCCAGCATCGCCGCCTCGTCGAGCCCCGACGCGTCCAGCACCACTCCGGCGGGGTTCCCGCCGTGCGGATCCTCGGAGAACGCGGTGTAGCGCAGCACTTCGGGGACGTTCGCGGCGTCCTTGCTCGTCGTCGTCATGCAGTCGACAACGAGCCGCCCACGCACCTGATTCCCCCGCCCGGCCCCCTCCGGCCGGTGCGGTGGACGGCCTCCGCCCCGGCCGGCGGGGACGTGACCGCCACGGAGGCCGTGGGGGCGTGGGAGGGTGCCGGGCGGTGGTCACTTGTGCGACCGGTGCCGGGTGGCCGGGGAGGCA
>NZ_JAAAXQ010000200.1 GCF_009916105.1 Streptomyces sp. GC420 | reverse complement strand
AAGAGACAGGCGCCGTTCCTTGAACCGTGACCCCCTATCGGTCGATGAAATGTGACCCCTTCCGTGATCAAGTGATGAGTCTGGCTCCATGGGAGTCAGGTGGAAGAGGTGATCGGTGTGGAGGACTGGGCCGAGATCCGGCGGCTCCACCGTGCGGAGGGCATGTCGATCAAGCGGATCGCGCGGCATCTGGGGATTGCCCGGAACTGAACTTGCTCCGTTGACGGACACCATTGGTGTGGTGGTCAGGCCGCGAGTACGGTCTCGTATTCGGCGGGACTGCGGTAGCCGAGGCTGCTGTGCAGCCGCTGCAAGTTGTACCAGCTCTCGATCCACTCGAAGATCGCGGTGTGGGCGAGAGCCCTGCTGGGCCAAGGTTTCGTGCCGAGCAGTTCCCGTTTGATCGTCGCGAAGTCTGACCGACCGAGCGGTCACCGCGCCGGCACAGCTCGACGATCTCGGCCTTGAACTCCGACGTGAACGAACGGCGAGGGCGAGGCTTCTTCTTCCCCATGCTCTCCATGATGGACATCCTCCCGGGGACGAACCCCTGATCTCGAATGTCCGTCAAAGCGGATCAAGCCCACTCCGGGCCTCGCCGTCTCACGGCTACCGCCGTCAAGCGCGGACCAGGTCTTCGGGCCCCCAGTCGGCCGTAAGAGGCAGATCGCCGCTCACACCGCTGCGGGACACCGCGACCAGCGGGGTGTCCGGCCCGGCGCCGGGCACCGCCGGCACGTCCCGGGCCGGGGGCGTCGTATTCGCGCCGCCCGAACGATCAGCCACGGCACCTCCACGAGGGGCTCGTGATCGACACCGCCGTGCACGAGCGGCAGTGGCGCCCCCTCCACGGGCAGCACCCCGTCCGGGTCGTCAGGACCGGGCAGCCGCGGATAGACCAGCAGCGAGCCGTCCTCCCGGGCCCAGCCCCCGTTTCGATCCAAGCCCTACCGCCGTGCCACGTGACATCTGACGACCCATCGATCTCACGCGGTTCCCGAACATGAAGTCAAGTCCCACAAGAGAGTTCGACGACGCGTCCTGCCTGGCCTGCGGTCCGGGAGGGCAGGAGGATCACCGCTGCCGCCACAGGTATCGCGGCTGCGAACCGCGGCCGGCTCGGACACGTGCAAAGGGCTGCGCGTCTTCGGCCTCGGCACCATCCTCGTGGTCAGGGACGACCGGTCGAGGCGCGGGTAGGACTGCGCGGGAACGGAGACGCCGGGGACTACCGCTCGTACGGGTGCGGGTACGGCCTTCCCCAGGTGGGCGCGTACGGCAACGCCGGCCTCAGGGGCCGGAGCGGATCTCCGCCTCCCCGCCGGGGGCGAGGCCCCGGCGCGGCCCGCGGCGTCACCCCGGGACGTGATCGCCGCGCAGTGCGCGGCCCAGGGCCCGGAGGGCGAGTTCGCGGGCCGGTACGTCGGGGAGACGGCGGACGGTGCACTCCAGGAGGAGGGTTGCCACCGTCAGTTCCAGTTGGGGGGCCGGCGGCAGCGGGGCTTTTCCGCCGAGGTGCGACGGGGTCCCGTGGCCGTCCGCCGCCGCCAGAACGGCGCGCGCCCAGTCGACCAGCGGTCCGGACGGCTGCCGTGCGTCCGCGTGTCCGGCCGTGGCCGGTGCGGCCGCGAGGGCATCGGCCAGGTCGGTGAGGATCTCCTCGCGGTGGGCGCGGAGAAGGGCGATGTGCGCGGCCGGCGGACGGGGGCGGCTGCTCCATGCCGCTCCCTGCCCGGGGGCCGCCCAGGGGGGTGTCACTCTGCTGAGGCCTTCGTGGAGGGCGACCGCGAAGGTGCGCGCGGCGAATTCGAATGTGCCCTCGGGCCCGAGTTCCGGCGAGATGACCCTTCTCACATTGTCTCCCTCGATCGGAATCGGAGGCGGTGGGAATGCGCCGCGAATTCGCCTTCCGTACGCCCCGTTTTCGGCCTTTCCGGAATGACCCTAGACCTGCCGATCCCCCCGCGGCCCATGCCCCGGTAATCCGCGCCTCCCCGGGCGCGGGGAGCGGGAGAGCGTTTCGTGGGCGGTGTGTTACTTCCCGGTGGAACCCTTCGGAACGTGGCCGGAAACATGCCTCTGCCACGGCTGCTGCCCGCTTTCATCACCGGCTACATACACGTTATGTAGACCGGACCAACACCCTGGGTTAACGTGACGCCATGCGATTCGGGGTGTTAGGCCCGCTTGAGGTACGGACCGTGACGGGGAGGCCGGTTCGGGTTCCCGAGGTCAAGGTCCGTACCCTGCTGGCGACTCTGATCGCCAACCACGGCCAGGTGGTGCCGACGGCCCGCCTCATCGAGGCCCTGTGGGGAGGCGTACCGCCCGCCAACCCCACGGCGTCCCTCCAGGCGAAGGTCTCGCAACTGCGCCGGGCCCTGGAGGACGCCGAGGAGGGATCGCGCGACCTGGTGGCGCACCGGGCGCCCGGTTACACGCTGCAGGCGGCCAAGGACGCGGTGGACGTGGGACGGTTCCGGGCCCTCGTGGAGCGCTCCCGCACGCTGGACGACCCGCGGGAGAAGGCGGCGGCCCTCGCCGACGCGCTGGCCCTGTGGCGGGGTTCGGCGTTCGCCGACTTCGCGGACGAACCCTTCGTGCGGACGACCATCGCCGGGCTGGAGGAGGAGCGGCTGACGGCGGTCGAGGAGCACTTGGAGGCCCGCCTGGAACTCGGGGAGCACAGTCTGCTGGTCGGCGAGCTGACGGCCCTGGTCACCGCCCATCCGCTGCGTGAGCGGCTGCGGATGGCGCACATGCGGGCGCTGTACCAGGTCGGCCGGTCGTCCGAGGCACTGGAGAGCTACGCCGATCTGCGCCGGCACCTCGACGAGGAACTCGGGCTCGCGCCCGGCAGGGCCATCGACGCGCTGCAACAGGCCATCCTCCGCCAGGATCCCGCCCTGCGGCACGCCGTCGCCCCGCGGACCCCGGCGTCCATGGCACGCGCCCGCACCAACCTGCCGGACACCGGGCACCACCTGGTGGGACGGGACGGCGCGGTGGCCGAGGGGCAGCGGCTGATCACGGGGAACAGGCTCGTCACCTTCACCGGGCCCGGAGGTGTCGGCAAGACCCGCCTGGCCGTCGCCGCCGCGGGCGGGCTGATCGACGACTTCCCGGACGGCGTCTGGCTGGTGGAGCTCGCCGGCCTGCAGCCCGCGGAGCGGTCCGCCGCCCCGCTCTGCCTGGGGCAGCACGTGCTGGCGGCGCTCGGCCTGCGCGAGAGCGGCGAGGGCAACGGGCCCCAGAGCAATGGACCTCAGCCCACCCCGCTGTGCCGCACCGAGCGCCACCTCGTGGACTTCACGCTCTCCCGCCGCCTGCTCCTCGTGCTCGACAACTGCGAGCACATGGTGGACGACGTCGCGGACCTGGTGCGCCTGCTGATGGAGCAGGCACCCGGCGTCAAAGTGCTGACCACCAGCCGGGAGCCGCTGCGGCTCCAGGGCGAGACGGTCTGGCCCGTACCGCCCCTGGAGCTCCCGGCCTCCGCCGACCAGGAGGCGCTGGAGCGGTCCAGCGCCGTCCAGCTGTTCGTCGAGCGGGCCCGCTCCGCCGATCCGTCCTTCGTCCTCGACCCGGTCACGGCGCCCGCCGTCGCGGCGGTGTGCCGCCGGCTGGACGGAATCCCGCTGGCGCTGGAACTGGCCGCCACCAGGGTCAGGGCCCTGGGCGTGCACGAGCTGCACGAGCGGCTCGACGACCGCTTCCGGGTGCTGAAATCCGGCTACCGGGGCGCCCCTCACCGCCAGCAGACCCTCCAGGCGACCATCGACTGGAGCTGGAGTCTGCTCACTCCCCAGGAGCAGACCGTGATGCGCCGGCTGTCCGTGCACGTCGAGGGCTGCACGCTGGCCACCGCGGAGTACGTGTGCGCGGGCGGCGAGGTGTCCGCCGACGACGTGGTCGACATCCTGGCCCGGCTGGTGGACAGGTCGCTGATCGCCCGGAGCGACGACCGGGCCGGCGCCCGGTTCCGCCTGCTGGAGTCCGTGGGTGCGTACGCCCACGCCAAGCTGGAGGAGTCTGGCGAGGCCGAGGAGCTCGCCCTGCGGCATGCCGTCCACTACACGGAGCTGGCAGAGCGTGCCAGGCCGCACCTGCACGGCCCGGAGCAGCGCCGGTGGCTCCAGCGGCTCTCGGCGGAGACCGCCAACTTCCGGCGGGCGCTGCGGGTCGCGCACGGCAGCGGGTCGCCGGAGCTGGGCCTGCGGCTGGTCAACGCCCTGGTCTGGTTCTGGATCCTGATGGGGCGGCTCACCGAGGCCCGGCGGTCGCTGTCCTCGGTGCTGGGGACGGCTGAGGGTACGGGGAGCCCGGAGGCGGTGGCCGAGGCGGCCACCTGGTGCGAGGGGATCGGCCTGCTGCTGGGCGAGAGCGATCCGGAGGACGAGTGCCGGGCGCCCCGGCTCGGCGGGCCCCTGAAGCGCTCCACGGGGCTCGCCCGCGCCAAGTGGTACCTCGGGCACGCCCTGTGGGACGTGGGCGCGCTGACCGCGGCCGAGCGGCAGGTCAACGAGGCACTGGCCGATTTCCGGGCACTGCACGACGCCTGGGGCGTGGCCGCGGCGCTGAACAGCCGGGCGGCCCTGGCGATGACGCGCGGCGATCTGGACGCGCTTCACGACGACGCGCTCGAGGCACGCGCCCAGTTCACCCGGCTGGGTGATGTCTGGGGTCAGCTGAAGGCGGCTCAGGCCCTGGCCGTGCACGCCGAGATCACCGCCTCGTACGACCTCTCGGCGCAGTTGCACCGGGAAGGGCTGCAGATGGCAGAGTCGCTGGAGCTGTGGTCGGAAGTGTCCAGCCAGTTGTCGGGGCTGGGCCGGCTGGCGCTGCTGGCCGGGCGGTTCGCCGAGGCGGAGGAGCTGCACCTGCGGGCGTTGCGGCAGGCGGTCGAGCAGGGCAATCAGCCCGCCGAGCAGATGGCCGAGCTGGGGCTCGCCCTCGGTGCCAGGCGGCAGGGTGATCTGGACGCCGCGGAGGCTCATCTGCGCCCGTGGCTCGCCTGGAACCGCAGCCGGGAGGCGAGCAACGGCCTCGCTCTGGTCCTGGCCGAGCTGGGCTTCTGCGCAGAGCTGCGCGGCGATGCCGAGGGCTGTCTGGCCCTGCACCGGGACGGCCTGGCCGCCGCAGTGGCGTCCGCGGACCCGCGGGCGGTCGCGCTCGCCCTGGAGGGCCTGGCCGGCGGCCACGCACTCGCGTCCCGCCCGGATCGTGCGGCGCGCCTGCTCGGCACCGCGGAGGCGGCCCGGAACCGATCCGGGGCCCCGCTGCCGCGGGCGGAGCGGGCCGACGTGGAGCGGATCTCGGCCCGCCTGCGCGAAGACCTCGGCGCCGAGGCCTTCGCCGCCGGGTTCGCGGCCGGGCGGGCGCTGGAGCACCGAGCCGTGGCCGAGGCGGAACTTCGGGGCGGCATGTCCGAGGTCCTCGCGCACTGGAAGGGGGAGTCCGATGCCCTGGGGGAACACCGCACCGACGCCCCGGAAGGGCCCGGGGAGCACCGGGCGGCCGAGGCCGCGGCGGCTCTCCCCGCGGACGCCGCGGCCCGGTCGCCGCGGCTCCGGGTCCCCGTCCGCCCCGGTGGCCCGGCCGGTCCGTGAGGACCGCCGGCACCCGCACGGGGACGGACGGGGACCGGTCCTGACCACCGCCTCGCGGCGGACTGCGGGGTCCGGGGCCGGGGCGGCGGGACCGGAGGGAGCCCCGTGCCGCCCCCGGAGCCCGTCAGCGGGCGGACTCGTCCGTCCAGATACGGCTGCTCAGGTCCGAGCCCCGCAGCACCTGGACACGCCACGGGTCGATGCGCAGTACGTGGTACTTCGGATCGCTGGGACCGAGGTGCCAGAAATTGCGCGGGTTGTAGCCGACGCCGACGGGACTCCCCTTGGCGTACAGGTCCCAGGCGTACTTCTTGGTCTCCGGGTCGTCGACCCAGTGGGAGACGCTGTCGATGAAGACGGCGTTCTGCCGGGGATTCCAGTAGGAGTACGTGGTGTGCGGGTTGTTCGCCAGGTGCGCCACCTTGACCGGGGTCTTGTAGGCGGCGAGCCAGCCGACCGGCCTGCCGTCGACCGTCTCCCAGATGGGCAGCAGAACGCGGGCCCGCGGTCGGCTTTTCTTGTCGACGGTGATCATCGTGCAATACACGATGTCCTGGATATAGGTCACGAAGGCGTCCTCGATTTCCGAGAACGAACTCACCTTCACAGCAGCCATCCGGCACCTCAAAACGTCATGGAAGAAATGGGCGTATTCGCGCCCAGTCGACCTCAGCGTGCCGTATGGGCAGGCCCGGGAAAAGAAGGCACTTCAAAGTCACCGACTCACTGCCGGGGAACCCGTCACGACGGACCCGCGGCCCTCGCCCGGCATCCCGGAAACGGAAGGCGTCAGACGGTCCAGGCTCCCCGTGCGGCGGCGTCCCGCACGAAATCGGCGAAGTCCCGGGGCGGACGGCCCAGTACACGCTCGACGGTGTCGGTCGGAGCGGAGTTCAGGTTGTCGCGGATCTGCCCGACCAGGTCGGCCACGAAGAGCGCGTAATCGGCGGGTACGTCGTAGGAGACCAGTTCCCGCACGTACGCCTCGTGGGAGACGGGCACATAGGCGACGGTGCGTCCGGTGGCCTTCGAGATCTCCGCGGCGGCCTCTTCCATGCTGAAGGCGCGCCCGCCGCTGAGTTCGTACACCTGGCCGCTGTGGCCGTCGTCGAGGAGGGCCGCCGCGGCCACCTCGGCGACGTCGCCGGCGTCCACGAACGGCTCGTGGCCGTCCCCTGCGGGGAGCCGGAGCTCGCCGGAGCGCACGGAGTCCAGCAGGACGCCCTCGTCGAAGTTCTGGAAGAACCAGTTGGGCCGCAGAGCGGTCCACTCCGCTCCGGACTCCCGCACACCGCGCACGCCGGCGCTCAGGTCCTTGCCGCCCACGAGGCCCGTGGTGCGCGCCTGGAGGAGGACGATCCTGCCGACTCCCCGGTCGACGGCGAGCTTGGCCAGGGCGCCTATCTCTGCTTCGGCGTCCCATTCCCCGGGCTGGTCCTGGCGGTCGACCACGTACACCGCGCGGGCGCCCGTGAGGGCGGGCTCCCAGGTGCGGTCGTCGTTCCAGTCGAAGCGGACCTCGGCGGACCGGCCGGCGGCCCGTACCGACGCGCCCCGCGCCCGCAGGGCCTGGACGACGCGGCGTCCGGTCTTCCCGGTGCTGCCCAGGACCAGGATGTCTGTCTGCGTCATGGCTTCGCCTCCCTTACTCGATGGGTCGTGCTGAGGTGGGGCTTTGGATCAGGTGGGTGACAGGGCCGGCGGGCGCGCCCGCCGAAGGACGCAGGGGCCACCGGACGTGCTCGGTCCGGTGACCCCTGCGGCCGTTGCGGCCGTCGCGGATCAGAGGAACGGGGTGTCCGGCGCGAGGCCGAGGATGGCCCTGCCGTGCACTTCCTGGTTGGTGGTGAAGGCGAACAGGGCGTGCAGCGCCAGCCCCCGGATGTCGCGGTGGTAGCGCTGGAACGGCACGTCACGCATGATCACCGAGGCGCCGCTGGCCTCGAACAGCTCGTCCACCGCTTCCTTGGCGAGCTGGATGGCGTAAGCCGCCTTGCCGCGCACCGCGGCGCGGTCCTCGATGGAGGGCAGCGTGCCGGCGTCGGCGTGCTCCTGGAGCAGCCGGAGCCAGGTCTCCTGGAGCGCCTCGGCGGCGGCGATCTTGTTGGCGGCGGTGGCGACCTGGATCTGGGTCAGCGGGGACTGGCTCTGGTCGGTCCACGACGTGTACGTGATGCCCCGTCCGGGCAGCCGCTCCAGGAAGAGCTCGTAGGCGCCCCGGGCGATCCCGAGGTACGCGGAGGCTCCCTGTGCCATGAAGAACGGGATGAAGGCGTAGTTGCGGCCGGTCGCACCCGTGTTGGAGCGTCCGCCGGTGGTGCCGGCGAGGACGTCGATCAGGCTCACGACCCGGTGCGCGGGGACCTTGACGTTCGTGGCGGTGACCGTGGAGCTGCCGGTGCCCGCCGCTGCGGAGGCGTGCCAGTCGTCGGCGATCTCCAGCTCGGAGAACGGGACGAGGGCGGCGTGCGGCACGGGCGTACCGTCCGGGCCGGCAAGCAGCGCGGAGAGCAGGCCCCAGCCGGCGCCGCGGGCGCCGGAGATCCACTTCCAGCTGCCGCTGAGGGAGTACCCGCCGTCCTCGGCCGTGAGCGAGCCGCTCGGGGTGAAGCCGGTGGACACCCGCAGGGAGCCGTTCGCGTACACCTCCTTCTGGGCCTCGTCGGGGAAGAGGCTCGGCACCCAGGAGCTGGACACCCAGATCATCGCGACCCAGCCGGTGGCCGTGTCGGCGCGGGCTATCTCGCTCAGTACCTTCACCTGGTCGGCGACCGGGGCCTCCAGGCCGCCGAAGCGGCTGGGGACGTTGAGGCGGAAGACGCCGGCCTTTTCGAGCAGTTCGATGTTCTCGTCCGGAATCCAGCGGCGCTCCTCGGCCTTGGCACCGGATTCCCGGAGCCGATCGGCCAGGGATTTCACCTCGTCGAACACCGCAACTGTCGCGCTGTCGGTCGTGGTCATTCTGCCTCCTCAGCGGGTTTTCATCCGGCCGTGGCTTCCGGAACGGACTTGCGCATGTGAGATGTACGGAATTGATTCTCGCGAGTGGTGTTCTTGTGCCGGTAATCAAGAAGTCTCGCGGTACGCCGGACGGTGTCCGGGCGGTCAGCGGGCGGTAATGAATCGTCAACCGGGCGAGCACCGGCACCCGCACTGGCACCGGCACCGGCACCGGCCGGAAAAACGAATTCGCCCCAGGCCCGGGGGATTTGGCCTGAGGCGAAACTCGGAAGCCCGGTGCGCCGGGCGTTGCGGGGTCAGCGCGAGGACTCGGCCGACTCCAGGACGGGACCGCTCTCGGCGGCCGGCTCGGCGGAGGCCGCGCCGGACTTCCCGCGCAGCCCGAACATGCTGATCACGACGGCGATGGCCGCGGCCACCAGCGGGACGAGCAGAGCCGCGCGGTGGCCGTCGAGCATGGCCTGCGGGCTGGTCCCTTCGGTAACGGCGGTGATCACCGCACCGGCGGAGGACAGGCCCAGGGCCGCACCGAACTGGAAGCAGGTGTACAGCAGACCGCCGGCGACGCCCTGCTCCTCCTCCTCGATGCCCTCGGTGGCCACGATGGTCAGCGGGCCGTACGCCAGCGAGAAGGAGAGGCCCAGGACGAACAGGCTCGGGAGCATCATCAGGTACGTCCAGTCCAGCCCGAGGGGCAGCATCAGGGCGTACGACAGCACGGACAGCAGCAGACCGCCGAAGATGACCCGGGCGTTGCCGAACTTGTTCACGAGCTTCGGGGTGAGCGTCGGCGACAGGATCGCGTCGATTCCGATCACCATGAGGGCGAAGCTGGTCTCCAGGGTCGACCAGCCACGCAGTTCCTGCAGGTAGAGCACGAGGATGAACTGGAAGCCGAAGAACCCGGCGGCGAACAGCAGGCCGGAGAGGTTGGAGCGGACCAGGGTGCCGGTGCGGAAGATCCCGAGGCGCACCAGCGGCGCGGACACCTTGCGCTCGATGAGCACGAAGGCCAGGAAGAGCATCAGGCTGGCCGCGACGGTCAGGGTGGTCTGCGCGGCCGGCACGTGCGTGGCGCGCTCGACGGAGAAGACCAGCAGCAGGATCGCCGCGGTCACGCTCACCGCGCCGCCCAGGTCGACGCCCTGGCCGGTGCGGTCGGGGCGGGGCGACTTCGGGATGAGGGCCAGGCCGGTGACCAGGATGAGGAAGGAGAGGATGACCGGGGCGAAGAACACCCAGCGCCAGTCGATCGAGGCCAGCAGACCACCGACGACCAGGCCCACGGAGAAGCCGCCCGCGGCGGTGCCCGAGTAGACGAGCAGGGCCTTGTTGCGCTGGGGGCCCTCGTCGAAGCTGGTGGTGATGATCGACAGGCCGGCGGGGGTCATGAAGGCGGCCGCGACGCCGGTGACGAACCGGGCGGTGATCAGCATCCAGCCCTCGGTGGCCAGGCCGCCCATGCCGGAGAAGAGCAGGAAGACGGTGAGCCAGAAGATGAACATCTGGCGGCGCCCGAAGAGGTCGGCGGCCCGTCCCCCGAGCAGCATGAAGCCGCCGTACCCGAGGACGTAGGCGCTCATGACCCACTGGAGCATGCCGGTGGACAGGCCCAGGTCGGCCCTGATGGACGGCAGGGCCACGTTGAGCATGGCCACGTCGACGCCCTCGAGGAAGATCGCACCACACAGCACGAAGAGCACGCCCCAGGCGCGCCCACTCATGCGATCGGTGCCACCCGGAGGGGATTGCAGTGCGGACACGGAATTGACTCCTTGCTGGAGGAAAAAGGGGAGGACGGGATCGGGGCGACCGCTGATCGCACCGGCTCGGAGCATGCGTGGACATGCGAGCCGGAGGACGGTTCCCACTTGTAACCACGAGCATCATCGGGCAGGCTCAATGCCCATGGAAGAAGGCACTTTGAAGTCACCTACTCACTGCACGGGTACCGACGAGGATTACGAGGTGATGCAGTGGGACACACGGCAGGGCTGTGAGGTGCGCCAGATCCTGGACCGCGTGGCGGACAAGTGGTCCCTGCTGGTGATAGCGCTCCTGGACCGCCGCACTCTGCGCTTCACCGAGTTGCGCCGGCAGATCGACGGGATCAGCCAGCGCATGCTGACCGTGACCCTGCGTCAGCTGGAGCGCGACGGCCTGATCAAGCGGACCGTGCACCCCGTGGTCCCGCCGCGGGTGGACTACGAGCTGACGCCGCTGGGGACGACCCTGCACGACACCATCCGCAGCCTGGTCATCTGGACCGAGGAGCACCAGACCGAGATCGCGGCGGCCCGGGCGGACTACGACCGGCGTACGGCGGACCAGGCCGAGGCGTCCTGACGTTCCGCGCCCGCCGGTCCCCGGCACGCCGCCCCGCCGGGTCGCGTCCCGGGGACGCGGTGCTCTTCCGGCCCCGCGTCCCGAGGCCGGGGGCCGTCGTCGGCCGCCTCCCGGGAGGCGGCCGACGACGTGTCCGGTTCCTGTCAGGGGCTCACCGCGCGGGCGGGAAGTGGCCCTCCTGGACGAAGAACTCGACGTACTTCACGAAGAGTTCCTCGGTCAGGGGCGGGCAGCTGATACCCGTCCCGTCCAGCGCGGCCTCCGTCTCGCTGGTGTCGAGGACCGGATAGAAGGCGTCGGTGTCGGAGGTCATCATGTCGAACGCGTGCAGCAGCGGCAGCAACGCGTTGTCCCGGTCGGACTGGACCGCGGCTTCCCACTGCGGCCGCTCCGCCTCGTCGAGCCGGTAGCCGAGGCGCCGCAGGTAGTCCACGCAGTCGGCGAGGCCGAGCGAACTCCGGTTGAACAGGTGGTACGTGCCCCCGGCGCCCTCGGGCCGGGTGGAGATCCCGAGGATCGCGGCGCTGACGTAGTCGACGGGCAGCAGGTGGAAGCGTCCGCCGACGCCCGACGGTACGAGTCCGGTCTGGAGCAGTCCCTTGAGGCTGAGCCAGACGAAGTCGCGGGTCTGGCAGGCCCCGTTGTCCCGGTCTCCCGAGATCACGTCGACCCGGTAGACGGAAACGGGCAGGCCGCGTTCCCTGGCGAGTCCGACGACCTGCTCGGTGACCCACTTGCTGCGCAGGTACCCGCTGGGCAGCGCCTCTGCGGGACCGGTGGGATCGGTGACCTTCAGCGGCACACCCGGGGTGACCGGACCGTCGAACACGCCGACCGTGGAGACGTGGTGGACCGGGACGGTACGGTGCCGGGCCGCCAGCCGCAGCACCTCCTGCGTGCCGTGCACATTTGCCGCGCGCAGCGCCTCGTAGGGCTGGAGCCAGTGGACGGAGGCGCCCGCGTGGTAGACCACGTCGACCGTGCGGGCCAGCGAGTCGAACCGTTCCTCCGTCAGCCCGAGCCGTTCCTCGGCCAGATCGCCGACCACGACGCTGAGCCGGTCCTCGTCGACGGAGTCCCAAACGCGGTACCACTCCAGGCTGCCGCGCAGCCGCTCGTACGCCGCCCGTTCTCCGGCACCGCGCACCAGGCAGTGGATGCGGGCCGTGGTGGTGCGCATGAGATCGCGCAGCAGGAACGCGCCGAGGAATCCGCTGGCCCCGGTGAGCAGGATCTCCCGGGGATCGGTGACGGTGCGCACGACCTCCTGGGCCGGCCGGACGTCCTCGGCGAGCCGGATGTCGGCCGCGTAGTCGGTGTCGGCCGTCCCCTCGGTGTCCGCTCCCGACGACAGCTCGCCCAGCAGGTGCGTGGCCAGGGCGTGCGGGGTCGGGTGGTCGAACACCACGGTGGCGGGGAGCGTCAGGCCCGTGGTCGCCACGATGCGGTTGCGCAGTTCGACCGAGGTCAGCGAGTCGAAGCCGAGTTGCGGGAAGGAGCGGTCGGGCCCGATGTCCTGGGCGTCGGAGCGGCCGAGCACTCGGGCGGCCTCGTCGAGGAGGGCCTCGAGGACCGCGGCGTGGCGTGCCTCCTCGCCGCTCACGGCTGCCAGCCGTTCGGCGAGGCCGTGGCCCGCGCCGGCCGAGTCGCGGGCGGTGCCGCGGGCCGGGATGCGGACGAGCGCGCCCAGGACGGCGGGGACTCTCGGCTGCTCGCGGAGCACGGCCAGGTCCAGCGGCGTGGCCACGGTGTCGGGCCGGCCGCCGCGCAGGGCGAGGTCGAACAGGGCGGGCCCCTGCTCGGTGGAGACCGGCAGGAAGCCGCTGCGGGCGATGCGCCTGAGGTCGGTCTCGGTGAGGTTGCCGGTCAGTTCGGATGCCTGCGCCCACAGGCCCCAGGCCAGGGAGGTGGCGGCCTGCCCGCGGGCGGCGCGGTGCCGGGCCAGCGCGTCGAGGAACCCGTTCGCGGCGGCGTAGGTGGACTGGCCGGGCCCGCCGACGACCGCGGCGACGGACGAGAACAGCACGAACGCCGTGAGCCCGAGGTCCTGGGTCAGGTCGTGCAGGTGCCAGGCCGCGTCGGCCTTGGGCCGCAGCACTCCGGCGAGGCGGTCGGCGTCCTGCGCGGCGATCACGCCGTCGTCGAGGACGCCGGCGGTGTGCACGACGCCACGCAGCGGGTGCTCGCCGGGCAGGGCCGCCAGTAGTCCGGCCAGGGCGTCCCGGTCGGACACGTCGCAGGCTGCGACCGTCACCGAGGCTCCGAGCGCGGTCAGTTCGGCCCGCAGTTCGTCCGCACCCGGGGCATCGGCTCCGCGCCGGCTGACCAGCAGCAGGTGCCGTACGCCGTGCCCGGTCACCAGGTGCCGGGCGAAGATCCCGCCCAGGGCGCCCGTGCCGCCGGTGATGAGCACCGTTCCCTCCGGGTCCCAGACGGGAGTTCCGGTGCCGGCCGGAGGCCCGGTTCTGGCCAGCCGGGGCACCAGCACGCGGGGGCCGGGCTCGTCCGCCTCGGGGGGCAGGTTCCGTACGGCCGCCTGCGGCTCGCCGGACGCCACCAGCGCCGACAGGACGGCCTCCAGTCCGGGGTGGTCCGGATCGGGGGCGTCGGCCAGGACGATCCGGCCGGGTGCCTCGGACTGTGCCGAGCGCAGCAGGCCCCAGGCCGCGGCGGCGCCCAGGTCGTGCACGTCCTCGCCGTCGGCGGTGGACACGGCCCCGCTGGTCAGTACGACCAGCGGGACACCGGCCAGGGCGTCCTCGGCCAGCCAGCGGCGGACGAGTTCCAGGGCCCGGCCCGCGGTGGCGTGGGCCGCGTCGGGGGGTGTGGCGCCGGGCGGCGAGGCGAGACGGACGCGGACGGCGTCGATCTCCGCCCCGGCGGTGACGGCCGCGGCGACGGCGGCCGGGTCCTGACGGCCGTCGTCCGTGCCGAGTTCCGCCCAGCGCAGCGTCGCGGGCTCCAGCCTGCGGGACGGCCAGGTGGTGCGGAACAGCGCGTCGTGGTCGCGGGTCCGAGCGGCGACGAGCGCGGCGGGGTCGAGGGCTCCGAGGGTGACCTCGTCGATGCCGGCCACGGGTTCACCCGTGGGGTCGGCCAGGGTCAGCGTGTGGGTCCGGGTGCCGGGGCGCGGGCTGATCCGGACCCGGAGTTCCCGCGCGCCGGTCGCGTGGAGCCGTACACCGCGCCATCGCACCGCGTCGTGCAGCGGACCGAGCAGCGGCCGCAGGGCGGCGTCGAGGAGCGCGGGATGGAGGCCGAACGCGTCCGCCAGGTCCGTGTCGTCGTCGGCAAGACGTACCTCGGCGAAGAGGTCGCCGTCGTGCTGCCACAGCCCGGTCGTGGCCGGAAGCTCAGGCCGGCCGGTTGCCCCGGCCTCGGCGGGCCACGCGTGCGGGTCGTCCGGGTCAACCTCGGTGGCGTCCGCGGGGGGCCACTGCCGCATACGGGCGTCGGCGGGCGGGGTGAGAGGGGCGACGCCGAGGGTGCCGTGCGCGTGGCGTGTCCAGCTGGTGCCCGGGCTGCCGGACCGGGAGTGGACGGTCAGGGCGCGCCGTCCGTCCGGGTCGGCGGCGCCCACGCGGATCTGCAGGTGGAGGACGCCCTCGGAAGGCAGCACCAGGGGGTCGTCGAGGACCAGGTCCTCCAGGACGGTGCACCCGGTCTCGTCGCCCGCCCGGATCGCCAGTTCGGCCAGGACCGCGCCCGGTACGACGGTCTCGCCGGCCATGGTGTAGCGCGCGAGCCAGGGGTGGGCGCGGACCGAGAGGCTTCCGGTGAACAGCGTCTCGTCGCTGTCGCCGAGGGACACGGCGGCGCCCAGCAGGGGATGCCCGGCCCGGTCGAGGCCGAGGCTGCCGGCGTCCGCGGAGGTGGCGGCGGCGTCCACCCAGTAGCGCTGGTGCTGGAAGGCGTAGGTCGGCAGGGGCACCCGGCGGGCACCGGACCCGGCGAAGAACGCCTCCCAGTCCACACCCGCACCCGCACCCGCACCGTGCAAC
>NZ_JAAAXQ010000001.1 GCF_009916105.1 Streptomyces sp. GC420 | reverse complement strand
CGGACGAGGTACTGGGGGCGGGCGGGTTGCTGTGCCTGTGGAAGGAGCAGGTGGAGCGGGCGCAGTATCCGATGTTCTTTCAGGGGATGGCGGCTCTGGAGAAGGAGGCCATCGAGCTCGTGGCCTATGACACCCTGGTGGTCAAGGGGCTGCTTCAGACCGAGGAGTACATGAGGGCGCTGTTGGGGATGCGACGCCCGCCTCTGGACGAGGAGACCATCGAACAGCGGGTGGCGGCACGACTGGCCCGGCAGGACATCTTCGACCGTCGGCCCGCTCCCCTGTTGAGCTTCGTGCTCGACGAAGCGATCCTGCGGCGCCCTTACGGTGGCAAGGCCGTGCTGCGTGGGCAGTTGGAGCACCTGCTGCTGATCGGCCAGAAGCGCAACGTCGAGATCCAGGTCATGCCGGTCGACCGCGAGGACAACGCCGGTGTGAACGGGCCGTTCACCGTCGTCACGCGCAAGGACGGCAAGAAGTTCGTGTACGCCGAGGCACAGGGAATCGGTTCCCTGCAGACCGACCCGGAGCAAGGGGTCCTGGCCGCCGCACGTTATGGGATCATCCGATCACAGGCTCTCAGTCCGCGAGAGTCACTGGAGCTCATCGAAGGGTTGCTGGGATCGCTATGAACAACGCTGAGTCCTCGACCGTCGCCTCCGGCCTCGCCTGGTTCAAGAGCAGCTACAGCGGAACCGAGGGCGGCGACTGTGTAGAGGTCGCGTCCGGTACGACAGTTGTGCATGTCCGGGACTCCAAGGCCGACGCTGGACCCGTCGTCACAGTCTCGCGTGAGGCCTGGGCGGGGTTCGTCGGGCTTGCCTCGTCGGAGCAGCGCGTCTGACGCTCGTACGGTCGTGAGAGCCCTGCCTGCCTGGATCTCGGTCGGCAGGGCTCTCACGTTCAGTCCTCCGAGCTACGATGCAGCCTCTGTCGAACGGGGTCAGGCCGGAGTGACGGGCAGCACGTCCGGCGACAGGGCCGCCGCCCGCGCCGTCGCCGCCGTCATCCTGCGCCGGTGGTGCCGGCGGCACAGCACCTCGTAGCCGATGGTGTCCGCCTGGTTGACGTCGCCGACGACGACCTGCGCACCTTCGACGACCATCACCCCGCCGACCGTGCGGGCGTTGTGCGTGGCACGAGCGCCGCACCAGCACAGGGCCTCGACCTGGAGCACCTCGACGCGGTCGGCGAGTTCCACGAGTCGCTGGGACCCGGGGAAGAGCTTGGAGCGGAAGTCGGTGGTGATGCCGAAGGCGTAGACGTCGATGCCCAGATCGTCCACCGCCCGGGCCAGTTGGTCGATCTGCTCGGGCGCGAGGAACTGGGCCTCGTCCGCGATCACGTAGTCCGCGCGGCCGCCCTGCGAGAGGTGATCGACGAGATGGGCGTAGAGGTCCTGGCCGTCCGCGACCTCCACCGCGTCCGTGACCAGGCCCAGCCGGGAGGACAGCTTGCCCTCGCCCGCACGGTCGTCGCGCGTGAAGATCATGCCCTGAAGGCCGCGTGCCGAGCGGTTGTGCTCTATCTGGAGGGCCAGCGTCGACTTCCCGCAGTCCATGGTTCCGGAGAAGAACACCAGCTCGGGCATGGCGAGTCGACGGCCTTTCGGATTGTCGGAGTGTCGGTGGTGACGCGCCGGGCGGTTGGGTCCCGGCGGGCAGGCAGGCTCAGGTACGGATCTCGAGCAGCGGCACAAGCTGTTCCACGGCGGTCATCGAGCCGTGGTTGCCCACCATCGCGGACTCGTTGACCTCGTTCCGCGAGGCGATGATCAGCACGTCGTCCCGCGCGGCGGCGACGACGTCGCCGATCCGTCCGTACACCCGCTCGTCGATCGCCGGCCCGAACCAGCCTGCGGCGATGGCCTCCTCGCGGCTCGCCACCCAGAACCGGTCCCCCAGGACCTCCCGCCACACCGCGAGGACGTCCGACTCGGCGCCCGGGACCGCGTACACATGGCGGGCCCGGCCCTCGCCGCCCAGCAGGGCGACGCCTGCGCGCAGTTCCCAGTCCTCGTCGAAGTCGATGCGCGACTCCTCGTCGAAGGGAATGTCGATCATGCCGTGGTCCGCGGTCACGTAGAGCACGGAGCGGGGCGGCAGTTGCTCGGCCAGACGCTGGGCGAGCCGGTCGACGTACATCACCTGGCCGCGCCAGGCGTCGGAGTCCACACCGAAGCGGTGGCCCTTGCCGTCCACGTCGCTGTAGTAGGTGTAGACGAGGGCGCGGTCCGAGCGCGCGAGCAGCTGCGCGGACAGGTCCATCCGCTCCTCGCCGGAGAGCCGGCCGTGGAAGTGGCCGCCGCTCAGCGCGACCTGGGTGAGCGGGGTGTCCTTGAAGGTGGGTGACGAGACCTGGGCGGCCGGCACGCCCGCCTCGTGGACGCGGCGGAAGACCGTCGGGTAGGGCTGCCAGGCCGCGGGCGGGGTCCAGGGCTTCCAGCGCAGCTGGTTCATCAGAGCACCGGTCTGCGGGTCCCGCACGGTGTAGCCGGGCAGTCCGTGCTCGCCGGGCGGGAGGCCGGTGCCGACGGAGGCCAGCGAGGTGGCCGTGGTGGCGGGAAAGCCCGCGGTGATGGGGCGGCCGGTGCCTCCCCGGGAACTGCCGAGTATGGAGTGCAGGAAGGGCGCCTCCTCCGGGTGCGCCTTCAGCAGCTCCCAGCCGAGTCCGTCGATCAGGAAGACGCAGACCCGGTCGGCGGGCGCCAGGTCGAGGCCCGTGGGGCCGAAGCCGGGTACGCCGAGCCCCGCGGCCACCGTGGGAAGGAGGTCGGCCAGGGAGCCGGTGCCGTACGCGGGAGCGGGGGCGGAGTCGGGGGACAGCAGGACCGGCTCGGAGTCCTGGTCCTGCCATGCGGGCTGCACCATCGCGCGGTCAGCGGCCGGTCGCGGCGGAACCGGCGGCGGTCGCCTCGGACAGCGCCTGCGCGAAGGCCAGGGTCTGGCGCACGGCGTCCGGGCCGTCGCCGGCCTCGCTGACCCGCAGGCTCAGGTCGTCGGCGGTCGAGGAGCCGGTGTAGCCGTGGTCCGCCTCGCAGTTGGGGTCTCCGCAGGCGGCGGGCTCGAGGTCGATGCGGCTCACCGCACCCCAGCCGATGGTGAGGACGACCTCGCGGGGCAGCGTGCCCGGCGTGTACGCCTCGGGGTTGGCGACGACCCGGCTGAGCACCACGGAGGAGATCCGGTCGAGCTTGACGGACTCGGTGGAGGTGGTGGCGTACGGCGTCGGGGAGGTGTTCTCGGCGGCCTGCTCGTCGGTGTGGCTGACGATGAAGCGGTTGCCGGTGAGGACCAGGACGGTGACGTGGCGCCGCACCTCGTTGGAGTCGAACGTGGTCTCCTGGTGCACCAGGTACGACACGATGGGCTCACCGCCCACGGCGGCCTCCACCGCCTCGGCCACGAGAGCCGGGTAGTAGCCGCTGCGCTCGATCGCCGCGCGCAGCCCCTGGGTCGTCGTACCGGTCTTCGCCATGCGGACATCCTACGGGGCCGCGACGGCCCGGCCGTCCCCTGCGTCACCGCGGACGCCGGCCCGGAGCGGTCCGGTGCGCCGGACGGCCGGGGAGGCCGCCGACGACCCGCGCGGCACCGGTGGCCGGCCCCGCCGGCGGCGGCCGGTGAGGCCGGGGCGGTCCGCGGCCTGCGGGCTGATGGGCGGGCGGCGCCGTGCGGCTGCAGGCGCGGGGGGCACGGCCGCAGCGGCGCGGACCGCCTCAGTAGCTGGGGAGGCGGCGCGGTCCGAGGTCGGTGCGGGCCGGGGGCGGCGCGAGCCGGACCGTGGCGCCGAGCACGGAGAGCCCGTGCGGGGCGACGACAACCGGTTCGAGGGTGACGGACACCACCTCGGGATGGTCGTCGACCAGCCGCGACACCCGCAGCAGCAGGTCCTCGAGCGCGGCGGTGTCCACCGGCGCCGAGCCCCGCCAGCCGAACAGCAGCGGAGCGCCCCGGATGGACCTGATCAGCTCGGCCGCGTCCCGGTCCGTGGCCGGGACCAGCCGGTGCGCGGTGTCGCCGAGCAGCTCGGACGGCGCGCCGGCCAGCCCGAAGGAGAGCACGGCGCCGGCCGCCGGGTCGATGACCGCCCGCACGACGGTGTCCACCCCGCGCGGCACCATCGCCTGCACCACCGGCGTCAGCTCCTCCGGCTTCCCCAGCGATTCGGTGAGTTCGGCGAATGCCCGGCGCAGCTGGGCGTCGTTCGCCAGGTCGAGCCGTACGCCGCCGAGGTCGGCCCGGTGCCGCAGATGCGGGGCGGTCGTCTTCAGCGCCACGGGGTAGTCGAGCCGGGCCGCCGCCGCGACGGCCGCGTCGGCGTCGGGGGCCGCGAGCACGGGTGTCACCGGGATGCCGTACCGGCCCAGCAGATCGAGGGCGTCGGCCGCGCCGAGCGTGAGCCCCCTGTCGGCCCCTTCCAGCAACTCCGCGATGCGTTCCGCGGCCCCGGCCTCGTCGATGTCCTCGTACTCGGGCACTCGCCCGGGCTCCGCGGAGTCCCGCCGCCACCGGGCGTAGCGGACGGCCTCCGCCAGTGCGCGCACGGCCCTTTCGGCGGACGGATAGGCGGGGATGCAGTGGTCGGTGAGGGGTGCGGCGTCCGTGGCACCCGCTGGTTCCCCGGACCCGCCACCGGGGCCGGGCACCTGGGAGCCGCCTCCGGCCCCGGCTTCCCCGGAGCCACTGGGCGCAGGCGCGGCCGGTGACGGCGTGCCCGCGGGGCGGGCCGCGGACCCCGTGGCGGCGGTGGCCGTCCTGGGACCGCCGCGCGGGGCGGTGGCCCTGGCGGCGCCCAGCGCCTCGGCCAGGCCGCCGATCTCGACGTGCACGACGGCGACAGGCTTGGCGGCGGCGCGTCCGCCGGAGGCCGTCGCGGCGTCGACCGCCTCGCGCAGCGCCGCGGCGAGGGACTCGGCGATCCCGGAGTCGGTCTGGGCACCGTCCTGGCCGACCCATGGGATGGCCGTGATGACGACGGCGTCACAGCCGTCGTCCGCCAGGGCGTCGGTCAGGGCGTCGCGGAAGTCGGCCGGCATCGCGGCCGTGGTGAGGTCGAGGGGCGGACGGGGCCGCAGGCCCTCGGTGAGGCAGGCGTCGTAGGTGAGCAGGCCCAGTGACTCGGAGTTGCCGAGGATCGCGACGCGCGGGCCCGCCGGCAGGGGCTGGCCGGCGAGCAGCAGACCGGCGTCGACGAGTTCGGTGACGGTGTCCACACGGATGACGCCGGCCTGGCGGAAGAGCGCGGAGACGGTGGCGTCGGGGATGCGTGCCGTGGGCACCGCGTGTCCCGGCGGGGCGCTGCCGCTGTGCCGGGCGCCCTTGACGACGACCACCGGCTTGACCGCGGCGGTGCGCCGGGCGAGCCGGCTGAACTTGCGCGGGTTGCCGATGGACTCCAGGTACATCAGCGCGATGTCGGTGTCGGGGTCCTCGTACCAGTACTGGAGCAGGTCGTTTCCGGAGACGTCCGCCCGGTTGCCGGCCGAGATGAACGTGGACAGGCCGGCGCCGCGGCGGTGCAGTCCGGACAGCAGGGCGATGCCGATGGCGCCGGACTGGGTGAACAGGCCCAGCCGTCCCGGGCGGGGCAGTTCGGGCGCCAGTGAGGCGTTCAGCCGGACGCCCCGCGCGGTGTTGATGACCCCGAAGGCGTTGGGACCGATGATCCGCATCCCGTACGACCGGGCCTGCCGTACGAGGTCCCGCTGCCGTTCCCTGCCTCCGGAGCCCTGCTCGGCGTAGCCGGCGGAGAGGACGAGCAGGCCCTGCACGCCGTGCTCGCCGCAGTCGGCGACGACCGCGGGGACCCGGTCGGCCGGGACGGAGACGACGGCGAGGTCGATGTGCTCGCCGATGTCCCCGACGGACCTGAAGGCGGGCACGCCTTCGATCTCCGTACGGTCGGGCGGGAGGGACCGGTTCACGGCGTACACCCGGCCGGTGAAGCCGGAGTCGAGCAGGTTGCGGAGCACCGCGCGTCCGACCCCTCCGGGGGCACGGCCGGCGCCGATCACGGCGACCGTGCCGGGAGCGAGCAGCCGCTGGACGGAGCGCGCCTCGGCGCGCTGCTCGCGAGCGCGCTGCACGGCGAGGGAGCGGTCCGTGGGTTCGAGGCCGAACTCGAGGTGGACGACGCCGTCCTCGAAGCTGCGCTTCTGGCTGTAGCCGGCGTCCGTGAACACCTTGATCATCTTGAGGTTGTTGGGCAGCACCTCGGCGGCGAACCGCCTGATGCCGCGCTCGCGGGCGACGGCCGCGATGTGTTCGAGCAGCGCGGAGGCCAGCCCCCTGCCCTGGTGGTCGTCCTGGACCAGGAAGGCGACCTCGGCCTCGTCGGCGGGCGCGGCCGCGGGCGTGCCGTCGGGGCCGATCCGGTCGTAGCGCACGGTGGCGATGAACTCGTCGCCCACGACGGCCGCGAGGCCCACCCGGTCCACGTAGTCGTGGTGCGTGAAACGGTGCACGTCACGGTCGGAGAGGTGGGGGTACGGGGCGAAGAAGCGGTAGTACTTCGATTCGTCCGAGACCTGCTCGTAGAAGTCGACCAGCCGCTGCGCGTCGTCCGGGGTGATGGGACGGATCCGGGCCGTCCCGCCGTCGCGCAGGACCACATCGGCTTCCCAGTGATCCGGGTACGCGTGCTCCGACGGGCTCTGCATGAAGGTCAGCGTACGGGGCGTTCGGGTGGCGCGGGGCGCTTGGGCGCCCGGTGACGCGGCCGGACCGGGGCTGCCCGGGCGCACGCGACGTACTCTGCGAGGGGACCGTGCGGACACGGCGGCCCCCTGCGGACACGGCGGGCCCCTGCGGACCGTGCGGACGTCCCGGACCTCTGCGGACCCCTGCGGACCTCCGCGGCCCGGGACGCACCGTCCGGGGGCCCGTTCCGGCCGACCCGTTCGCCCGTGCCCGCGCGACCGCATGAGACACTGGTCTAGACAACATGTGAGCAACCCGAAGGGCAACACCATGGCTGAGCGCCGCGTCAACGTCGGCTGGGCCGAGGGCCTGCACGCCCGCCCCGCCTCCATCTTCGTCCGTGCGGCCGCGGCCGCCGGCGTCCCCGTCACCATCGCCAAGGCGGACGGCACCCCGGTCAACGCCGCCTCGATGCTCGGGGTCCTCGGCCTGGGCGCACAGGGCGGCGAGGAGATCGTCCTGGCGTCGGACGCCGAGGACGCGGAGGCCGCGCTCGACCGGCTGGCAAAGCTGGTCGCCGAGGGACTCGAAGAGCTTCCGGAGACCGTCTGAGCCCATTCGGTTCCGGGCTCCGCACGGCGCAGCCGCGGCAGTGGCATTTCACCGCCACCGCCGCGGCTTCACCTTTTCGGGCCGCGGGTCCCCACCATTTACCTGGTACCACCCGGAGCGAATGGCAGGGCACAGTTCGACCCTGACCGCGGAAACATTTATTCGGGCAGCACGAAGAAAGCCGCCGAAATGCTTCCTCTTTGTATACGGCGTCATTGTTAATTGGGGACGCCCGCCGTGTTTACGGAATGTTGCGAGGTCCTCACGGCCGCCGGGCGGCGCAGCCGGTGGGAGGACAGCCACCGTTCCGCGTGCTGCGCGGTGACCGCCCTTGCCCGTTCGGCGTCGCCGCGCGCCACCGCGTCCACGATGGCGCCGTGCTCGGCCCATGCCTCAACCGGCCGGGTGGAGGCGTCCACGGAGTACATCCAGGCGATCTTGTGGCGCAGCTGGGCCAGCATCGCGGTCAGGCCGGGGCTTCCCGAGGCCTGGGCGAGCGTCTCGTGGAACCAGCCCCCCAACGAGCGCAGATCCTCGCCCTGGCCCCGTCTGGCCCGCTCCTGACCCAGCCTGACCAGGCCGCGCAGCACCTTCAGGTGGGCCTCGGTACGCCGCTGGGCGGCGCGTGCCGCGCTCAGCGGCTCCAGCAGCGTCCGGATCTCCAGCAGGTCGGCCGCCTCCTGCTCGGTGGGCTCCGCGACGCAGGCGCCGGCGTGCCGGCGGGTGACGACGAAGCCCTCGGACTCCAGGGTGCGCAGGGCCTCTCGCACGGGCACGCGCGACACCCCGTACCGGCGCGCGAGCAGTTCCTCGGTGAGTCTGCTGCCGCGCTCGTAGGTGCCGGAGACGATGTCGTCGCGGATTGCCGTGCATACCGCGTGCGCAGGAATGCGCATTGCCCAACCTCCGCTTTAATCTCCGCGTAACGCGGCCGATTGACGCCTGTTCAGTGACTCTATGGCACGGAGACGGAATTTCCGACGGCGGGCGGCAAACCATGTATATCTTTTGGCCAGAACTTGAGCACACCGAAGGCCCCGGCGGGGGGAAACCGGGGCCTTCGGAGACCGGAAGCGTTCTCGCGGAACGAGCGGCCACGCGGACGCGGACAACCGCGGCGGACACGGGAGTGCACGGACCGGGCGGACGCAACGCGCCCGTCGCGGGTGTCAGACGCTGACGCCGTGCGACCGGAGGTAGGCCAGGGGGTCGATGTCCGAGCCGTACTCGGGCGAGGTGCGGGCCTCGAAGTGCAGGTGCGGGCCGCTGGAGTTCCCGGTGGACCCGGACAGGCCTATCTGCTGCCCCGGGGCGACCGTCTGGCCGACCGTGACTCCGACGGACGACAGGTGGGCGTACTGCGTGTACGTGCCGTCGTTCATCTTGATCACGATGTTGTTGCCGTACGCCCCGCCCCATCCGGCCTCGACGACCGTGCCCCCGCCGACGGCGCGCACGGAGGTACCGGACGCGGCCCTGAAGTCGACGCCGGTGTGGCTGCCCGAGGACCAGGCGGCTCCGCCGGCCTGGTAGGAGGTGCTGACCAGGGCGCTCGCGACCGGGGCGACATAGGCGTTCAGCAGGCGGCGCTCGGTGGCGCGGGCGGCGCGCTCCTTCGCCTCGCGCTCGGCCTTGGCCCTCGCCTCGGCCTTGCGGCGGGCCTCCTCGGCCTTCTTCTTCGCCTCCGCCTCGGCCTTCGCCTGCGCGGCCGCCTCCTCGGCCGCCTGCCGCTGGGCCTGCGCCTGGGCGTCGATCTGGTCGGCGAGGGTCTCACCGATGACCAGGACGCGGTTCAGGCCGGTGTCCTCGAAGGACGGGGCGGCCGCGGGCGCGGCGGCGGAGGCGGGCCCCGAGAGGGCTCCGACTACGCCGGTGGTGGTGAGTGCGGCGACGCCCGCGAGGTTCGCGCTGCGCCGGCTCGGCCGGGTGGGACGGCGGTGCTTCCCGGTGGTTCGGGTGAACGCCATGAAGTGGCTGGTCCTTTCCTTCCTTCTCGCCTACCGGGTTAGCTGACGGGTTCGGAGCAGGAAGGTCTCCTACGGGCGTCGTTGTCGTGAAGTGGCTCTCCACCGCGCCCGATTCACCCCAGGGACACGGGTCCCCGGCTCCCCGGGCTCGCGCCCGACGGGGACTCGGCGATGGCTGCCCGTGCCGCGGATGCGGCGTACTGCTGGCGGACAGCCCGGACGACGCTAAGTGGGACAAGCGTCGATCACCAAACCGATTCCGGCTTTTGTAGTGCAGCCCACAGCCCAGACGGGCAACCTCCACCGCAAAGTGGACAAAAAATCGGGCAAAGGGAAGGACCCCGACAACTCAGGAGCTGTCAGGGTCCCATTTGTCCCCTTGTCTTCCGTCCGGCGAGCCGGCGCGGACGGTGCGACTAGCCGGGGACGACGGTCACTTCACCGATTCCGAGGGCCCTGACGGGCGCCTCGATCTGCGCGGCGTCACCGACGAGGATCGTCACCAGGCGGTCCACCGGGAAGGCGTTCACGGCCGCCGCCGTCGCCTCCACCGTGCCGGTCTCCGCCAGGCGCACGTACAACTGCGCCTGGAAGTCGTCCGGGAGGTGCTGCTCGACCTGGTCCGCCAGCGTGCCCGCCACCGCGGCCGCGGTCTCGAACTTCAGCGGGGCGACCCCGACGAGGTTCTGCACGGCCACGTCGCGCTCGGTGTCCGTCAGCCCTTCGGCGGCGAGGGTGCGCAGCACCTTCCACAGGTCCTCGAGCGCCGGTCCGGTGGACGCGGTGTCCACCGAGCCGCTGACGGCGAGCATCGCCGCGCCTGTGCCCTCGGGCGTGGAGCGCATCACCTGGCTGTAGGCGCGCACGCCGTAGGTGTAGCCCTTCTCCTCACGCAGCACACGGTCCAGGCGGGAGGTGAGGGTGCCGCCCAGGCAGTAGGTGCCGAGGACCTGGGCGGGCCAGACCCGGTCGTGCCGGTCGGCGCCGATCCGGCCGATCAGCAGCTGCGTCTGGACGGCTCCCGGGCGATCCACGATCACCACCCGGCCGGTGTCGTCGGCGGTCACCGGCGGCACGGGGCGCGGCTGGGCACTGCCCCCCTTCCAGGCGCCGAGGGTGTCGCCGAGCATCTGGGCGAGGTCGAGTCCGGCCAGGTCGCCGACCACCACCGCGGTGGTGGTGGCGGGGCGCACATGGGCCTCGTAGAAGGCCCTGACCGCGGCCGCGTCGATGCGCTCCACGGTCTCCTCGGTGCCCTGCCGGGGGCGGGACATCCTGGAGGTGGCGGGGAACAGCTCCTTGGAGAGTTCCTTGGCCGCGCGGCGCGCCGGGTTCGCGGTCTCGTGCGGGATCTCGTCCAGCCGGTTGCGCACCAGCCGCTCCACCTCGCTCTCGGCGAAGGCGGGGGCGCGCAGGGCGTCGGCCACCAGGCCGAGCGCCTTGGCGAGCCGGGAGGCCGGGACCTCCAGGGAGACCCGGACGCCGGGGTGGTCGGCGTGCGCGTCGAGGGTGGCGCCGCAGCGCTCCAGCTCGGCCGCGAACTCCTCGGCGGTGTGCTTGTCCGTGCCCTCGGACAGGGCACGGGCCATGATCGTCGCTACGCCGTCGAGACCTTCGGGCTCGGCGTCTAGCGGGGCGTCCAGCAGCATTTCGACCGCGACGACCTGCTGGCCGGGGCGGTGGCAGTGCAGCACGGTGAGACCGTTGTCGAGCGTGCCGCGCTCGGGCGCCGGGAAGGCCCAGGGCTTGGCGACACCGGGCTGCGGCTGCGGGTGGAACTCCATGGTTGCGGCTGCGGCGTCACTCACCGGTCCGTCTCCTCTGCCTGCTGGGTCTCGGCCTGCTCGGTCGCGTCCTCGGTGGCCTCGCCTGCGGCGTCCTCCGCCGGGGCGGTCGGCTCGTACACGAGGACCGCGCGGTTGTCGGGGCGCAGCCGGGCCCTGGCGACCGCCTGCACCTCCTCCGCGGACACGTCGAGGACCCGTCCGACTGCGGTCAGCGCCAGCTGGGGGTCGCCGAACAGCACGGCGTACCTGCACAGTTCGTCGGCGCGGCCGGCGACGGTGCCGAGCCGGTCGAGCCACTCGCGCTCCAGCTGGGCCTGCGCGCGCTCCATCTCCTCGGGCGTGGGTCCCTCGGCCGCGAAACGGGCCAGCTCCTCGTCGACGGCGGACTCGACGCCGGCGAAGTCGACCCCGCCGGAGAACTTCACGTCGAGCCAGCCGAGCGAGGGTGCCCCGGCCAGCCGCAGCAGGCCGAACCCGGCCGCCACCGCGGTACGGTCGCGGCGCACCAGCCTGTTGTGGAGGCGGGAGGACTCGCCGCCGCCGAGGACGGTGAGCGCGAGGTCCGCGGCGTCGGCCTCCCGGGCGCCGTCGTGCGGCAGCCGGTAGGCGGCCATCAGCGCGCGCGCCGGGACGTCCTCGCGGATCTCCTCGCGCAGTTGCTCGCCGATGATGTCGGGGAGCGTGCCGTCGCGCGGCGGCTGCTTGCCGTCGTGGGCGGGGATCGAGCCGAAGTACTTCTCGATCCAGCCCAGGGTCTCCTCGGGGTCGATGTCGCCGACGACGGACAGGACCGCGTTGTTCGGCGCGTAGTAGGTGCGGAAGAAGTTCCGGGCGTCCTCGAGGGAGGCGGCGTCCAGGTCGGCCATCGAGCCGATCGGCGTGTGGTGGTACGGGTGGCCGTCGGGGTAGGCCAGGGCGGTCAGCTTCTCGAAGGCGGTCCCGTAGGGGACGTTGTCGTACCGCTGGCGGCGCTCGTTCTTGACCACGTCCCGCTGGTTGTCCAGCGACTCCTGGTCGAGTGCGGCGAGCAGGCTGCCCATGCGGTCGGCCTCCAGCCAGAGCGCGAGCTCGAGCTGGTGGGCGGGCATGGTCTCGAAGTAGTTGGTGCGCTCGAAGCTGGTGGTGCCGTTGAGCGAGCCGCCCGCGCCCTGCACGAGCTCGAAGTGACCGTTGCCCCTGACGTTGGCGGAGCCCTGGAACATCAGGTGCTCGAAGAGGTGGGCCAGACCCGTCCGGCCCTTCACCTCGTGGCGCGAGCCGACGTCGTACCAGAGGCACACCGCCGCCACCGGCGTCAGATGGTCTTCGGACAGCACCACGCGCAGGCCGTTGGCCAGGCGGTGCTCGGTCGCTTTGAGGCCGCCGGAGCCGGCCTGTTGCGTGGCCGTGTGACCCATGGGCATGTGGTCCCTTCGATCGCGCGATGACGTGAGTCGGACAGTCCTGTCACTCTATGCAAGCGCGTCGGCATCTGGCGAAGTTCCCGGAGCGTGAGCACACGTAAGTGCGGTGCCGGGGGCCTCCCCGGGCCACACGGGGCCCGCTGGAGCCGTACGGTTTGCCTTGCGGACCCTTGCGGACCCGGACGGGCCCGGACGGACTCGCAGGGTCTCGTGCGGACGCGTGCCGAGTCGTGAGGAGCCGCGCGGACGGCGCCGCGGCGCACGGCTCTCCGCCGGGCCGGCCGGGTTCACACAGGGCCACGGAGCCGCTCCGCGGCGTGTTCCGGTCCCCGGCCCGGCCGCGTGTACGGGTCCCGAACGCACGGGTCGCGGTCCGTGCTGTCAGTGGGGCGGTCCACAATGGTCCGCGTCAGCAAGAGATTTTGGTCGTGAAGGAGCCGCAGCAGCGATGGCCCGCCGCAGCACGAAGACCCCGCCGCCCGAGGAGTTCGAGGAGCGGATCCTCGACATCGACGTGGTCGATGAAATGCAGGGCTCCTTCCTCGAGTACGCGTACTCGGTGATCTACTCCCGGGCCCTGCCGGACGCCCGCGACGGCATGAAGCCGGTCCACCGCCGCATCGTCTACCAGATGAACGAGATGGGGCTGCGGCCCGACCGCGGCTACGTGAAGTGCGCCCGCGTCGTCGGCGAGGTGATGGGCAAGCTCCACCCGCACGGCGACGCGTCGATCTACGACGCGCTGGTGCGCATGGCGCAGCCCTTCTCCATGCGGCTGCCCCTGGTGGACGGCCACGGCAACTTCGGCTCGCTCGGCAACGACGACCCGCCGGCCGCCATGCGGTACACCGAGTGCCGCATGGCCGACGCGACCAGCCTGATGACGGAGTCGATCGACGAGGACACCGTCGACTTCGAGCCGAACTACGACGGCCAGGAGCGCGAGCCCGTCGCCCTTCCGGCCGCGTACCCGAACCTGCTGGTCAACGGCGCGTCCGGGATCGCGGTCGGCATGGCCACGAACATGCCCCCGCACAACCTGGGCGAGGTCATCGCCGCCGCCCGGCACCTGATCAAGCACCCGGGTGCCGACCTCGAGACGCTGATGCGCCACGTGCCGGGCCCGGACCTGCCCACCGGCGGCAGGATCGTGGGCCTCGACGGGATCAAGGACGCGTACGAGACGGGCCGCGGCAGCTTCAAGATCCGCGCCACGGTGACGGTCGAGAACGTCACCCCCCGCCGCAAGGGCCTGGTGGTCACCGAACTGCCGTTCGCCGTCGGTCCCGAGAAGGTCATCGCCAAGATCAAGGACCTGGTCGGCTCGAAGAAGCTCCAGGGCATCGCCGACGTCAAGGACCTCACCGACCGTGAGCACGGGCTGCGGCTCGTCATCGAGATCAAGAACGGCTTCGTCCCCGAGGCCGTGCTCCAGCAGCTCTACAAGCTGACGCCGATGGAGGAGTCCTTCGGCATCAACAACGTCGCCCTGGTCGACGGCCAGCCCCTGACGCTGGGCTTCAAGGAGCTGCTCGAGGTCTACCTCGACCACCGCTTCAACGTGGTGCGGCGGCGCAGCGAGTTCCGCCGCGGCAAGCGCCGGGACCGGCTGCACCTGGTCGAGGGCCTGCTGGTGGCGCTCCTCGACATCGACGAGGTGATCCGCCTCATCCGCTCCAGCGAGAACTCCGCCGAGGCGAAGCAGCGTCTGATCGGGCACTTCTCACTGTCGGAGATCCAGACCCAGTACATCCTGGACACCCCGCTGCGCCGGCTCACCAAGTTCGACCGGCTGGAGCTGGAGGCCGAGCGTGACCGGCTGGGCACGGAGATCGCCGAACTGACCAGGATCCTGGAGTCGGACGCCGAGCTGCGCAAGGTCGTCTCCAACGAACTGGCTGCGGTGGCGAAGAAGTTCGGCACCCCCCGGCGCACGGTCCTGCTGGAGTCCTCGGGCGCGACCGCCGCCGCGGTGCCGCTCCAGGTCGCGGACGACCCGTGCCGGGTGCTGCTGTCCTCGACGGGTCTCCTGGCCCGTACGGCCAACGGCGAGCCCTTCGCCGAGTCGGAGGGCGGCCGCGCCAAGCACGACGTGATCGTCTCCGCCGTACCGGCGACCGCACGCGGCGAGGTCGGAGCGGTCACCTCGGCAGGCCGTCTGCTGCGCCTCACGGTGATCGACCTGCCCCAGCTGCCGGACACCGCGAGCGCTCCGAACCTCGCGGGCGGCGCGCCCGTCTCGGAGTTCCTGACCCTGGAGCCCGGTGAGAGCCTGGTCTGCCTGACGACGCTGGACGAGTCCTCGCCGGGGCTGGCCCTCGGCACGGAACAGGGCGTGGTGAAGCGGGTGGTCCCCGACTATCCGGCGAACAAGGACGAGCTGGAGGTCATCACCCTCAAGGAGGGCGACCGCATCGTCGGCGCGGTGGAACTCCGCACGGGTGAGGAGGACCTGGTCTTCATCACCGACGATGCCCAGTTGCTTCGGTTCCAGGCGAACCAGGTCCGTCCCCAGGGCCGGCCGGCGGGCGGCATGGCCGGCATCAAGCTCGGCGAGGGCGCCAAGGTGATCCACTTCTCCGCCGTCGACCCGGCCGCGGACGCGGTGGTCTTCACCATCGCCGGTTCCCGGGGCACGCTGGACGACTCCGTCCAGACGACGGCGAAGCTCACTCCGTTCGACCAGTACCCGAGGAAGGGCCGCGCCACGGGCGGTGTCCGCTGCCAGCGCTTCCTCAAGGGCGAGGACTGCCTGTCGATCGCCTGGGCGGGCGCCGCGCCTGCCAGGGCCGCGCAGAAGAACGGCATGCCGGCCGAGCTCCCGGAGACGGACCCGCGCCGCGACGGTTCGGGCGTCTCCCTGCCGAAGCCGGTGGCGGCGGTGGCCGGCCCCGTCTAGTGCCGCGTCGGTCGGGGTTCGCCCGCTGAGGAGCGGCGTCCGGTGCCGGGGGCACCTCCCGCCGGAGGCAGGGGGAGCATCGCAAAGCGGCCGGAAGCCCTCGTAGTGGGCCTGCTCGGGCTTTCGGCCAACGCAGCATGGGCGTACCCCCCGCGCCCGGAGGGCTGCGGGGGAGTGCCGTGCAGGGCGTCGCGACGGGGCGAACCCTGGCTGACACGGCACTAGGCCGGCCCGGGTCCGTCCAGGACCGTCCGGGTCACTCCGGTTCCCGCACGTATCGCAGGACGCCCCACATGCTGTGCTCGTCGGCCACGGCATCCGGGGCGTCCTTGCACGCGTCCAGCGCCTTGGCCAGCGTGGCGGCGTCGATGCCCGACCCGATGAGCACGAGCTGGGTGCCCCGCTCCTCCCCCTCGGCCCAGGGCTCGGGCGAGAAGCGCAGGAACCTGCCGACGGCGTGGACGGCGTACTTGTTCCGCGGGTCGGCCGTCCCGAAGTCGATGTACCCCTTGACGCGGTAGAGACCGTCCGGCCGCGTGTCGAAGAAGTCCATCAGGCGGCGGGGACTCATGGGCTCGGCGGAGGTGAACGCCCGGCTGTCGTACGCGCTGTGCAGGTGTGCCGCGTGCCCGTCGCCGTGTTCGTGCCCGTCGCCGTCGCCGTCGCCGTGACCGTGACCGTGTTCTCCGGTGCCGCCATCGTCGCGGAAGAGATCCTCGAAGGAGAGCTGCCCGACCCTCTCGGTGCTGGGCCTCGGCTCGAAGAGGAGCTCCGGGTCCACCCGCCCGTACTCCGCCCGTACGACGGGCGTTCCCGGCGCGCACGCCGTCACGTGCCCGGTGATCCGCTCCAGCCGGTCTTCCCCGGCCCGGTCGGTCTTGTTCAGCACGACCAGATCGGAGATGCCCAGATGCCGGTCGATCTCGGGGTGCCGCTCCCGTACGGCCTCGAACTCCGCGGCGTCGACGACCTCGACGAGTCCCCCGTACATGACGTCCGGGTTCTCGCTCGCCAGAATCATCCGCACCAGTTCCTGCGGCTCGGCGAGCCCGCTCGCCTCGATCACGATCACATCGATCCGCGAGGACGGCCGCGTCAGCCGCTCCAGGTAGACGTCCAGCTCACTGCCGTCCACGGCGCAGCACAGACACCCGTTGCCGAGCGACACGGTGGAGTCGACCTGCCCGGCGATCACCATGGCATCGATCTCGATACTGCCGAAGTCGTTGACGACGGCTCCGATGCGGGTGCCACCGCCGCTGCGCAGGAGGTGATTGAGCACGGTGGTCTTGCCGGACCCCAGGAAGCCTGCGAGAACGATGACGGGTACGGCTCTCCGGGTCATGTGCGGCGATGCTAGTACAGCCCGCACCCCCGCCTCTCCCCCGGCGGGGCCGGTACTGGCGCGATGCATCCTGCGGCCGGGCGGCCGCCGAGCGCGAACTCTCGCGGCGCGGCGCGGCGCGGACGGCGGCGCGGCGCGGACGGCGGCGCGGCGCGGACGGCGGCGCGGCGCGGACGGCACGATCGCACGCGGCACAACGCGGACGGCACGGGCCGCGACACGGTTCCCGGGAGCCGCCTGAGCCAAGCGGCGCAAGTCAGGTTAGGCTCACCTCTGTGAGCCTGT
The DNA here is from genome assembly GCF_009916105.1 of Streptomyces sp. GC420. Classification (GTDB taxonomy): domain Bacteria; phylum Actinomycetota; class Actinomycetes; order Streptomycetales; family Streptomycetaceae; genus Streptomyces. Next base: position 81,239 of record NZ_JAAAXQ010000001.1, on the reverse strand, counting down.
GCACCACAGCCTCGCGGGAGCTCCACGAGCCCCTCGCGGGCACCGCCCCCACCGCCAGAACCTGGCTACTGCTCGAACAGCCGGGCCCGTGGGGCGCAAGGGCGCTCACGTCCAGCCACCTCGACCCGGAGACCGGGCGGGCACTGGAGCGGGCCGCGGAGGGGACCGGCGTACGGATCGCGCTGATCCGCAGGCCCGGGCGGCACGCGGACAGCCGCGAGCGGACCGGCCCCCGGCAGGTGTACGTGGCGCACACGGTCCCGGGTCGCGCCTGGGTCCGTGCCGCCGTCGTCACCGAACCCGAAAGCCTGCTCGGCCTCGACTTCACCGCCCTGGGATCCGGCGACCACCACCGCTTCGACACACTGCTCGACGGCACCGCCCACACCGGCGAACCGCTCGTCCTCGTCTGCACCAACGCCAAGCGCGACCGCTGCTGCGCCCTCCTCGGGCGGCCACTCGCCGCCGAACTCGCGGCCGACGGTGAACAGAACGCCTGGGAGGTCACCCACCTGGGCGGCCACCGCTTCGCGCCGACCCTCCTCGTGCTGCCGCACGGCTACGCGTACGGCCGCATGGACGCCCCCGCCGTGAAGGAGGTGCTGACGGCCGTCAGGGAGGGACGTGTCGTCACCGAGGGATGCCGGGGCGGTTCCGCCTGGGAGCGCCCGGCCCAGGCCGCCGAGCTCGCGGTTCGGGCCGCGGTCGCCGAGGACCGCGCCGACGCCCTGACCGTCGTAGGCACCCGGGGAACGGCTCCGCGCTGGGAAATCACCGTCGCGCACCGGGACGGCAGGCGGTGGCGGGTTCTCGTGGCCCGGGGAGCCTCGTTGCCGCCGCGTCCGGAGAGCTGTGGAAGCGCGCTGGGGAGCCCCGCGCGCATGGACGTGGTCTCCGTGACCGCCCTGGAGACCGCGCTCACCGCCTGAGCGGCGGTGTCCGGGTGGGTGCGCCGCCGGGCGATGTGACGTGGCCGGTTCCCGAGGCCGGGCACTCGCCGTACCGTGCCTTCGCATGAGCACCGCGTCGACCGCCACCGGCACCGCCGGCCCCGGCCCCTCGCAGGGCGCGGGCCCGCGCGGCGCGGCCGGGACCGTGAGACGGCTGCGCATCGGCTGGCCCCAACGTGCCTTCTCCCAGATCCTGCTGATGCAGCTGGCCGTCGCGACCGGTGTGACCGTGCTGGCCACCGGCCTCTTCCTCGCGCCGCTCGGCGCTCAGCTCGACGACCAGGCGATGCGCCGCGCGCTCGCGATCGCACAGACCACCGCCGTGCAGCCGCGGATCGCCGAGGACCTCCTGACCACCCCGGCGAACCGTTACGGGCCGGTCCAGCAGGAGGCCGAACGGATCCGCCGGGCCACCGGCGCCGAGTACGTGGTGATCATGAACCGGCAGGGAGTGCGCTGGTCCCACACCGACCCCGCCGAGGTCGGCAACGTGGTCTCCACCGACCCCAGCCGGGCACTCGCGGGCCACGAGGTGATGGAGATCGACAGCGGTACCCTCGGCCGCTCCGCACGGGGCAAGGTCCCGCTGCGCGATCCGGACAGCGGGCGCATCATCGGCGCGGTCTCGGTCGGCATCGCGTACGACAGCGTGCGTTCCCGGCTGCTCTCCGCGATTCCCGGACTGCTGGCCTACGCGGGCGGCGCCCTGGCCGTCGGGGCGCTGGCCGCATACCTGATCTCCCGGCGCATCCACAGGCGAACCCGCGATCTGGCCTTCTCGGACATCGCGGGGCTGCTCGCCGAGCGGGAGGCGATGCTGCACGGCATCCGCGAGGGTGTCGTGGCCCTCGACCGGGCGGGCAGGATCCGGCTGATGAACGACGAGGCGCAGCGACTGCTGGGGCTTGGGACCGACGGGCGGGGACGGACCCCGGAGGAAGTGCTGGGCCGCGGCCGCACCGCCGACGTGCTCGGCGGACGGGTCACGGGCGACGATCTCCTGACCGTGCGGGGTCACCGCGTGCTGGTCGCCAACCGGATGCCCACGGACGACGGGGGCGCCGTCGCCACACTGCGCGATCGCACCGAGCTGGAGCGGCTGGGCCGCGAACTCGACGGCACCCGTGGGCTGATCGACGCACTGCGGGCCCAGGACCACGAACACGCCAACCGGATGCACACGCTCCTCGGGCTGCTGGAACTGGAGATGTACGAGGAGGCCGTGGTGTACGTGACAGAGGTCGTGGGGGTGCACCGGGCGACCGCGGAACAGGTCACCGAGCGCGTCCACGACCCGCTGCTGGCCGCCCTGCTGGTCGGCAAGGCGACCGTGGCGGCCGAGCGCGGCGTCTCACTGCGGCTCTCGCCCGGCACGCTGATGCCCGACCGGCTGGTCGATCCGCCGGGGCTGGTGACGGTGGTCGGCAATCTCGTGGACAACGCGCTGGACGCCTCGGCCGGTTCCCTCCGGGCGGAGGTGGAGGTGGAGCTGCGCGCGGAGGGGCGTACGGCGGTGCTGCGCGTGCGCGACAGCGGGCCCGGGGTCCCTGAGGACCGGCGTGAACTGATCTTCACGGAGGGCTGGTCCACCAAGGAACCGCCCGCGCACGGCAGAAGGGGCATCGGTCTCGCGCTCGTGCGCAGACTCGCCGAACGGCAGGGCGGCACGGCGCGCGTCACCGACCGGACCTCGGGAGGTGCGGAGTTCACCGTCGTGCTGCCCGAGGCGCTGGCCGAGGAGTTGCGGCACTCCTCCGGCCCCTCCCTGCCGGAGGAGGGGCCGTGAGCCGCTCCCGGCAGCTTCCGGCAGCCTTCGGCGGGCCGCAGCGGTTGTCATGCCGCTCCCGCTCCGGTCAGTGAACGGACTTCCGTCTCGGCGTGCTTCGCGGCGTCCGGGGGCTCCGGGGAGGTGACCGTGCCGATCCACCCGGCGAGGAACCCGAGGGGGATGGAGACCAGGCCCGGGTTGCGCAGCGGGAAGAGATGGAAGTCGACTCCGGGGAAGAGCGCGTCAGGACTGCCGGAGACGACGGGCGAGAAGACGACGAGCAGCACGGCGGGGATCAGGCCGCCGTACACCGACCACACCGCGCCCCTGGTGGTGAAGTTCCGCCAGAACAGGCAGCAGAGCAGCACCGGGAGGTTCGCGGAGGCCGCCACCGCGAAGGCGAGACCGACCAGGAAGGCCACGTTGAGGTCCTGGGCGAGCAGGCCCAGCCCGATGGCGGCGGCACCGATGCCGACGGACGCGACCCTGGCCACCCGGACCTCGCTGCGCTGCTTCCGGCCGGGTCGCCTGAAGGACGCGTAGAGATCGTGGGCGACGGACGCCGAGGAGGCGAGGGTGATGCCGGCGACGACGGCGAGGATGGTGGCGAAGGCGACGGCGGCGACGATCGCGAAGAGAACCGTTCCACCTGTGGATCCGGCCCCGCCCCCCAGGTCGAGTGCGAGGAGCGGGACCGCCGTGTTCCCCGCGGGGTTGGAGGCGCGCACGGCGTCGGAGCCGACGACGGCGGCCGCGCCGAAGCCGAGCACGATGGTCATCAGGTAGAAGCCGCCGATGAGGCCGATGGACCAGACGACGGAGCGGCGGGCGGCACGTGCGGTGGGCACGGTGTAGAAGCGGGACAGGATGTGCGGCAGTCCCGCGGTGCCCAGGACCAGGGCGAGCCCGAGGCTGATGAAGTCGAGCCTCGCGGTCCAGTCTCCGCCGTAGCGCAGGCCGGGAGCAAGGAACTCGCTGCCGTGGCCGCTGTGCAGGGCGGCGGTGTTGAGCAGGGTGTTGAAGTCGCCGTCGAAGCGCAGCAGGACGAGCACGGTGAGCGCGACGGCCCCGCCCATGAGCAGCACGGCCTTGACGATCTGGATCCATGTGGTGGCGCGCATCCCGCCCAGCGACACGTAGATCACCATGAGCGCCCCGACCCCGACGACCGTCCAGGCGCGCGCCGCCTCGCTGGTGCCGCCGAGGAGCAGCGCCACCAGGCTGCCCGCGCCGACCATCTGCGCGACGAGATAGAGCAGGGAGACGGTGACGGAGGAGCTGCCCGCGGCGATCCGCACGCGGCGGTCGCTCATCCGGGCGGCGACGACGTCGGCGAGGGTGAAGCGGCCGCAGTTGCGGACCAGCTCGGCCACGAGCAGCAGCACCACCAGCCAGGCCACCAGGAATCCGACGGAGTACAGCAGTCCGTCGTAGCCGTAGAGGGCGATCAGTCCGGAGATACCGAGGAAGGAGGCCGCGGACATGTAGTCACCCGAGATGGCGAAACCGTTCTCCATGGGGGAGAACAGGCGTCCGCCGGCGTAGAACTCCTCAGGTGAACCGCGCCGCTTGCGGCCGGCCCAGGTGGTGATCGCGAGCGTCACCGCGATGAAGGCGCTGAAGAGCAGCAGCGCGAGGGTCTGGTGGTCGCCGCTCAACGGTTGATCCCCCGTGTCAGCTCCTGGGTGTCCCAGCGCAGATCGAGTGCCGCCCGGTCCCTGCGCAGCCGGGCGTGGCGTGCGTAGGCCCAGGTGAGCAGGAAGGTGGTGAGGAACTGGCCCAGCCCCGCGAGCATCGCGACGTTCACCGCTCCGGCCACGGGGCGCGCCATGAGACCGGGCGCCGTCGTCGCCGCGATGACATAGGCGAGGTACCAGCCGAGGAAGGCGAGAGCGGCTGGCACGACGAACCTGCGGTACTGACTGCGCACTTCCTGGAACGCGGCACTGCGCTGGACGTCCAGGTAGATCCCGGCGGCGGCGTCCTCCGGGTCCCGCGCGGGCGCGCCGGAGACCGCTGGAGGAGGCGGGGCGCCGGTGCCGTCGAGCTCTCCCCAGCCGGACGCCAGGGCGTCGTACCACGGGTCGTCGAACCGGTATTCCTGCCGCGTCTCCCCGGACGGGCAGCCGGTTCCTCGGCCTTCCTGCTTCCGGGCAAGGGAGCCGTCAGGACCGGACCCGCCCGTGTAAGACCGACCACTCATCGCATGCATACCCAAGGATGGACAGAGCGGGATGATCCCGGTCTCGGCAATCCAGTACCTTCACCCCATCAGGTGACGGCTGTCCCCAGGGGGCCGGCGAGCCCGTGACGGTAGGCGTATCGCACCGCCTGCGCCCGGTCGCGCAGCCCCGCCTTGGCGAAGATGTTGTTGATGTGCGTCTTCACCGTGGCCCGGCCGATGTGCAGGCGCTGGGCGATCTCGTGGTTCGACAGCCCTTCCGCGACCAGGCCCAGCACCTCCGCCTCGCGCGGGGTTAGTCCGTCCGGCAGCTCCCGGACCGGGGCGGGAGGGGGTGGTGAGGTGATCTGCTCCAGCAGACGGCGCTGGACCTGGGGCGAGAGCCCCGCGTGGCCGGCCATGACGCTCCTGATGGTGCGCACGATGTCCTCCCCGCCGGCGTCCTTGGTGAGGTAACCCCGCGCTCCGGCCCGGAGAGCCGGGAAGAGCGAGTCGTCGTCCGCGTAGGTCGTGAGCACGACCACCTGGGTCCCCGGGTGATCCCTGCGGATGCGCCGGGTGGCCTCCGCTCCGTCGCAGTGCGGCATGCGCAGGTCCATCAGCACCACGTCGGGAGCGTGCTCGGCGACGAGCCGGACGGCCTCCTCTCCGTCCTTCGCCGCACCGACGACGTGAATGCCCGGCAGCAGTCCCAGGAGCATCACGATTCCCTCGCGGACCACCGCCTGGTCGTCGGCCACGACGACTCTCACCGTCCGCCCGGGGTCCTCTCCCGCCGTCCCGGTCATGCCGGCACCCTCAGTCGCACCGCGAAGCCCTCCTCCACCGGCCCTGCCTCCAGGGTGCCGCCGAGCAGTTCGGCGCGCTCCCGCATCCCGAGCAGACCGTACCCGGAACCGGAGGAGCCGAGTTCCCCCGGAACGTCCGTGCCGCCCGAGTCCCTGACGTCCAGGGCGACCTCCCCGGGCTCGTACCGCAGCAGGATCCTCACCCGAGCCCCGGGGGCGTGTTTGCGTACGTTCGTCAGGGCCTCCTGGGCGACCCTGCGGACGGCCTGGGAGGGCTCCGCGGGCAGCGGGCGCGGCTCGCCCGCCACCTCGACCACCACCGCGCCGGGTTCGGCGAGTTCGCGCAGGAACGCCTCAACGGAGGTGAGTTCGCCCCGCAGGGCGGAAAGCGCCTGCCGGGTCTCCGCCAGTCCCTCGCGGGCCATCGCCCTTGCCGACACGACCCGTTGAAGGATCTGCCCGCGGTCCGCGCCCCGCTCGATCTGGATCCTGGCCGCTTCCAGGTGTACCAGCTGGGCGGAGAGACTGTGCGCCAGCACGTCGTGGATCTCCCTGGCGATACGGGCGCGTTCGGCCAGCGCCGCCGACTCCGCCTCGGCGGCGCGGGCGGCGCGTTCCTGGGCCAGCAGTCTGAATCCCGCTCCGCGGGCCTGCGCGTCGAGTCTGAGTGAGTATCCGACGAGCAGGACGGTCAGGATCGTTCCGGCGGTCTTCCCGGCTCCGGTGTCCGCGACGAGGGCGTGGGCGCCGAGCACCATCGCGTCGAACGCGAGACCCGCGGCGAGCGGAAGCCTCTCCAGCGCGAGCACCGAGCAGACGGTGCACACGATCACCGCGGGCGCTCTGGCCCCGGCCGCGAACGCCGCCGCGCCGAGGAGGACGGGAACGGCCAGGAGGCCGAGGGCGGGGAGCAGCCGGTGCCGCACGGTCACCCGGTGGTAGCCGAGGACGGCCGCGGCGCAGCAGAGGAGGCCGAGGGGCAGCAGTACCGTCACCCAGCCGCGGAACACACCGGTCCGCTGGGCGCTCGCGGCTGTCAGGACCACCGCGCCCGACCACATCAGGGTGTCGAGGATCGTGCGGCCGCGTGGCATGCCGAGCCGTGAGAGGGCTTCCCGGGCGGGCCACGCGGTCCGGTCGCCGATGGGCACGTACGCTCCCCTGGATGTCGTCAGGCGGTGGCGGGGGCCTTCGCGGTCCGGGCCCTGAGGGCGACGGCACCCGCGCGTATGAGCAGAGCGAGGGCGAGCACCAGCATCATGGTCTGCCCGGCGTACCGCACCCCGCCGAGCACGGCCAGGCCGTAGAGCGCGGCGCCGGCTGCGGTCCCGGCGGCCCAGGCGGCGGCTGTGGCCCTGCCGCCGCGTGCCCGGAAAGCCCCGGAGGAGTCGGCCCACAGGTGTGTGGTCCGCGCCCACACGGCGCCTGCGGCAGCGCCCAGGAGGGCTCCCGCGGCCAGCAGCGCGACGGACCGGGCCGGACGGCCGGGATCGAGGAACCCCGGGGCCCGCGCGGATACGGGGATCAGGACGGCGGGCAGGATCCACCAGGGCCTGACCTCCTGGATCACCTTCCCGGGCCGGAACCGGTGGGCGAGCGCGGCGGCTGCGGCCGCCACGATCACCACTGCGTCGGGCACGTCGGACATGGGCCCCCTCTCTGGCTGTGCGGTCCGCGATGGGCCGATGCCTTCGACGCTACGGAAGTTCGCGGGCCGGGGGATCGGAGCACGGGTGGATCCCGGGTTGAGAAAGGGCCTCCACCCACGGGTGGAGGCCCTACTCCGTCCGGGCGGGCCCTGCGGCCCGCGCCGGGTCAGGCGTCGATGCGCGACCGGTCCAGCGTGGCCGCCGAGCCGGTGATGAAGTCCTTGCGCGGTGCGACCTCGTTGCCCATCAGCAGATCGAAGGCGTGCTCCGCGGCATCGAGGTCCCCGATGTTGATGCGGCGCAGTGTGCGGTGCCGCGGGTCCATCGTGGTCTCCGCGAGCTGGTCGGCGTCCATCTCTCCGAGACCCTTGTAGCGCTGGATCGAGTCCTTGTAGCGCACGCTCTTGCGCTCGAACTCCAGCAGGGTGCTGCGCAGTTCGTTGTCCGAATACGTGTACACGTACTTGTCCTGGCCCCTCTTGGGCTGGATCAGCTCGATCCTGTGCAGCGGCGGAACAGCGGCGAAGACCCGTCCCGCCTCGACCATCGGGCGCATGTACCGCTGGAAGAGCGTCAGCAGCAGACAGCGGATGTGCGAGCCGTCGACGTCGGCGTCGGTCATCATGATGACCTTGCCGTACCGCGCCTGGTCGATGTCGAAGGTGCGTCCCGATCCGGCCCCTATGACTTGGATGATCGCGCCGCACTCGGCGTTCTTCAGCATGTCGGAGACCGAGGACTTCTGAACGTTGAGGATCTTTCCGCGGATCGGCAGCAGTGCCTGGAACTCGGAGTTCCGCGCGAGCTTCGCGGTGCCGAGCGCGGAGTCTCCCTCGACGATGAACAGCTCACTGCGGTCGACGTCGTCGCTGCGGCAGTCGGCGAGCTTGGCGGGCAGGGAGGAGGTTTCCAGAGCGGTCTTCCGCCGCTGCGCCTCCTTGTGCTGCCGGGCCGCGATGCGCGTGCGGGCCGCGGCGACGGCCTTCTCCAGCACCGCCCTGGCCTGTGCCTTGGCATCCCGCTTCGTGGAGGTCAGGAACTCCTTGAGTTCCTTGCTGACGACCTGGCCGACGATCCGGGAGGCGGCCGAGGTACCCAGCACCTCCTTGGTCTGCCCCTCGAACTGCGGCTCGGCGAGGCGGACCGTGACGACGGCGGTCAGGCCTTCCAGGGCGTCGTCCTTGACGATGTCGTCCTCGGCCACGCGCAGCAGCTTCGCCGAACGGAGCACCTCGTTGACGGTCTTGGTGAGCGAACGCTCGAAGCCGGCGACGTGGGTGCCGCCCTTGGGGGTGGCGATGATGTTGACGAACGACCGGACCGTCGTGTCGTAGCCCGTGCCCCAGCGCAGCGCGATGTCGACGCCGAGATCACGGGTGACCTCGGTGGGCGTCATGTGCCCGAGGTCGTCGAGGACGGGGACGGTTTCCTTGAAGGTGCCCTGGCCGGTGAGCCGGATGACGTCGCAGACGGCCTTGTCCTGGGCGAGGAACTCACAGAATTCGCTGATGCCGCCGTCGAAACGGAAGATCTCCTCTCCCTTGCCGCCGTCCGCGCCGAGGCCGCATTCGTCCCGGACCACGATGGTCAGCCCGGGAACCAGAAAGGCTGTCTGGCGGGCACGCTGGTGCAGCGTGTCCAGGGCGAGCTTGGCGTCCTTCAGGAAGATCTGGCGATCCGCCCAGTAGCGCACGCGCGTGCCCGTACGGGTCTTGGGCACTCTCTTGATCTTGCGGAGCCCGTTCCCCGGGTCGAAGGGGGCGTCGGGCCCCTGCTCGGTGAAGATCCCCGGGACACCGCGCCGGAAGCTGATCGCGTGCGTGTTGCCGCCGCGGTCGACCTCCACGTCGAGGCGCGCGGAGAGGGCGTTCACGACGGAGGCACCCACGCCGTGCAGACCGCCGGAGGCCGCGTACGACCCACCGCCGAACTTTCCGCCGGCGTGGAGCTTGGTCATCACGACCTCCACGCCGGACAGTCCGGTTTTCGGTTCCACGTCCACGGGAATGCCGCGGCCGTTGTCCTGCACCTCGACGGAACCGTCGTCGTGCAGAATCACCTCGATGTGGTCGCAGTAACCACCGAGGGCCTCGTCGACGGAGTTGTCGATGATCTCCCAGAGGCAGTGCATCAGGCCACGACTGTCGGTGGATCCGATGTACATACCGGGGCGCTTGCGGACTGCTTCGAGTCCTTCGAGGACGAGCAGGTGCCGCGCCGTGTAGTTGGAGCCGTCACGGTCTGCGGTCAGCAGTGCACTCGATGGCACGGACGTCTCGGCGGTCACGCGTTTCGCTCCTCGCTGAATTTCAGATCTTGCCCAGTCGCGGGCGGTGGTGGCTGGTTCGCCGCTGAGAGCGTACCCAGGCCTGGTTGAGCCGTTGTACCGCCACCCACCGCAAGGCTCATGCTAGTCCAGAGTCGCATGCGTGTTCGATCCTTCGTTTGAGTGAAGCGCATATCACGTTCCCAAGCAGGCATGAACCATTTAGGCTCCGGGCACGTCCTCATGAACAACCGGCAAGCCAGCCGGGAGGAACTGACAGCGCGACAATCAAGATGACAAGCAAGCGAAACCGTAGAGCGACGCAATACGGCTCATTCGCCGCCACCCGGCAGCAGACAGCCGTCCCGGAGAAATTTTCCGGGTGAAGCCCAGATCGGGAACGTTCTCGGCTGGTTGGATGTTGACCCAGGTACGACAGCTCGTCGAGCTAGAGAAGAGGCGACGTGACTACTGTTCTGACCCCCGCGAGCCCGCTGACGGCCGCTGATCGGTGCGACCGCTGCGGCGCCCAGGCGTATGTGCGCGTCGTCCTGTTGAGCGGCGGTGAACTGCTCTTCTGTGCCCACCACGGACGCAAGTTCGAGCCGGAACTCAAGAAGATCGCCGCCGAGATACAGGACGAGACGGAGCGACTGACGACTGCTCCCACTGCCAACGATGAGGAACGCTGACACCTCGCAACCCGACGAGCCGATGCCGGCCATGAGCCGGTCGACGGGCGGCCGTTCCCCCGCTTCGGGAAGGCCGCCCGTTCTCGTTGACGTCGGCATTCTCGCCGAGCGTGTCACGAAAGCAACTGACCGTACAGGGCTTTGACAGCCCCGAGACCCCCGACGCCCGCCCGGGCGCCGCCGCTCAGCGCGGAGCGGCCACACTCCCGGCGACCGCGGAAGCCCTCGTATAGACGCCGGGGCTGCCCGGCACGCCGCAGCCGCTCCCCCAGGAGACGAGGCCGACCAGCCGGCCGCCTGCCACCAGCGGCCCACCGCTGTCCCCCTGGCACGCGTCCCGGCCACCGGCCGCCTCGCCCGCGCACACCATGGAGTCGGCCTGGTACCGCCCGTAGGGGCCACCCGGGTAGGCCCGCTCGCACGCCTGGTCGTCCAGGACGTGGACCTGCGCCGCGTGGAGTACGGAGGCGTAGTGCCCGGCGCCCGTGGTGTCACCCCAGCCGAAGACCTGGGCGGGAGTACCCGGCCGGTAGGCGGCGTCCCCGCGGCCCGCAACCGGGAGCACGTAACCCGCCGGAAGCGGCTGCGCGAGGGTGATCACCGCATAGTCCCCGGCATTGGTGCCGGCGTCGTAGGCCGGATTCACCCGCACGGAACTCACTGGGGTCTCCACCCCCGTGCCGGTGCGCAGGTTCTCGCGCCCCGCGATCACCCTCAGATCCGGCACGAGTGCGACCGGGGACCCGAGCACCTCGGGTGCCAGACAGTGCGCTGCCGTGAGGACCTTCGTAGGGGCGATCACGGCTCCCCCGCAGAACTGGCCGGACCGCTCGCCACCGAACCGGTCCCGGCTGGCCAGCGCCACCACCCAGGGGTTCTCCGCGATCGGGACGGGCGCTCCCCCGACGACGACGCTGTCGGCGCGCGCCTCGGGCGGTCCGAGCCCGGTCGCGGTGAGCAGAGCTAGCGCTCCGGCGAGCAGTCCTGCGGTGATGGTGCGACGCATGAGGCCTCCTGACACTGAGTTGCGGTGTGCATACCCAGAGTCAGAGGACCGAACATCCCCCGCACGTGCGAATGGCGCCGGCCCGGACCCCCTCGAGGGGTCCGGGCCGGCGCCACGGCCGGGTTCCCGCTCAGTCCAGGTAGTCGCGCAGAACCTGGGAACGGGACGGGTGACGCAGCTTGGACATCGTCTTGGACTCGATCTGGCGGATGCGCTCGCGCGTCACGCCGTAGACCTTGCCGATCTCGTCGAGGGTCTTCGGCTGACCGTCGGTGAGACCGAAGCGCATCGAGACCACACCGGCCTCACGCTCGGAGAGCGTGTCGAGGACGGAGTGCAGCTGCTCCTGCAGAAGGGTGAAGCTGACCGCGTCGGCCGGCACGACGGCCTCGGAGTCCTCGATCAGGTCACCGAACTCGCTGTCGCCGTCCTCGCCCAGCGGGGTGTGCAGCGAGATCGGCTCGCGGCCGTACTTCTGGACCTCGATGACCTTCTCGGGGGTCATGTCGAGTTCCTTGGCCAGCTCCTCCGGGGTGGGCTCACGGCCCAGGTCCTGGAGCATCTGGCGCTGGACACGCGCGAGCTTGTTGATGACCTCGACCATGTGCACCGGGATACGGATGGTGCGCGCCTGGTCGGCCATGGCACGCGTGATCGCCTGCCGGATCCACCACGTGGCGTAGGTCGAGAACTTGTAGCCCTTGGTGTAGTCGAACTTCTCGACCGCCCGGATCAGACCGAGGTTGCCCTCCTGGATGAGGTCCAGGAAGAGCATGCCGCGGCCGGTGTAGCGCTTGGCGAGGGAGACGACCAGTCGGAGGTTGGCCTCCAGCAGGTGGTTCTTCGCACGTCGCCCGTCCTCGGCGATGATCTCCAGCTCACGCTTGAGTTTCGGAGCCAGCTTGTCGGAATTGGCCAGCTTGTCCTCGGCGAACAGGCCCGCCTCGATCCGCTTGGCGAGTTCGACCTCCTGCTCGGCGTTGAGAAGCGGGACCTTGCCGATCTGCTTGAGGTAGTCCTTGACCGGGTCGGCGGTGGCGCCGGCAGCGGCGACCTGCTGGGCAGGGGCGTCGTCCTCGTCCTCGTCGGAGAGCACGAAACCCTGGGCCTCGCCCTCGCCCTCCTCGACGACCTTGCCGGGCGCGACGTCCTCGAGCGCCTCGTCGGTGTCGGCGAGCTCGTCGGACTCCTTCTTGCCGGCCGTCTTCTTGGCGACGGCCTTCTTCGCCACGGTCTTCTTCGCCGTGGCCTTCTTCGCCGTGGCCTTCTTGGCCACGGCCTTCTTGGCGGGAGCGGAGGCGGCTTCCTCGGCCGGGGCCTCCGGCACGTCCGCGGGATCGGCGGCCGGAGCGGCGGCGGTCGCCCGCTTGGCAGCGGTCGGCTTGGCCGCGACGGTCTTGGTGGCGGTGCGCTTCGCCGGGCTCTTTGCTGCGACGCTCTTGCGGGTGCGCTTGGGCGCCTCTGCGGCACTGACCATCAGCGTCACACCCTCCTCGTCGAGGATCTGGTTGAGGCTGCGCAGAACGTTCTTCCACTGGGTTGGCGGAATCTGGTCAGCCTCGAAGGCCCGACGCACGTCGTCGCCGGCGATCTGCCCATCAGCCTTTCCCCGCTCGATGAGCGCCATCACAGACGCGGACTCGGCGATCTCCGGCGGGAGCGTACGGGATGTGCTGGCCGACACGAACAACCTCTCGGAACGATGGAAACGGCTTACGGCCCGGTCCCTGCTGAACCGGTGCCGACGACCGCCGGCTGGGGATGCACCGACGGCGCGGGCTGAACCGGGGAGATCTCTACAGCGCCGCGACCGGCTGCCGTATTCCCTCCTCGGCTGTCACCCTTTAGGTCATCGCGTTGTCTCGAGGAGCGTTACGCCCATTTTTCGTGGCCCCAGTCACACCACGTACCCGGCACATCCGCATGGAAGCGCACAAAAGCACTTCAATCACTCCGCCGGCCCCCGGGGCGGGCCCGGGGAGCGGCAGTGGGGAGCGGGCGGGCGGCCGTACGGCATCGGCACACCAGGAGGGGGCCGCCCGGCGCCGTCCGGCACCCGTCCGGTCCACGGAGACCCGCGCCTCGGCGGCGCCTGCGCTCAGTGCTCGCGCGGTGCCGGAACGACACGCTCCACGTCGGGGTGGACGGTGAGCAGTTGCCGCATGGCGCTCTCCGCCCCGGAGGCGTCACCGGCGGCCAGCCCGTCGACGATCCGGCCGTGCAGGACCAGCGACGACTCTCCCAGCCGGTCGCAGCCCGCGGTGGGCGCTCCGGAGACCTGGAGCGCGGCGGAGACGATCCCGGACAGGTGCTCGAGCATGCGGTTGCCGGCGACCTGGATGAGCAGTGTGTGGAACTCGGTGTCGGCGCGCGACAGCGTGAGCGCGTCGCCCTGGGCCATGGCGTGGCCCATGATCTCGACCATGTCGGACAGGCGCTGCTGGATGTCCTCCCGGCCGTGTCCGGCGGCCAGCCTGGCAGCGAGAGGCTCGATCGTGAGACGGAGCTCGGCCAGCTCACGACGCTGGTCGTCGCGCTGGGGGCCGAAGGCCCGCCACTCGATGATGTCGGGATCGAGCAGATTCCAGTCACTGACCGGGCGAACCCGGGTGCCGACGTTGGGGCGCGCGCTGACCAGGCCCTTGGCCTCGAGAACGCGGAGCGACTCGCGGACGACGGTCCTCGAGACCTCGAACCGCTGGCCGATCTCCTCAGGGACGAGCGGACGGTCGGCGCCCAGGTCTCCGGAGACGATCATCTGGCCGAGCTGCTGAACGAGTTGGCCGTGGAGCCCGCGGCCGCGGCTGCCCGCCGCGCGCCGGCTCACCCGCCCGAGATCGGGGTCCGCGCCGTCCCAGGAGGGCGCGCCCACACGATCGGCCCTGGAGGGCTCGGCGTAGGGGTAGCGGTCGAGTTCGCCCGGTCCCGCGAGGCCGGATTCGGCGGGACGGGCGGTGGTCATCATGGTGTGCGCAAGGGTACTCACGCATCCTTTGTCGGCCTGCTTTCAGCCCCTCTTGAGGTCTTTGGTGAAAAGCACACGAAAGGGTGATCGCCTACATCCTCGCAATTGACGCCTTATCGGAAAGAAGCAGGCTTTTCCTGGGGAGTTGTGGGCAATTCACGTGGCATAGGGTTCGACGTGATAGACGCGGCGCCACGTACGAGGCTCAACGAGCCCTGCTCCTAAGGGCCGTGAACAGGTAACCGCAGAGCAGTGCGGCGAGGGACAACGCCATTGCGCCGCCCACGGGTTGGGCGACGACGCGCAGTGCGGCGAGCAGCCAGCGGTCGGCTCCCTCCGGCCACTGCGCGACAGGGACGGCACGCAGACGTTCCGGAAGGCCGTCCAGGGACGGCGCCACCGGAGCGGAGGCGAATTCCCGCAGGGCGGGCATCACCGCGACCGGGACGGCGAGCACCGCCGCCACACCCGCCAGGGTGGAACGGCACATTCCGGCAGCGAGCAGACCTGACCAGGAGGAGCCGACCAGCAGTGCCCCCCAACTCGCGGCCAGGACCGGCCGGTCCGCCGGAAGCCCGATGGGGTCCAGGCCGTAGACCAGGTGGATGGCGAGTCCGTCGGCGGCCACGGTGAGGGCCGCGAGCAGCAGCGCGACACCGGCGGACACCGCGAGCTTGGCGAGGAGCAGTCCCAGCCGTCTGGGGACGTGGGCACGCCGGTCGGCGAGGACCGGGTGGCGGAACTCCTCGCCGAAGGCCAGGGCCCCCAGCAGCCCGGCACACAAGGCCGCAGGCGGCAGCGGCAGTTCATCGGGCCACGCGGCCAGGAGACGCGGCAACGGGGTGTGCCCGGTCCGGGCTGCGAAGACCGCCAGCAGCACGGACAGCGCGATCGCCAGGCAGGCGGCCACGGGCAGGGTCCGGGCGCTTGTGGCACGCCTCAGTTCGTAGCGCAGCGGGTGCAGCGGCGCCCGGGGCGGGCGTACGCGGATGAGGGGCGGTACGGAGATGCCCGCGGGTGCCTCGGGCGGATGGGAGGAGGTCTGCCGCACGCCCGGAGCGGCCGGTGAGCCGGAGTCCTGAGCGGCCGCGGCGCCGGCCGCCGGGCGCTTGTCGCCTGTGCCGACAGGGGTGCTGGGCGCGCGTTCGGCGTTCGGGGCGGGTCCCGGCGGCGCCTGGCGCGGTCGCGCTGCTGCGGCCGGCGCCGGGGACAGGGATGGGGACTGGGGCAGCGGACCCTCTGGAACGGCCGAGCCGTCGCCGGGCGGGGGGGCGCAGGCCCGTACGCCGGTGTCGCCGGTCTCCTCGACGAGGCGGTGGAGCAGGATTCCGTGCCGGAAGGCGGTCTCACCCACATCGGCGCAGTCGCTGCCGAACACCGAGAGCCGTCCGCCGCCCTCGGTGACGACCTCCACCGAACGGTGCGCGGCGCGGGCCTCCTTGGCGAGCAGCGCGGCGAGCCGGACGGCGTGCGGCGTTCTGACCGCGACGCGGGGGCGCAGCCTGATGCGGGCGAAGTCCGTGACGGCCTGGTCCGCGACGAGGCGTCCCCCGTCGATCGCGACCACCCGGTCGGCGAGGCGGGCGGCCTCCTTGGCGTCGCGGGTGGTGACCAGCACGGTGCCGCCCGCGGCGGCGTGGGCGCGCAGCATCCGGTGGAGCCAGGTGCTCTCGCGCGCGGGGAGACCGTCGGCGGGCTCGTCGAGGAGCAGGGTGTGCGGGTCGCCGACGATGGCCGCGGCGAGTGCGAGTCGGCGGTCCATGCCGCGGGAGAGGCTGTCGAGGCGCTGGTGCCCGGCTTCGGTGAGGCCGACGAGGTCGAGTACTTCACCGGCCCGGGATGCGGCGACTCCCGCGGCGGCACACATCATCCGCAGATGACCGAGCAGGCTGCGGGCCGGGCGCCCCTGGACCTCGCCGAGCACCGCGCCGATCTCGCGGGCGGGATGGGGCATCGTGTGCGGCGGGCGCCCGCGGAACAGGGTCAGGCCGCGTCCGGGCTCGAGTTCGAGCATCAGCCGCAGCGCGGTGCTCTTTCCGGCGCCCGGCGGTCCGAGCAGGACCGTGACTTGGCCGGGCCGGGCCGCGAAGGTGAGGTCGTCGACGGCGGGCGGCAGGTCCTTGCGGGGTGTGCTGGTCAATCCGACGGCCTGGATCATCACTTCTCCGCGGGACGGGCTGTCTGCCCGGGGGACGACCCTCGGGCCCCCGGCCGATGGCGTGCCCTGCGCGCCCTCACGAGGTCACATGCGGCGCAGCCACTCGGAGGTGGGGAGTTACCGCAGCAAGATAACCCGGCATTTCCGGCATTTCTGGGACCTGGGGGCGCAATTGAGCGAGGCGCCTCCCACCGGAACGGCGCCCGATGGTCGGATCGTCAGACTTCCGGACGCAGCATGGGGGGATTGAGCAAGGTCGCTCCTCCCGCCCGGAACAACTGCGCGGGCCTGCCTCCCTGCCGTGTCGTCGTACCGCCCGTGGGTACCAGGAAACCCGGGGTCCCGGTCACCTTGCGATGGAAGTTGCGCGGGTCCAGGGCCACTCCCCACACCGCCTCGTACACCCGGCGCAGTTCCCCGACCGTGAACTCCTGCGGGCAGAAGGCGGTTGCGAGCGACGAGTACTCGATCTTGGACCGGGCCCGCTCGACACCGTCGGCGAGGATCCGGGCATGGTCGAAGGCGAGCAGAGCGGGCTGTTCGTCCTCACGCGCGAGCGCGCCCTCCTGTCCCAGCAGATCCTCGACCGGTGCCCAGCGAGCACCCTGCGCGTCCCCGCCGGCCCGGGGCGCGGGCAGGTCGGGCGAGAGCGCGAGGTGGGCGACGCTGACCACACGCATACGGGGATCCCGGTCGGGGTCGCCGTAGGTGGCCAGCTGCTCCAGGTGGGCACCGCCGGCAGGGGCCGGAGCCGAAGGATCCAGGGCGTGCAGGCCGGTCTCCTCGACCAGCTCCCGCGCCGCGGCGCCTGCCAGGTCCTCGTCGGCCCGCACAAAGCCGCCGGGGAGCGCCCAGCGTCCCTGGAACGGCGGTTCACCACGGCGTACCACCAGTGCGCACAGCGAATGGCGACGCACCGTGAGCACGACCAGATCGACGGTGACGGCGAAGGGCGGGAAGGCCGACGGGTCGTAGGGCATGCCGCGATCATAGTCGTCTGCCTGACGATAAACAGTCCGTTCCCGATCTGCCCCGGCATCGAGCGAGTCGTACGTGAAGTCCCCGTTCACAGCACCAGTTGGAGGCCGCGGGGCGTTCCCGGCCGTGCCTGGGAATCGGCAGATCCGCACGGTGAGCGGGTGGCCGGCGCCCCGCATGCCGTGAACCCCGCGGAGCCGAGGGGGCGCTCCGTGCCGGCGCGAGTGCGACGGTCCCCGCCGGAAACCTCGCGGCCGGATGCAGGTGAGAGCCAGCAGAAGGGGCGCACCAACGGCCGCCGCGACGGCCCTTGCCCGCAGGCGGTGCCGGCCGGGCGCCGGTGTGCCGCCGGAGGTCCGCGGCTCCCCCGCGGACGTCTCGCGGAGCCCGTGGCCGAAGCGCTCCGCGGCATCGCGGGACAGCGGCCGCGCGCTCCGCAGACGTCGCCGGGCGCCCGGGGCCCGAACGGGCGTGTCCGGGGGTGCGTGCGGTTCGCCGTCACGCCTCGCTCCGGCTCTCACGGCGGCCGCCACGCCGCCTGCCGCCCGCCTTCCGTGTGCGGCCCGCCGGGCGGCACACGTCGTCGCGTTCGCCCGCCCCTCCCCTTCTGGGTGCCGCGGGGCCGCCACGGGGCGGTGCCGCGGCCGACCCGGCGTCCCGGGCGGCCGAGCCGGCGCCGGGGAGCGCCGCCGGGGCGGTGGCGGGCTCGCCGGCCGCCGGAACGCCCTGTGGGCCCTGTTCCTCGGCTCCGGCCGGCTCACGCCGCAGGCAGCGCCGTACGGATTCGGGGTCGAGGCCCTCGTTGCAGGCGTGGTGGAGGAGTTGGGCGAAGAGGTAGTCGGGGTCGGTGCTCAGGGCCATGCCGAGGGCGACCCTGGCGGCCACCTCGTCGCCCGTGGACCAGGCGACCCAGCCGGCGAGGGCGAGCGGGGCGGCGGCATGGGTGACGTACGGGCCGACGCAGCGCCTCGCGAGGGCACGCCACAGGCGCAGGGCCGGACCGGCTTCCGGTCCCTCCATCCACTGCGCCGCTCGGTCGCGGGTCTCACGGTCCTGCAACCCCATGACCAGCTCTGCCGCCTCGGTGTCGGAAAGCAGGGCGTCGTCGCGTCCGTCGGCGAGGACCGGGTCGGAGACGGGCACGGCATCACGGAAGCGGTCCAGCAGTCGTGCGGCGAGAGCGATGGTGTCGCGGGAGACGGCCGCCCGGCCCTCGCCGTCGAGGATGCGGGGAACCATGCGGGCGCCCGCCGCGTCCAGGGCGTGTTCCTGCTTGGCCGTGTCTCCGCCGAGGGGAGTCAGCCCCGTCTCCAGCTCCCTCAGTGTCCCGCGCACCTGGATCCCCGCGTAGGTGGCGGCTGCCGCCATCACCGAGGTCCCGGGCGGTGCCATGGGCGAGCCCTCCGCCGGGCAGCAGGCCGTGTTCGAGCAGCAGTAGGACCAGAAGCGGGCGCCGGAGACGCAGAGGGCTTCCAGCACGGGCACGTCGAGCGCTCCGCAGGCCGTTCGGAGCCGCTGGGCCAGGGGACGCAGACGTTCCACGACGTCCCGGCCGGTCTCGCCGGTGCCCGGGTCCCGGCAGAGGAAGGCGATGACTCCGTCGGGCCGTCCGCCACGCTGTTCGGCGCCGGACACCAGGCACTCGGCGACCTGCCGGGCCGCGTCGGCCCACTCGTGCTCGGCGGCGGGGATGCCGAGTCTGAGCCGGCCGCCGAACCGTCCGCGCGGGCCGTGCAGGGCGACGAGCACAAGACTGTCGGTCGGGTGGAAGCCCAGCAGGTACGGGAGGGCGTCGGCGAGTTCCGCGGCGCTGCGCAGGGTGATCGGCGGCTCGGCGGTTCGGTCGGTGGATTCGCTGTGCTTGGTCATGTTCCGACGGTCCCGCGAACCGCGCGATCCCGCTGAGCCTGTGGATAACTTTGTCCACAGGTTCGGAGGCCGTTCGCGCTTTGTCGGTGCCATCGGGTTGCATGGGGGCATGAGCAACACAGACCTCCGGTCATCCGCCGATTCCGTCCTCGCCCGCCTCGTCGGTGACACCACGGGATCCGCCCGGCTGCGCGAGGACCAGTGGCGGGCGATCGAGGCGCTCGTCGCCGAGCGGCGCCGGGCGCTGGTCGTGCAGCGCACCGGCTGGGGCAAGTCCGCGGTCTATTTCGTGGCCACCGCGCTGCTGCGGGAGCGCGGCAGCGGCCCCACCGTGATCATTTCTCCGCTTCTCGCGCTGATGCGCAATCAGGTGGAGGCGGCCGGGCGTGCGGGAATCCGCGCCCGCACGATCAATTCCGCCAACACCGAGGAGTGGGAAACCGTCCAGGCCGAGGTGGCCGCGGGCGAGGTGGATGTCCTGCTGGTCAGCCCCGAGCGGCTGAACAACCCCGATTTCCGTGATGAGGTGCTGCCCAAGCTGGCCTCGGCCACCGGCCTGCTCGTGGTCGACGAGGCCCACTGCATCTCCGACTGGGGTCATGACTTCCGGCCGGACTACCGGCGGTTGCGGACGATGCTGGCCGACCTTCCGCCCGACGTGCCGGTGCTCGCGACGACGGCCACGGCCAACGCCCGCGTCACCGCCGACGTCGCCGAGCAGCTGGGCACCGGCAGCGGCTCGGACGCGTTGGTGCTGCGCGGTCCGCTGGACCGGGAGTCCCTGAGCCTGGGCGCGCTGCGGCTGCCGGACGCGGCCCACCGGCTGGCGTGGCTGGCGGATCACCTGCCCGAGCTGCCGGGTTCCGGGATCGTCTACACCCTGACCGTCGCGGCGGCCGAGGAGGTCACCGCGTATCTGCGGCAGTGCGGACACAGCGTCACCGCGTACACGGGGAAGACGGAGAACGCCGACCGTCAGCAGGCGGAGGAGGACCTGCTCGCCAACCGGGTCAAGGCGCTGGTGGCCACCTCCGCGCTCGGCATGGGCTTCGACAAACCCGACCTGGGTTTCGTCGTGCATCTCGGCTCCCCCTCCTCCCCCATCGCCTACTACCAGCAGGTCGGCCGGGCCGGGCGGGGAGTGGACCATGCCGAGGTGCTCCTGCTGCCCGGCCCCGAGGACGAGGCGATCTGGAAGTACTTCGCCTCGCTGGCGTTCCCGCCCGAGGAACAGGTGCGGCGCACGCTCGACGTGCTGGCGGCGGCGGATCGCCCGTTGTCGCTGCCGGCCCTGGAGCCCTTGGTGGAACTGCGCCGTTCCAGGCTCGAGACCATGCTGAAGGTGCTGGACGTGGACGGCGCGGTGCGCCGGGTGCGCGGCGGCTGGACGGCGACCGGACAGCCGTGGTCCTACGACGCCGAGCGTTACGCCTGGGTGGCTCGGCAGCGCGAGAGCGAGCAACGGGCGATGCGTGAGTATGCGGCGACGAGCGGGTGCCGGATGGAGTTCCTGCGCCGGCAGCTCGACGACGAGGACGCGGCGCCGTGCGGACGGTGCGACAACTGCGCGGGCCCCCGCTTCACCGCCGAGGTCTCGCCGGCGGCGCTGGACGCCGCGCGCGGTGAACTCGGCCGTCCCGGCGTGGAGGTGGAGCCGCGCAAGATGTGGCCCACGGGTCTGGCCGCAGTGGGTGTCGACCTGAAGGGCCGCATCCCGGTCGGTGAACAGGCCGGTCCGGGGCGCGCCTTGGGACGGCTCTCCGACATCGGCTGGGGCAACCGGCTGCGTCCCATGCTGGCGCCGGGCGCACCTGACGGTCCGGTTCCCCACGATGTGGTGAACGCGGTGGTGACGGTGCTCGCAGACTGGGCGAAGGGACCGGGCGGTTGGGCATCCGGCGCATCACCGGCCGACGCCTCCGCCGGGACGGAGGACGGGGCGCGGCCGATCCCGGCGAGGCCGGTCGGAGTGGTGATCCTCGATTCGAGGTCCCGGCCGCGACTGATCCGTTCACTGGGCGAACGGATCGCGGAGATCGGCCGTATGCCCCTGCTGGGCACGGTGGAGTACGCCGAGGACTCGGGAGTCGCGCGGGTACCGCGCAGCAACAGCGCCCAGCGGCTGAAGGCGCTGCACGGAGCCCTGACGGTGCCACCACCGCTGGCGGAGGCCATCGCGGCGACGCCGGGCCCGGTGCTGCTCGTGGACGACTTCACGGACACCGGCTGGACGCTCGCGGTCGCAGCCAGGCTGCTGCGCAGAGCGGGAGCCGAGGCGGTGTTCCCCCTGGTCCTCGCCGTTCAGGGGTGACACGGAGTAACAGTGGGTGATGGGGTTGACGAACATTGACGACAAAGCGCCACATTCCCTCCCCCTCGGTCAATTGCTCGTTGCCGCATGCCGTTACGACCGCAAGAATTGGAATCGCTTCCGCACTGCCCGGGCTCGATGCCTTCGGGCCATGACGCGATGCGCTCCCACAGCCAGCTCATGTCCGCCGCAGGGGCACCCAGAACGTGCAGCTCGCGTGTTCCGCGTAGACGAAGGGAGGACCGTGACCTTCGGATTCGCTCCGTCCGCCGCGCAGTCGGGAGCCGCTTCCGCCAACTCGCCCAACCGTGCGGCCCGGATGCTGGAGCCTGCCGAATGGGCGGCCGCGGGCATCCCCCTGCTGCGCAGTCCGCGCGAGGTGGTCAGCGGTCTGCACTCCCTGCACCTGCCGACGGCCTCGACCGCCGTGGTCGCCGTACTCGACCCCGAGGAACGGCTGAGCGCCAGCGCCTCGTTCCACCGCCGCGCGATACCCGCCGACGGATGGGAGTTCCGCAACGCGCTGCTGGCCCAGCTGCGCCGGGTCATCCCGCACGATCTGCGGCGGCGCGCCCCCGTACGGACGGCGGTGCTCCTCTACTGCCGTGAGGGCGACGGCCGGTGGACGGAGGAGGACGGGGCCTGGATGTGGGGGCTGCGGGATGCCTGCACCCTGCACGGCCTGCGCTGCGGTGCGTACATCACGCTGACTCACGAGGGCTGGCAGGTGCTGGGCGAGGGCCGCAGCGGCCGGCATCCCAACGCGGACACCCCGGTCGCCGCTCCCATGGGAGCACGGCCGCACCCGGACCCGGAGCCGGGGGCCGTCGCGGTCCCGCACCCGGGGCAGCCGCGCAGGCCGCCTCGGATAGCCGCCCCGACGCAGGCCCGGCGGGCGGCGCGCTCCGACGCGTCGGCGCCCGCCGCCAGGGCGGACTCTCCGGTCAGGGCCGTGGCCCCCATCCCGGCTCAGTCCGGCGCCGCGCACGCCTCACGTGTGCCGCAGGTCCCTCGCAGCCCTCAGGCCCCGGTCATCCCACCGATCGACGGCCAGCGGGGCACGCCGCGGACCTCCGGCGGCGCCTTCTGGGCCCTGCCCAGCACGGCGGCCCGCTGAGCAACCCCGGCCGGCGGCGAGCGGTCCGGACGGGAGTCCCGCCCACCGCCCCGCCCCGGACGGACGGTGCCCCAGGCCGTGCCCGCGTGCCTGCCGCAGCGATGGTCCGGTGCGGCGGAGGCCACCGGGCAACGGCGGGCGGAGCCGGGGCTGTTCACGGCACACGGTGCCGCGGACGTGGCGCGGACACAGGCACGGCCCCGCGGGCGCCCGACCGGGCCGCCACGCTGCCGCGCCGTACGGTCCCGGGCACGCCCAAGCGGCCGCCCGGCCCTTGCGGGCCCGAGCGGCTGTGCGGGAGTCCACCGGGCAGACCGCTGCAAGCGGGAGCCCGGCGGGTCTCAGGCGCTCTTGCCGAGCAGGCTGTTGATCCGCTTCGGATCGCCGCAGACGATCAGCAGCGCGCCGGCCTTGCTCAGGGCGACGGGCAGGGCACGGCCGACCTCGCCGTCCGCACCGCCGTTCAGCGCGACCACGACGACCGGCCTGGCGGCGGCACGGCCCGCCACGGCGCTGTCGGCGTAGAAGACGTCGTCGCCCGCGTCGTGCTGCGCCCAGTAGGCCGCCTCGCCGAAGGACAGTTCGTGCGCGGCCCACGGGTGTGGTTCTCCCGTGGTGAGCACCAGGACGTCACCGGGTGCGCGGCCGTTTTCCAGCAGCAGGTCGACCGCCTCCTCGGCGGCGTCCAGCGCGCCGGTGACGGAGGCCGGAATGAGCTGGATCTGGGGCTGCGGGGTGGTGGCCGTGGCCTGCGCAGCGCCCGGACCGGCCGCGGGCTTCACCGGCTCGCGCGGAGCGCGCTGCGCCGGAGCTGCCGGCCTGGCCGGACCGGGACCGGGGCGCCCGGGACGCGGCGCTGCCGCGGGCCGGGGGCCGGGAACGGGACGGGGGGTCGCCGTGGCACGGCCTGCGGCCGGCGTCGCGCGGGGACCCGGGACACTCTCGTGAATCTGAGGCTCCTCGGGGATGAGAGGCATGGGTGGATGTCTACCAAACGTGGCTGCGGCCCGCTGCGGCGGGGTGGTACGTACGTGCGACTTTACGAACTTCAGAACTCGAAGCCGAGTTGGCCCCCGCTTTCCAGATCGTCCGTGACACTCCGGATCTTCTTGAGGTGCCGCCACCGGGGCAGCGCATCGAGATAGGCCCAGGACAGACGGTGGTACGGGGTCGGCCCCTGCTCCTCCAGCGCGGCCTTGTGCACCGGCGAGGGATAGCCCGCATTGGCCGCAAAACCGAAGTCTGCATGTTCGATACCCAGTTCGGCCATCATTTTGTCCCGGTGGACCTTGGCGATGACCGAGGCGGCCGCGACGGCGACGCAGGACTGGTCGCCCTTGACGACCGTGCGGACCTTCCAGGGCGCGCCCAGGTAGTCGTGCTTGCCGTCGAGGATCACGGCGTCGGGCCGGACGGGAAGGCCGTCGAGGGCCCGTACCGCAGCCAGCCGCAGTGCCGCCGTCATCCCGAGCCGGTCGATCTCCTCGTGTGAAGCGTGCCCCAGTGCGTGGGCGGTGACCCAGCCGTTCAGCACCCGGGCCAACTCCTCACGTCGCCTGGGTGTGAGGAGTTTCGAATCGGTGAGCCCCTCAGGGGGCGTGCGCAGTCCCGTGACGGCGGCGCAGACGGTGACCGGGCCTGCCCACGCACCCCGCCCGACCTCGTCGACGCCTGCGACGACCCTGGCTCCGGTGGTGGCCCGGAGGGAGCGTTCGACGCGATGTGTGGGCGGTTCGTACGGCATGGCGCCAGTCAGGTTACGCCGCCCGGACGAGAGGCGACACCCCGCCCCACGCGTCCGCCGGGGCGCGGTGTCGTGCGCCGCGCCTTGCGTCCCGGCGCCCTGGTGACGGCCGGCGCCGGGGCCGGGCCCGGCGGGCGCCGGACGCGGGCCCGGTAAGCGTCAGGGCCGCAGCAGCGGCAGCATCACGCGGTCGATGACATCAGCGATGTCCGCCTCCGGCCATTCGCTGGCGCACATCTTCGCGCGGTACATCATCAGGGCGGGAACGACATCGGCGACCAGGTCGTCGTCCGCGTCGGCGCGAACGTCTCCCCGCTCGATTCCGCGCCGGATGACGTCTCTTATGAGACGGGTCGAGGGCTCCACGACCCGGGCGAGGATCACACCGTGGAACCGCTCGGCGGCCGTCGCGTCGCATTCGTGAATGACAGAGCGAAGAGCGTGGCCGGGGCGTGAGTACATCGCGTCCCGCATCCGGAGACACAGCCGCAGCAGGTCCTCACGGACGCTGCCGCAGTCGGGCGCCGCACCGAGTTCGGGCAGCCCCGCCCGTAGGGCGTCGGCGACGAGATCCTCCTTGGACGGCCAGCGGCGGTAGACGGCGGCCTTGCCGGTCTGCGCGCCGGCGGCGACGCCCTCCATGGTCAGGCCGTTCCAGCCGACCGTGCCGAGCTGCTCGAGCGCGGCGTCGAGGATCGCCCGTTCCAGCACGGAACCGCGGCGGCGCGAGGGCGCCGAGGCGGTGGTCGTGGTGGCCGTCGAGCGCGAACTGGGCATCGTTTTCTCTCCATCGGGCTTCAGTGAACGCTTGCGTTCACTGCTGAGGACTCGCTACCGTCGACGTAGTGAACGGCGACGTTCACTAATCCATTCTGGGGGATTCGCAGTGACAACCTCTCTGGACAAGCCGACCGCACACCGTACGCCGGGCGCCGCCCGCCGGGAGGGGCACCCGGGGGTCGCACTCACCGTCATCGCCGCCTGCCAGCTCATGGTGGTACTCGACGCGACGATTGTGAACATCGCCCTTCCGCACATCCGGGACGCGCTCAGTTTCTCCACCACGGACCTCTCGTGGGTCCTCAGTGCCTACACCCTCACCTTCGGCGGGCTCCTGCTCCTGGGCGGCCGGGCAGGCGACATCCTGGGGCGCCGGCGCGTCTTCATGACCGGCATCCTGCTCTTCACCGCGGCCTCACTGCTCGGTGGCTTCGCCCAGGAGCCCTGGCAACTGCTCGCCGCCCGCGCCCTGCAGGGCGTCGGAGGCGCCATCGCCTCGCCCACCTCACTGGCCCTCATCACCACGATGTTCCCCGAAGGACCGGAACGGAACCGGGCGTTCGGTGTCTTCGCGGCCGTCTCCGCGGGTGGCGGCGCCGTGGGCCTGCTCGCGGGCGGCATGCTCACCGAGTGGCTCGACTGGCGCTGGGTGCTCTTCGTCAACGTGCCGATCGGACTGCTGATCGCGGTCCTCACGCCGGTCTACATCAGCGAGTCGGAACGGCACCCCGGCCGTTTCGACATCCTGGGCGCCCTCACCTCGACGCTCGGCATGGTCGCCCTCGTCTACGGCTTCATCAGGGCGGCGGAGAAGGGCTGGCGGGACGAGCTGACGCTCGCCTCGTTCGGTGGCTCGCTGATACTCCTCCTCGCCTTCACGCTGATCGAGGCCAGGGCACGGGAGCCGATCACCCCGCTGCGGATGTTCGCCGACCGCAACCGTTCCGGCACGTATGTGATCATGCTGAGCCTGGCCGCGGCGATGTTCGGCATGTTCTTCTTCATCGTCCTGTTCGTGCAGGATGTGCTGGGCTACTCACCGATCATGTCCGGCCTCGCCTTCCTGCCGGTCACCGCAGCCATCATGCTCGGCGCCGGTCTCTCCCAGCGGCTGCTGCCGGTGCTGGGCCCGAAGCCGTTCCTGATCATCGGCACGGCGCTGACCGGCACGGGCCTGGCCTGGCAGACGATGGTCACCCCCCACAGCTCGTACGCCGGGGGAGTTCTCGGACCGATGCTGCTGTTCGGCTTCGGCATGGGCCTGAACTTCGTCACGCTGACCCTGACCGCCCTGTCCGGCGTGGCACAGCACGAGGCCGGCGCTGCCTCCGGGCTGCTCAACGCCACCCAGCAGGTGGGCGGATCACTGGGACTGTCCATCCTGGTGACGGCCTTCGGGTCCGCGAGCCGCGAGGAGGGCCAGAAGCAGGTCGGGCAGTTCATGGCCCAGGCATCGGACGAGCAGAGGGCCAAGTTCGCCGAGTCGGGCGAACTGCCGCCGCCCTGGGCCCACGAAGTGCTCACCTCGGGCATATCCAGCGCCTTCTGGGTTGGGGTCGCCATGGTGGGGGTGGCGCTGCTCACCGCGGTGCTGGTCGTCCGGGTCCGCAAGAGCGACCTGGAGGCGCTGAGCGGCACGTCGGGCACGGCCGGATCCGCCGGAGCCTGAGACACCCCGAGGTCCCCGCGCGCAAGCAGCCGCACTCGCCGCGGGCGGGACGTACGGGGAGCCGGTCCCACCTGCCGGTGCCCGGTTCCCCGTACGTCGTTCGCCACGCGTCAGTACGAGCCGTCCAGCATGCGGCTGTCGTAGGCGCCGAGGCGACGGCAGGTGTCGTAGTCGGCGGTCGGCGGCCGCTTCGCCAGCAGGTCCCTGGCCCGCGCCTCTCCCAGGCTCGTCGCGTACCAGGGTTTGTCCGCCTCCTGGCCGAGAGCGTCCGCGATGCCTTCCAGCGCGCAGGAGCGCTGGGGTTCGGGAAGCCTGTCCAGGGCGGGTACGGCGTCGGCGGACAGGTCCCTGAAGTAGCTCAGGTCGATCTTGCGGCTCTCCTCGTAGCGCTGCACGTTCCGCTCCGCGACCACCGCGTCCGGGGACATCAGCCCGAAGGCGAGTACGGCGGCTCCCGCGCTCGCCGCCACGGCGCGCGGCAGCCGGCGCGCCCCGACCGCCCCGAGTGCCCCGGCCGCCATGATCAGCACGATGACGAGCCCGAGCCAGATCTCCATGGCGGCGACGGAGATCCGCAGCCGGGTCAGCCCGTACGCGTCCACGTACAGGTCCATGCGCCGCAGCGCGGACGCCACGACGACGAGCGTCAGTGTGCACAGCGTGCCGAGGACCGACCGGACGAGGGTCCGGTCGGCGGTCCTGCCGCGCGGCGCGCTGCGCAGCGCGAGAGCGATCACCACCAGCGTGAGCAGCGTGGCCCACAGCAGCTGCCAGAAGCCCTGCCGTGCGTACTCCGCGTACGACAGGTCCGTCTCCGCCAGTACCTTCCGGTAGCCGCCGAACAGCACCGCGAGCTGGACCGCGATGAACGCCGCGAAGAGCAGGTCGAGGGCGATCAGTGGCAGCGCCCACTCCGCCCGCCTGCGGGCCTTGCCCGGCCGGATACGGATGCGGTCCCAGCGCATCGGGGCGGCGGCGGTGCGGGCGACCGCCACCGCCGAGATCAGGCCGACGAGGAAGAGGAGTACCCGCCACGGTCCGTCGGCGACGGAGAAATCGGGTGTCAGGCCGCCGAGCAGATCGGCGAAGGCGGCGTCGGCGCTCGCGAAGAGGGCACCGAAGACCAGCAGCAGCACGGTGGCCACCACGACGGTGCGGACGACGGGCCCCCAGCGGTCCCGGGAGCCGTCCGCCCGAGCCCTGATCCCTTGCACGGCCCATCGGATGCCGGGGCCGACCGAAGCGAAGAGCCCGAAGGGGGCGAACAGCACTCCCGGCCAGGTACGACTGCCGTGCAGGGCGAGCGAACCCAGCGCCAGCGCCGAGACCATGGCGAGGAATGTCGGCCAGCCGGCGTCCCGCAGTGTGGGCACCAGCAGAAGCAAGAGCCCGCCGGCCGCCCACGCGACGGTCCACGCGCGAGGCCTGCGGCCGGCGGCGCGCGCCGCGAAGAACGCCGCGAGGGAGGCCGGTACGGCGACAAACAGCAGGTTGAGGCCGATCCCCTCGCCGAGCAGCAGCATGCTCAGCACGGCGGTCGCCAGCACCGACCACAAGGTGGCGGTGCCGATCGTGGCGGTCGGCCGCGCCTTGACCGCCACCACCCACGCGGGCGGCTCGGCCTTCGGCGGGGCCTGCCAGGGCGCGGGCTGCGACCAGGACTGAGCCGAGTGCGTCGCCGCGGGGCGGCGCGTTCCCTGACCGGTGTGCGCGGCCGCGCCGCGCGGGGCGGCACCCGGGGAGGAGGACCGGGAACGGGCGGCGTGACCGGGATGGCCCGGGCGGGCCGGCTGCCGGGTATCCGCCGAACCGCTCCCGGCCGCCGTCGACGCGGCGGACGCCCGCGGCGGCACGGGCTCCCGCGTGGCGCCCGCGGTGCCGGCTGCCCCGCCGGGTTCCCCCGCGCCCGGCGCCGAGCCGGACCCGGAGGGCGTGGCCCCATGCGGCACGGGCCCGGAACCGGAGGACCGGGACCCCTCGACGGCCTCGGGCCCGGACGCCCCGACCGCCATCTCCCCGGACTCGGCGGGCGCTGCTCCTGCGGCCCCCGCTGCCCCTGGGGCGCCGGGCTCGCCGGTCGTCTCCCGCACGTCGGCCCCGTCCGGCACCCTTGGCGCGTCAGGTATGTCAGGCGTATCGGGTGTATCGGCCACAGGCCCCCCTCCCGGCCGGGCCCTCCTCGCCGCCTCGGTACGGCGTCCGGGCCCCGGCGTCTCGTTCGCCCGCCGACCATGATCAACGCGGCGCGGTCCCGGACACGCTAGTACCGTGCGCTGGGCGTCAGCGCGCTCCGGCGGCACTGTGGCAGGACCGTGACACTCCGGGGCCGGCACCACGGACTCCGGCACCACCGGAGGAGGGCGCCGGATTCTCAGACCGCTCAGAGAGCCGTCGGCACCCAGTCGGGCAGTGACTCCGTGTTCCGGACCCAGCTCTCCGGCGGCGCCCCCGTCCGCCCCGCACCCAGCACTCCCCCGACGATCGCGCAGTTGGTGTCGACGTCCCCGCCCGCCTGAGCGGTCGCCCAGAACGCCTCCTCGTAGTCGCCGAGGTTCCGGGCGGCGGCCCACAGGGCGAACGGCACCGTGTCGTGCGCGCTGGTCCTGCGTCCGCACCCCAGCACGGCCGCGACCGTGGTCACGTCGGCGTAGTCGAGCATGCCGCGGGCCCGGCGCAGGCCGGCCTGGACGGCGCTGCGCGGCACCAGGTCGACGACGGCGTCGAGCAGGGCCCCGGGCTCCGGCGGCTCCGGTGGCGCGGCCACGAGGGCGGCGGCCGCGGCGACTGCCATGGCGCCTACGACGGCCTCGCGGTGCTGGTGGGTGGGGTAGGCGGAGATCTCGGCCTGGTGTGCGGCCTGCTCCGGGTCGTCGGCGTACCAGGCGCCCAGCGGGGCGATCCGCATGGCCGCGCCGTTGCCCCACGACCCCTGCCCGTTGAACAGCGCGGCGGACAGCTCCCGCCAGTCGCCGCCCTCCCTGACCAGCCGCAGCAGCCTGTTGACGGCGGGGCCGTAGCCGCGGTCGAAGTCGTGGTGGTCGGCGAAGGAGCCGGCCAGGGCGTCCTGGTCGATGCGGCCGTGGCGGGCGAGCACGGCCAGCACCGAGCAGGCCATTTCCGTGTCGTCCGTCCAGCACCAGGGGCCCTCGGGGAGTTCCCGCCGCTTCAGCAGCGGATAGTTCGCCGGTACGAAGAACTGGGAGCCGAGGGCGTCTCCCACGGCCAGTCCCCGCAGGCTGGCCAGTGCTCTCTCAAAGCGCGGGTCGTCCGCACCGGTCCGGTCGCTCGGGCGGGGGGAGGGGTCAGCGATCATCGCACAGTCACTCTAATGGGTGAGGTCGTAGGGTTCGGGGGTGCACCAGCGCTCGAAGGGCCGGTCGAGCCGGTATTTACCGTCGTCCCCCAGCATGAGCGTCCTCGAATCCGCGTTCCCCGGGTTGGACAGTGACTCGAACTCCGCGACCGTCCAGTGGAACCACCTCATGCAGAACAGCCGCATCGTCAGCCCGTGGGTGACGATCAGGACGTTCGGCGGATGGTCCGGCTTCTCGAAACTGCGGTAGAGGCTCTCCAGGAAGGCCCCCACCCGGTCGTAGACATCGGCCCCGGACTCGCCCTGCGCGAATCGGTAGAAGAAGTGCCCGTACGCGTCCCGGTACGCCTTCTGCAGCCGGACGTCCTCCCGGTCCTGCCAGTTCCCCCAGTCCTGCTCGCGCAGTCTGGGCTCCTCCCGTACCCGCACCAGCGAGGGGTCGAGTCCGAGGCGGTGGAACGTCTCATGCGTGCGCCGGTACGGGGAGACGTAGGCGCTGACCCGCTCCTGCCCGAACAGCCGGCGCATCCGCACCCCGGCCTCCTCGGCCTGTTTGCGTCCGGTCGCGGTGAGTCGCAGTGCGTGATCGGGCTCCCGTTCGTACACCGTGTCGTCGGCATTGCCCTCCGACTCTCCGTGCCGGATCAGGACAATGCGCCGAGGTCGTGCCATGCCGCAACCCTAGATCGAACGGGGCTCGTACGGGCGCCCGTGCCCGCGATGTGACGACCCCGACTCGGCAATCCAGTAGATATCGGGCAGTCGGCGCCCGGCAACCCGTGGAGACGGAGCACCTGCGCCGACACGGCGCCGGTGCGCGGTCACACCGTCCAGGTCGGCTCCAGGTCCACCACGTCTCCGGCGAGCGCGGCGAGGTCCGCCTCCGTCTGGGCGCGCAGGGACAGGCGCTCTATCCGCTCCGCGCGGTATTTGCCGTGCTCGGCGGCCGACCGCCACATGGACAGCACCAGGAACTCGTTCCCGGGAGCCTCCCCGAACAGCCCGCGCAGCATCCCGGGCGAGCCCGCCATCGCCGGGTTCCAGACCTTCTCCTGCATGAGAACGAAATTGTCGACGCGGTCGGGGTGCACCCTGCAGTGGGCGACCCGTACGACATCGGCGTCCGTGAAGCGCGGCTCGAAGCCGGTCTTCACATCGAAGCGATGGTCGAACAGCTTGACCTGCGCGTTCGTGAAGGTCCCCAGTTGCGAGGAGCCGAGGCGGTCGTGGGAGCGCGCCATGAAGGAGTCGTAGAAGGCACGGCTCTCCCAGAAGGCGAATATGTGCGCCACCCCGGGGCGCCCCCGGCTCCATCCGCCGCTCTGCCCCCGGAAGCCCGGCTCGCCGAGCAACCCCGCCCATCTCCGCTGTCCCCGCTCGAACCCCCTACGGTCCACCACGGTGCAGCGAGTCCACTTGACCAGCACCGCGCCATCGTACGGGGCCCCGCGCGCCCTTGGTCCCTCCCTGGTGAGCGGCGTCCGCGGGGACCGGTCCACCGGCCCCCTCGGGCGGCCGTTCACGGAAACCGCCGGACCCCGAGCGCGGTGACGATCGGGCCCGTGCCGGGTCGGCCGCCCTTCTCCCTCTCCCCCGGTCTCCGCGAAGCGGAACGGCTCCGGACGGCGACCGCATGTGATCATGGAAAAGATCAGGCCATCCGGAACGGAAACGCGGGCCTGCCGGGGCATCGGGCGTGACAACATCGGAGGTTGTGCCTGCCGGTCGTAATGAAGGGGGAATGCCTGGTGAGCGATCTCAACAAGGGGCTCAGGAAGGTCCAGATCACACTCAAGTGGGACCCCAGTCCTCTCGGTGAGGAGGACGACGACCTCGACATCATCGCCGCTACCTACACCGGCACGGGCCCGTACGGCGAGCCGGCCTACCTCGTGCACTTCGACAGCCGCTCGCCCGACGGCACCATCACGCTCGACCGGGACAGCCGCACCGGGCAGGGCCTGGGCATCGACGAGGCCGTGACCCTGGAGCTGGAGCGCATGGCCCCGGTGTACACACGGGTCGTCGTGGGCATCGCGATACAGCAGGGCGCGTCCCGTAAGCCGTTCGGCCGCATCAGGCGGGCCTCCTACCGCATCGCCGAGGGATACACGGAACTCGGCGGCGGTGACTTCACGCCGGTGGCCGACGCCACGGCCGCGACCGTCGCCGAGTTCTTCCGCGACGAGTCGGGCGCGTGGCGTCTGAGGTCCTCCCTGCGCGGGTTCGACACCGACCCCAGGAACTTCGCCCGGGTGATGGGCAAGGAGTGACGGCGCCTCGCGACGAGGGAGCCCGAGGGGCGGCGAGCCGATGGCTCGCCGCCCCTCGCTCTGCCCCGCGGCCCTGCGCTGCGCGTGCCGGAAGACCGGTAGGAGGGGCGTCGGCCACGGGAAGGGCGGTGGAGCCGACGACCCGGCTCCACCGCCCTGACCCGCAGGACTCACACCCCGGCGGTGCTCAGTATCAGCTGCAGCCGCTCGTCGAGCCGCAGCCCTCGCAGATGTAGCAGGAGCCGGCGCGCTGCATCTTCGTGCCGCAGGAGAAGCAGAGCGGCGCGTCGGCCTGGATGCCGAGCTGCATCTCGACGAGTTCGGCCGAGGTGTGCGCCTCCTGCGGGGCGGGCTGGGCGGCCTCCGGCTTCGGGGCGGCGACGACCGCCTTCAGTTCCTGCTGCCGGGGGGCGGACTGGGCCAGGCCCTCCACGTCCACGTCCTCGTCGTCGACGGACTGCTCGTAGGAGCCGGTCTCCAGGTGCCGCTGACGTTCCTCGGCAGAGTGGATGCCGAGGGCGGAGCGGGTCTCGAACGGCAGGAAGTCCAGCGCCAGGCGGCGGAAGATGTAGTCGACGATCGACTGGGCCATCCGCACGTCCGGGTCGTCCGTCATGCCCGCGGGCTCGAAGCGCATGTTCGTGAACTTCGAGACGTACGTCTCCAGCGGGACGCCGTACTGCAGGCCGACGGAGACGGCGATGGAGAAGGCGTCCATCATGCCCGCAAGGGTCGAACCCTGCTTGGACATCTTCAGGAAGACCTCGCCCAGACCGTCGTCGGGGTAGGAGTTGGCCGTCATGTAACCCTCGGCGCCCCCCACCGTGAACGAGGTGGTGATGCCGGGCCGTCCCTTGGGGAGGCGCTTGCGCACCGGGCGGTACTCGACGACCTTCTCGACCTTGGCCGGCTCGACCGCCTTCTCCGCGGCGGGCTCGGCCTTCCGGTCCTTCTTCTTGGCGGAGAGCGGCTGGCCCACCTTGCAGTTGTCGCGGTAGATGGCGAGCGCCTTGACGCCCATCTTCCA
Source organism: Streptomyces sp. GC420 (assembly GCF_009916105.1). Taxonomy (GTDB): domain Bacteria; phylum Actinomycetota; class Actinomycetes; order Streptomycetales; family Streptomycetaceae; genus Streptomyces. The sequence goes on along the minus strand of NZ_JAAAXQ010000001.1, from coordinate 47,734 downwards.
GGCCTCGAAGTAGACCTCTTCGACGTCCTCGACCGTGGCGGACTCGGGCAGGTTCACCGTCTTGGAGAGGGCGCCGGAGATCCACGGCTGGATCGCCGCCATCATGCGGACGTGGCCCATCGCGGAGATGGAGCGCTCGCCCATGGCGCAGTCGAAGACCTCGTAGTGCTCCTGCTTGAGCCCCGGGGCGTCGATCACGTTGCCGTGCTCGGCGATGTGGGCGACGATCGCCTCGATCTGCTCCGGCTGGTAGCCGAGGCGGCGCAGCGCCTGCGGAACGGTTCCGTTGACGATCTGCATCGAGCCGCCGCCGACCAGCTTCTTGAACTTGACCAGCGCGAGGTCGGGCTCGAGGCCGGTGGTGTCGCAGGACATCGCCAGGCCGATGGTGCCGGTCGGGGCGATGACGGACGCCTGGGAGTTGCGGAAGCCGTTCTTCTCGCCGAGGCGGATCACGTCCTGCCAGGCCTCCGTGGCGGCGGCCCAGATCGGGGTGTCCAGGTCGTCCGTGCGGACGGCCGTCGCGTTGGCGTCGGCGTGCTGCTTCATGACGCGCTTGTGGGGCTCGGCGTTGCGGGCGTAGCCCTCGTACGGGCCCACGACGGCGGCGAGTTCGGCGGAGCGGCGGTAGGACGTTCCCGTCATCAGCGAGGTGATGGCACCTGCCAGGGCGCGGCCGCCGTCGGAGTCGTAGGCGTGGCCGGTGGCCATGAGCAGGGCGCCGAGGTTGGCGTAGCCGATGCCCAGCTGGCGGAAGGCGCGGGTGTTGACGCCGATCTTCTCGGTCGGGAAGTCGGCGAAGCAGATGGAGATGTCCATCGCCGTGATGACGAGTTCGACGACCCTGGAGAAGCGCTCGATGTCGAAGGACTGGTGGCCCTCGCCGTCGTCCTTGAGGAACTTCATCAGGTTCAGCGAGGCGAGGTTGCAGGACGTGTTGTCCAGGTGCATGTACTCGCTGCACGGGTTCGAGCCGTTGATGCGGCCGGACTCGGGGCAGGTGTGCCAGCGGTTGATGGTGTCGTCGTACTGGATGCCGGGGTCCGCGCAGGCCCAGGCGGCCTCGGCCATCTTGCGGAAGAGCGCCTTGGCCTCGACCTCTTCGATGACGTCACCGGTCATCCGGGCGCGCAGTCCGAACTTGCCGCCGCTCTCCACGGCCTTCATGAACTCGTCGTTCACACGGACCGAGTTGTTGGCGTTCTGGTACTGGACGGACGTGATGTCGTCGCCGCCCAGGTCCATGTCGAAGCCCGCGTCGCGCAGGGCGCGGATCTTCTCCTCCTCCTTCACCTTGGTCTCGATGAAGTCCTCGATGTCGGGGTGGTCGACGTCGAGGATGACCATCTTGGCCGCGCGGCGGGTGGCGCCGCCGGACTTGATGGTTCCCGCGGAGGCGTCGGCCCCGCGCATGAAGGAGACCGGGCCGGAGGCGTTGCCGCCGGAGGAGAGGAGTTCCTTGGAGGAGCGGATGCGGGAGAGGTTCAGGCCGGCGCCGGAGCCGCCCTTGAAGATCATGCCCTCTTCCTTGTACCAGTCGAGGATCGACTCCATGGAGTCGTCGACGGAAAGGATGAAGCAGGCGGAGACCTGCTGGGGCTGCGGCGTGCCGACGTTGAACCACACCGGGGAGTTGAAGCTGAAGATCTGGTGGAGCAGGGCGTGGGCAAGCTCGTGCTCGAAGATCTCGGCGTCGGCGGGGGAGGCGAAGTAGCCGTGGTCCTCGCCGGCCTTGCGGTACGTCTTCACGATGCGGTCGATGAGCTGCTTGAGGCTCGTCTCGCGCTGCGGGGTGCCGACCGCGCCGCGGAAGTACTTGCTGGTGACGATGTTGACCGCGTTCACCGCCCAGAAGGCGGGGAACTCGACGCCACGCTGCTCGAAGTTGACCGAGCCGTCGCGCCAGTTGGTCATGACGACGTCACGGCGCTCCCATTCCACCTCGTCGTACGGGTGCACGCCGGGGGTGGTGTGGATGCGCTCGATGCGCAGGCCCTTGCTCGCCTTGCCGCTCTTGGCGCGGGAACCTCGTGCCGGGCCGCTCGTCGTCTCTGTCATGTGCCGCCTCCCATATGCGGGCGAAAACGCCCTGATGTGCCCAAATCTTCCGGGGCACGGTGTCTGTCTTCTGCCCGGGACGCGTCGGCGCATCCCGGACGGGTCCGGTGTGCCGCCGTGTCAGTCGGCGGCGGTGGCGGACACGGGGACCTGGGCCCCAGGGGCCCCTTCGGTCTCTCCCGTTCCACTGTGGGCGGGGGGCCGCCCGGCACGCAGCTCCGCGATCGCGGCCTCGAAGTCCTCGAGCGAGTCGAAGGCCCGGTAGACGGAGGCGAACCGCAGATACGCGACGAGGTCGAGTTCCTGCAACGGGCCGAGTATGGCCAGCCCCACGTCGTGCGTCGTCAGCTCGGCGCTGCCGGTGGCACGCACCGCCTCCTCGACCCGCTGGCCGAGCTGGGCGAGCGCGTCCTCCGTGACGGGCCTCCCCTGGCACGCCTTGCGCACGCCATTGATGACCTTGGTCCGACTGAAGGGCTCGGTCACCCCGCTCCGCTTGACCACCATCAGCGAGCAGGTCTCCACCGTGGTGAAACGGCGGGAGCAGTCGGGGCACTGACGGCGCCTGCGGATCGACGTGCCGTCATCGGTCGTACGACTGTCGACGACCCGGCTGTCGGGGTGCCTGCAGAAGGGGCAGTGCATCGTTCCCAACCCTCCTTCACAGCACGACTGAACGGCCTCGCCAGGGCCTTCCGACCCCCCGCGAAGCAGCCACCAGCATAGGCGATGCCGGAGCGCCCGGAGCACCAAGGACCACAACTTCTGGGCGGCAACTTCAATCCAACCACTACATCTGGGGTTTCGCTGCCGAATCGAACCCTTGGCGTGTCGCACTTTCCGGCCATTGGCAGGGCATGCGCGCAGGACCGGCCGAAGGGACCGGCGAAGCCTTCGCGGGGACGAGCAGAGACTACGGGAGAGAACACCCCTCCGGCACAGGGGGGCGGGGTGCCGCACCGGGGCGAGGTCCCGCCGAACAACCGGAGCGGGCCGTTCACCCCGGTATGCCGGAAGTTCGAGAGCATCGCTATACACCCTGTCGCATGATCACGTAAGGCCTATTGCGAAATTTCACTCGAACGTGTGTTTGGCGCAACCTTTCGATAGCAACTACCGTTGTCGAGCTAGGGAGAACATACGAGAGGGGCCGCCGTGACCACCACCGCAGACAGCGCCACCATCACCGCCCAGAACCGCTCCCAGAGCCGACTCGACCCGGTGCATGCCATGAACGACGCAGCCACGAACCACGAGGGGCAGAAGCCCGCACGCTCGCTGCCGGGCCGGCCTCCGGGAATCCGCGCGGACAGCACCGGGCTCACGGACCGGCAGCGTCGGGTCATCGAGGTGATCAGGGACTCCGTGCAGCGCCGCGGATACCCTCCGTCGATGCGGGAGATCGGCCAAGCGGTCGGCCTGTCCAGTACGTCGTCCGTCGCACACCAGCTCATGGCGCTGGAGCGCAAGGGATTCCTGCGCCGTGACCCGCACCGCCCCCGGGCTTACGAAGTGCGCGGCTCCGACCAGCCGAGCGCGCAGCCCACCGACACCGCGGGCAAGCCCGCCGCGTCGTACGTGCCGCTGGTCGGCCGGATCGCCGCCGGTGGTCCCATCCTCGCCGAGGAATCGGTCGAGGACGTGTTCCCCCTCCCCCGGCAGCTCGTCGGTGACGGTGAGCTCTTCGTCCTCAAGGTCGTCGGTGACTCGATGATCGAGGCCGCCATCTGCGACGGTGACTGGGTGACGGTCCGCCGACAGCCGGTCGCCGAGAACGGCGACATCGTGGCAGCCATGCTGGACGGCGAAGCCACGGTGAAGCGGTTCAAGCGCGAGGACGGCCATGTCTGGCTGCTGCCGCACAACTCCGCGTACCAGCCTATCCCCGGTGACGAGGCGACGATCCTCGGCAAGGTGGTGGCGGTACTGCGCCGGGTGTGACACCGACACACCCCGACCGACCGGGCCCCGGAACCAACTGCGCCGGTTCCGGGGCCCAGCCATGTCCCCTCGATCGACAGGGCGCCGGTCAGGCTCCGGAGGACGGGTCGGAGGACGCCTTCGCCGCGGCGTCGATCACAGCCAGGGAACGGCGCACCTGATTGCGGTCCACTGTGTACCAGAAGTCCGGCATAGAGGCGCGCAGATAGCTGCCGTAGCGGGCCGTGGCCAGCCTCGGATCCAGCACGGCGACCACACCCCTGTCCCCCGAGGCCCGGACCAGGCGGCCCGCGCCCTGCGCCATAAGCAGGGCCGCGTGCGTGGCGGCGACCGCCATGAAGCCGTTGCCGCCCGCCTCCTCGACTGCCTTCTGTCGGGCACTCATCAGAGGATCGTCGGGCCGCGGGAACGGGATCTTGTCCATGACCACCAGCTGGCAGCTCGCGCCCGGCACGTCCACGCCCTGCCAGAGCGAGAGCGTGCCGAACAGGCAGGTTCCGGGATCGGCCGCGAAGTTCTTGATCAGCTCGCCCAGCGTCTCCTCGCCCTGCAGCAGGATGGGGAACTCAGGGATGCGGGACCGCAGTTCCTCCGCGGCCGACTGGGCGCCGCGCATCGAGGAGAAGAGCCCGAGCGTACGGCCGCCCGCGGCCCGGATCAGCTCGGTGAGCTCGTCGAGCATGTCACCGCGCTCACCGTCGCGCGCCGGCCGGGACAGATGCTTTGCGACATACAGGATGCCCTGCTTGGGATAGTCGAAGGGGGACCCGACGTCGATCCCCCGCCACACCGGGATGTCCTCCCCCTCGGTGCCTTCCGGAGCCAGGCCCAGCGAGGCGCCCACACCGTTGAAGTCACCGCCGAGCTTGAGCGTGGCGGAGGTGAGGACGACGGATCGGTCCTCGAAGAGCTTCTCCCTCAGCAGGCCCGAGACCGACAGCGGGGCGACACGCAGCGAGGCGCCGAAACGGTCGTGCCGTTCGTACCAGACGACGTCGTACTCTGAGCCGCCCGCGATGCGCTCCGCGACGGCGTGCACGTTCTCGACGGCGGCCAGGGCCTGTTTGCGCACCGCGTCCTCGTCCTGGACGGATTTGTCGCGCGTGGAGCCGAGTGCCGAGATCACCGTGCGCGCCGCGTCGCGGAGCGCCATCAGGCAGTACGACAGGTCCTCAGGGATCTTCTCCAGCCGGCCGGGCAGAGCGAGCTCCATCAGCCGTTCGAAGGATTCGGCGGCGGTCTGCAGCGCGTCCGCGACCTTCTCGTCGACCAGCTTCGCGGCCCTGCGGACGGCGCGGTTGACCTGGCCGGGGGTGAGTTCGCCGGTGGCGACACCGGTGACGCGGGAGACCAGTTCGTGGGCCTCGTCGACGATCAGCACCTCGTGCTGCGGCAGCACGGGCGCACCCTCGATGGCGTCGATGGCCAGCAGCGCGTGGTTGGTGACGACGACATCGGCGAGCTTGGCGCGCTCCCGGGCGGCCTCGGCGAAGCACTCCGCGCCGTACGCGCACTTCGACGCGCCGAGGCACTCGCGGGAGGACACCGACACCTGGGACCAGGCACGGTCCGAGACACCCGGGCTCAGACCGTCCCGGTCGCCCGTCTCCGTCTCGTCGGCCCAGTCGCGCAGCCGCAGCAGGTCCTTGCCCAGCTTGCTGGTGGGCGCGGCGGCCTCGAACTGGTCGAAGAGGGCGTCCTCCTCGTCGTCCGGCATGCCCTCGTGGAGGCGGTGCAGACACAGGTAGTTGGAACGGCCCTTGAGCATGGCGTACTGGGGGCGACGGCGCAGCAGCGGGTGCAGTGCCTCGACCGTACGCGGAAGGTCACGCTCGACCAGCTGGCGCTGCAGCGCCAGCGTGGCGGTGGCGACGACGACATGCTCCCCGTGGGCCAGCGCCGGCACCAGATAGCCGAGCGATTTGCCGGTGCCTGTGCCGGCCTGGATCAACAGGTGGGAGCCGTCCTCGACGGCCTGGCCGACGGCTTCGGCCATGGCGACCTGACCAGGTCTTTCCACGCCGCCGACGGCGGTGACGGCGGCATGGAGGAGCTCGGGGAGTGAAGGCTTCGTCATAGGTCGACCAGCCTACGGTGCGGCACTGACAAGCGGGGGGTCACCGCTCGGGAAAGCGGCCGGGCACCGTGGCGGGGACGGCGGTGCCGCTGTGCGGATTCGGTGGGAGGAGGTGGCGCAGCGCACGGTCCCGGATCATGAGGGCCGCGCGCTTGTCGGGGAGGTCGGCCTCGGCCGCGAACCGGAAGCCCGCGCCCAGGAAGGCCGCGATGGACGGCGCGTTGCGGAGGTCGGGTTCCGCGATGACGCGGGCGCACCGCGGGCGTTTGTCGAACACCAGGTCGGCGACGGCTCGCAGCAGTGTGGTGCCGATGCCGCGGCCCCGGTCGGCCACGCCTCCGACGAGGAGGTGGAGGCCGGTGTCGTGGGGGCGTGCCGGGTAGTGGCGGGCCACGGTGTCGAGATCGGCACGGTAGATCTCCCAGTAGCTCATCGGTGTGCCGCCGAGGACTCCGAGGCAGGGGATGCTGCGGCCGTCCCCCGCCAGCTGGGACTCGAGGTGGGCGGCGGTGGTCCCGGCCGGACCGTCGAGACCCCAGAACGGGGCGACCGCCGGGTCGTTCATCCAGCGGGTGAGGAGCGGCAGGTCGCGCTCGACGCGCACGGGTACGAGCTGGAAGACGCCGGCGGGGGTGGTGACGGGACCCCAGCCGGGGACGGAGTCGAGCAGGTCGCCCGTCCCGGGTCCGGGGTCGGGGGGCTCGGGATCCTCTTCGAGGAGCGGGATCACCTCCTCGGTGAGGTGCAGGTCGATGGTGTCGTCGAGGGCGTCGTCGGTGCTGCCCGACGGGGCGCCGTTCCCGGTGACGGCTTCCTGCCCGGGGCCGGTTTCGATGCCTCGCACGGTGACGTCCTCCTCTCGTGTGCCGGGGTGGCGTTCATGCGTGCAGGGGGTTGGCGATCGTGACGTAGACGGACTGGGTGTCGACGGGTCCGACGAGTTCGTCGAGGCCGTGCAGCCGGGTGAGCAGATTGGCCTTGCAGCGCAGGACGGGCGAGTCGAGGAGGCGTTCCGGCAGGGGGGAACCGAGTGCGGTGGCGTCCGCGAGGAAGCGGCGGAACGCGGCCAGGAGGACACGTTCGTCGGTCAGGCCCTGGGACCCGAAGGCCCCGATGAGGCCGAGGACGTTGTTGATGCCGAGGTAGTAGGCGAACCGCTCGTCGGTGACCTCGTCGGACACGAACGTGTCGCTGAGGCTGCCGATGCCGGGCAGCCGGGCGTCGAGCGCGGAGCGGTGGGACTCCCGAAAGTAGTAGCCCTGGTTGTCGCGGTAGCGGCCGCCGGCAGGCCAGCCCTCGGTGTCGAGCAGGACGAGGGTGTTCTGCTGGTGCGCCTCGAGGGCGATGCCCGCGGCCCCGTCGAGCCCGAGCACCGGGCGTACGACGGCTTCGAGGTAGCGCAGGAACCACTCCGCGGCCACGGCCGTGGCGGGCCGGCCGGTCCGGGTGGCGAGACGGTCCACGGTCCTGGCGAGACGGGAACGCATGACGGGCTCGCCTGGCCAGGGACGTGGTGAGGTGAGCCCGGCGACGCAGACGGCGTCGTCGCCGGGGCCGAAGGGGTTGTGCCTGAGCATGGCGTCGAGGCCGGGCACGGGTGTTCCGCCGGGTCCGTCGACCGCCAGCCAGGCGGGGTCCCTGACGATGTCGAAGCCGGGGTGCGCGGACTGCCACCGCTCGGTCAGCCAGGTCCGCAGCAGCCGGTGCACCTCGGTGCCGCGGTGGAGTTCCTTGCGGAGGTTCTCGCGGCGGGAATTGGTGATGCGCAGGCCGAGGGAGAGTTTCAGCATCACCGGAGCGCCGGGCCGGTGGACGGTGCGTACGGAGGAGGTGGGGTGCCAGGGCTCGCCGTGGGCGCCGAGGTCGTGGAGGAGTCCCGCTTCGAGGAGGGCCGCGACGTCGGGGCGGTGCCTCAGCTCGTGTGCCTGCCAGGGGTGCAGAGGCAGCAGGGCGGTGTGGTCGGGGACCCGGAGGCCTTCGCCGGCGAGTCGCGCGGTGAGCACTGCGGCGGGCACCGGGCGGCCGCGCTCTGTCCAAGCGGAGTCGGTGGCCAGCACGGAGTGGTCCACACCTATCCAGTGCAGGGGGAAGGAGCCGCGCAGTTCGGGTGAGTAGAGCCGTGTCTCGGCCTCGGAGAGACCTTCGCGGCTCTTGGGGGTCGGGTGCATCGGGTGGCCGAGCAGCAGGGACTGCTCGGCGCTGAGGAACAGCTCCTCCGCCCTGTCGCCGGGCGAGGCCCGGCGGTCGGCGATGAAGACGGCGGTGCGCAGGACGGAGTCCGCGACGCGGGCCACGAGATCGGTGCCCGCCTCACGGTGCGGGCCCGGCGCCGGCGCGGTCCCCGCGTGCCCGGCCGTGACAGGTGTGGCCGTGTCCGACGCACCCGCACCCGCACCCGCACCCGCACCCGCACCCGCACCCGGGGAGCGTGACGCGACTGCCGCCTCTCGTGCGAGGAGCGCGGCGACGGTGACCGCGTCCGCCTCGGGCGCGCGGTGCGGGGCGGCTTCGAGCCTGGCCGGCCCGAAGCGGTGCCAGCCCGTGGCCGACCAGTACCGCACGGGTACGACGAGCGCCGATCCGCAGGCGGGGAGCGGCAGGCGCAGCTCCGCCCCCGACGGCCGGGGGATGTCGTGCTCGCGGACCCAGCAGCGGAGCAGGTTCTCGACCGCGGCGGCCTCCGCCGCCCTGCGGGGATCGGCGTCGTCGAGCGGATCGGAAGCCTCGTCGCCGGCTCCGGTGACCCGTGGAAGCCGCGGGCTCACGGCCGGGTCCGTGCCCGTGGCACGGCGACGTGTCACCGCGTCCCCCGCGGCGTCGCGCGACTCGCGGGCGCCGTCGAGCTGGCGCGGGACGGTGGGGGCCGACTCCGTCGGTGGCCGGGCGCCGGACGGGGCCGGACGGGCGGTTCCCGTTCGGAGTTCGGCCGGGACCGCGCCGGTCGCGGTGGCCTCCGGGGTCTTCGTGTCGTTTCCGGGCGTCCGGATCGCGGGAGTACCGGCCTGGGGGCTGGGGTTCACGGGGCCTTCCTTGTATGAGGGGGCGGTGCGGACCGTGCGGCGGCAGCGGCCGGAGGCTGAAGGGCTGGAGGGCTGAAGGGCTGAAGGGCTGAAGGGCTGGAGGGCTGGAGTCAACGGGGTGGTGCGTAGGTGCGTACGGCGGCGGCCAGCGCGTCGGCGAGACGGTCGAGCACCGCCGAGGCCTGTTCGTCGGTGATGATGAGCGGCGGCAGCAGTCGTACGACGCAGGCGTGGCGGCCGCCGAGTTCGACGATCAGGCCGCGGCGCAGGCATTCCCGCTGCACGGCGGCCGCCAGTCGGGGCGCGGCGGGCGGTGGGCCGGAGGAGGACGGGTCCGCGGCCCCGGGGTCGACGAGCTCCACGCCGAGCATCAGCCCTCTCCCGCGTACGTCCCCGACGCAGTCGAACTCGGCGGCGAGGCGCTGGAGCTCACGCTTCATCCGGGCGCCCAGCACGCGCGCACGCTCCGCGAGCCCGTTCTCCCGCACGTGGGCGAGGGTGGCGGCGCCCGCGGCCATGGCGAGCTGGTTGCCGCGGAAGGTGCCGGCATGGGCACCGGGCTGCCATACGTCGAGGTCTTCCCGGTAGACGATGACGGCGAGCGGCAGGCTGCCGCCGATGGCCTTGGAGAGCACCATCACATCGGGTACGACGCCGCTGTGCTGCACCGCCCAGAAGGCCCCGGTGCGTCCGACGCCCGTCTGCACCTCGTCGGCGATCAGCGGGACGGAGCGTTCTTCGGTGATCCTCCGCATCGTGCGCACCCAGGAGTCCGGTGCGGGGACGACCCCGCCCTCACCCTGCACGGGTTCGAGGATCATCCCGGCGGGTGCGCCCACCCCGCTCTTGGGGTCGTCGAGCAGGCTCTCGGTGAGGCGGGCGGCGAGTTCGGCGCCGCGCTCGCCGCCGGCACCGAAGGGGCAGCGGTAGTCCTGCGGGTACGGCAGCCGGGTGACCCGGGGCTCCCGGGCGCCGCCGGAGACGTCGAGGGCGCCGGCGGTCATGCCGTGGTAGGCGCCGGTGAAGGCGAGGACTCCGCTGCGGCCGGTCGCGGTGCGCACGAGTTTGAGCGCGGCCTCCACGGCGTCGGTGCCGGCCGGCCCGCAGAACTGGACCCGGGCTCGGTCGGCGAGCCCGCACGGCAGCGTGGCGAACAGTTCGGTGACGAAGGCGTCCTTGACGGGGGTGGCGAGGTCGAGGACTTGGAGCGGGGCGCCGGAGTCGAGGACCTTCCTGATGGCTTCGAGGACGACCGGGTGGTTGTGGCCGAGCGCCAGGGTTCCGGCTCCGGAGAGGCAGTCCAGGTAGCGGCGGCCGTCGGCGCCCTCGATCGTCAGACCCCTGGCCCGCACGGGCACGACGGGGAGCGAGCGGGCATAGGTCCGGGCCGCCGATTCGCGCAGCGACTGCCTCCGCAGGATCTCCTCGTACGCGGGGGCGATCCCGCCGCGCACGGTCCCGTCACCGGTTCCGCCGGAGCCGGACCGCCGCGGGATCACGCCGGGAGCGTTGCCGGCTTTCTGGGACGGTGCGGCAGACGGTGCTGCCACCCGCGCGGGTTCGGTCACGGCCACGGAACTCGGTCCTTCCGGTGGTGTCGCTCCAGGGGCGGCCGCACCGCCGGACGTACGGCTCGGGCCTCCGTACCTACCAACGACGCGGCTCGCGGCGGATCACGGTCACGCGGAAGATCCTTGGCCCAGGAACCAAGAGCCGGTCGGACGCCGTCCCCTACGACACCGGCATGGTGGAGTCCCTGTCGGTGCACCGTGACCGGCCGGGTGGGGAGCCCGGCCGGCTCAGGGGTTCGAGCGTTGTCCAGGGGGAGTCACACGATGCGATCGATCCGTCCACCCTCCGCCGCACGCGGCGGTACGAGTGTGTCCGGCGGCCGGTCACGCCCGAGCGGCCACGCGCCCGGGGCCCGGGAAGAGGAGGGCGGTCCCGGGGGCCGTTCACCGGATCTCGCGAATCGGACCCCATGCCGTGCGAGAGCTTCCCAACGGGCATAGTGGGGGGCCGCACTTCGGCTTCGAAGACGGCTGCCGGGATGCTGATCGAGTGACGTGTACATGGCGGCTTACCGCCCGCACAACTCACCCACCGGATCTCACAACTGTAAAAAAAGAACCTATCGGGGGTTTCTGCACAATGCGATCCATACGTCCGCTGGTGGTCGCCACCGGGCTTGTCACCGCCCTGACTCTCACCGCCACGGCCTGCGGTCCGTCCGAGGACGAGGCGAACGCCAAGCCGAGCTCCACCGCCTCCCAGGCCGCCGGCAGCGACGCCGGGGATCTGGCCGACATCGCCGACCGGCTCAAGGAGCACGGCATCGACGTCGACAAGTGGAAGAACGGCGCCTGGAAGAACTGGGACAAGGACGACTGGCTGCGCGAGGCGAAGGACTTCGTCAACCCGGTCATCGAAGGCCTGTGGAAGCCGGAGCGGATCCAGGAGGCGGAGCCGCCGGCCAGGACGATGTCGGCCAGTGACGCCGCCGCCGACCAGGGTGTGACGGACCCGGAGCCCGAGCCGGTCGAGGCCGAGGCGGAGAAGACGCCGTACCACGACTACGCCGCTCCGGTCGGCAAGATCGTCTTCGACACCCCGGAGGGCCAGGCGGTCTGCTCCGGCACGATCGTCAAGGACCCCGCCAACCCCGGCAAGTCCAACCTGGTGTGGACCGCGGGTCACTGCGTGCACGCGGGCCAGGAGGGCGGCTGGTTCCGCAACATCGCCTTCGTCCCGGCCTACAACGACAGCGCCAGGTCCGCGAACGAACTGAACGGCGCCGCCTCCTCCGAGGTCGCCCCGTACGGCGTGTTCTGGGCCGACTGGGTCACCACCTCCGGCGAATGGATCACTCAGGGCGCCACGACCGGCGGCGCGGGAGCCCCGTACGACTACGCCGTGCTCCACGTGACCCCCGAGGACGGCAGCGGCAAGTCCCTGGAGGAGACCGTCGGCGCCGCGCTGCCGGTCAGCTTCGGCACCCCGGCCGTCGCCGACATCGACGCCATGGGTGCCTGGGGCTACCCGGCCGCTCCGCCGTTCGACGGCGCCAAGATGTACAAGTGCATCGACAAGCCGGGTCGGCTCTCGATCAGCCCCGAGCAGCCCACGATGTACCGCATCGGCTGCACCATGACCGGCGGCTCCTCCGGCGGCGGCTGGTTCGCCGAGCAGGAGGACGGCAAGCTGGCGCTGGTGTCGAACACCTCGATCGGCCCGGTCACCGCCGGCTGGCTCGCCGGACCGAGCCTCGGCGAGGGCGCCGAGGCGGTCTTCACCTCGATGAGCGACAAGTTCGCCGGCCGGAGCTGACCGCGTACGCCGGCCGTGCCGCAGCGCGACACGGCCGGCTCGGCACCGCGGCGGGCACACGCACCGCACACGTCACGCCGCCGCTCACCGCACCAACGCCCGAAGGGCCGCTCCCCCGCGGGGGAGCGGCCCTTCGGGCGTTGGTGACCGGCCGGCGGACCGGGCCGGATCAGGCCGAGACGACCGGCACGAACGGACCGAGGTCCGCCGCCAGCTCCTCGTGCACCCGGGCCTTGAGCAGCGTGCCCTCCGGGGTGTGCTCCTCGGAGATCACCTCGCCCTCGGCGTGCACCCGTGCCACCAGGTCGCCGCGCGTGTAGGGCACGAGCGCCTCGATCCCGACCTCGGGCCGAGGCAGCTCGGCGTCGATCATGGCCAGCAGCTCGGGGATGCCCTCGCCCGTGCGCGCCGACACCGCGATCGAGTGCTTCTCGATGCGCAGCAGCCGCTGCAGGACCAGCGGGTCCGCCGCGTCCGCCTTGTTGATGACCACGATCTCGGGCACGTCCACCGCGCCCACGTCACGGATCACCTCGCGCACCGCGGCCAGCTGCTCCTCCGGCGCCGGGTGCGAACCGTCCACCACGTGGACGATCAGGTCGGAGTCGCCGACCTCCTCCATGGTGGAGCGGAACGCCTCGACGAGATGGTGCGGCAGGTGCCGTACGAAGCCGACGGTGTCGGCCAGGGTGTAGACACGGCCGCTGGGCGTCTCGGCCCGGCGCACGGTCGGGTCGAGGGTGGCGAACAGGGCGTTCTCCACCAGCACGCCGGCGCCCGTGAGGCGGTTGAGCAGCGAGGACTTGCCCGCGTTGGTGTAACCGGCGATGGCGACCGAGGGGACCCTGTTGCGGCGCCGTTCCTGCCGCTTGATCTCCCGGCCCGTCTTCATCTCCGCGATCTCCCGGCGCATCTTCGCCATCTTCTCGCGGATCCGCCGCCGGTCCGTCTCGATCTTGGTCTCACCGGGACCACGGGTGGCCATGCCGCCGCCCGAGGAGCCCGAGCCACCGCCACCCATCTGCCGGGACAGCGACTGGCCCCAGCCGCGGAGCCTGGGCAGCATGTACTGCATCTGGGCGAGCGAGACCTGGGCCTTGCCCTCACGGCTCTTGGCGTGCTGGGCGAAGATGTCGAGGATCAGGGCGGTCCTGTCGACCACCTTCACCTTGACGACGTCTTCGAGGTGGATGAGCTGGCCGGGGCTGAGCTCACCGTCGCACACGACGGTGTCGGCACCGGTCTCCAGCACGATGTCGCGGAGCTCCATCGCCTTGCCGGAGCCGATGTAGGTCGCCGGGTCCGGCTTGTCGCGCCGCTGGATCACGCCGTCCAGCACGAGGGCGCCCGCCGTCTCGGCGAGGGCGGCCAGCTCGGCGAGCGAGTTCTCCGCGTCCTGGATGGTTCCGGAGGTCCAGACGCCGACCAGCACCACGCGCTCCAGGCGCAGCTGTCGGTACTCGACCTCGGTGATGTCCTCGAGTTCGGTCGACAGACCCGCCACACGCCGCAGCGCCGCGCGGTCCGAGCGGTCGTACTGGTCGCCGTCCCGCTCGCCGTCGATCTCGTAGCTCCAGGCGACGTCCTCTTCCATCAGGGCGTCGGCCCGGCGGCCCTCGGTGAATGCGTCCTGGGAAGGGGATGAAGAGGAGGTCATTTGATCCTTTACGTCGATGGAGGTCCGCAGACTGTCAGTGGCGTCAACGCGCGGGGTCCTCGGAGGATTCCCGCCCAGCCGCCGACCTGTCGATGGTCGCACGGTGCGCCGGGCCAGTCACGCGAGTATTCCCCGCCCTGGCGGGCCCGGGCGCCGCGCGAGCGTCCGCCTTCCAGTCCGGGTGCCCCGGCATGGGCGGGGTCTTCGCCCCGTACAGCCAGCCCTCGAAGAAGGCCGAGAGGTCACGCCCGGCGATGTCCGAGGCCAGCTCGGTGAAGTCCTCCGTGGCCGCCACGGCGTCCCGGTGCGTGCCGGTCCATTCCCGCTGAAGCCGCTCGAAGGCCTCCCGCCCCATCTCCTCCCGGAGTGCGTACAGCACCAGCGCGCTGCCGTCGTAGACCACCGGGCGGAAGATGCCCAGTTTCCGCCCGGGCTCCGGCGGCTTCGGCGCGGCCGGCGGTCCCCCGGCTTCCCGCCAGACGTCGGAGTAGCGGTAGGCCGCGCGCATCCGCTGCCCGGCGGTGAGTTCGCCGTGCTCCTCGGCGTAGAGCATCTCGTACCAGGTGGCGTGCCCCTCGCTGAGCCACAGATCGCTCCAGTCGCGCGGGCTGACGCTGTTGCCGAACCACTGGTGGGCCAGCTCGTGCACCATGACGGAGTCGACGTACCACTCGGGGAGCCGCGACCCGGTGAAGAGTCCCCGTTCGAACAGGGACAGGGTCTGCGTCTCGAGCTCGAAGCCCGTCGTGGTGTCCGCGACCAGCAGACCGTACGTCTCGAAGGGGTAGCGTCCGACGCGCTCCTCCATCCACGCGATCTGCGCGGGCGTCTTGCGCAGCCACGGCTCCAGCGCGGTGGCGTCCTTCTCGGGCACGACGTCGCGCACCGGCAGCCCGTGCGGCCCCGGCCGGCGCAGGACCGCGGAGCGTCCTACGGAGACCTGCGCGAGCTCGGTCGCCATGGGGTGTGCGCCGCGGTACGTCCAGGTGGTGCCGGGGCCCCGGTCCTCGCGATCGGCGGGCAGGCCGTTGGCGACGGCGGTCAGCCCGTCTGGGGCGGTGACGCGGAAGGTGAACCAGGCCTTGTCGGAGGGATGGTCGTTGCAGGGGAAGACGCGGTGCGCGGCGTCCGCCTGGTTGGCCATCGCGAGCCCGTCACGGGTGCGGACCCAGCCGCTGTCCGGCGCGGCCGGGTCGCTGGTGTGCCGTACGGTCACCTCCATCAGGCCGCCGTAGGGGACGAAGCCGGCCGGGGTGACAACGAGGTCCTCTCCCACGGCCGTGAATCCGGCCTTCACTCCATTGACTTCGACCTCACCGACCTTTCCCCGCGCGAAGTCCAGGTTGAACCGGTCGAGCGTGTCGGTCGCCCTGGCCCGGATGGTCGTCACGGCGTCCAGCGGCCGGCGGTTGTCACCGTGGTAGGTCAGGGCAAGGTCGTACGAGATGACGTCGTATCCGGGGTTTCCCAGGTGCGGGTAGAGCGGATCGCCGATGCCGCGCGCCTGTGGGACCGGCAGGGTGGCGGCGATCAGGGTGAGCGGGGCGGCGGCCAGGAGGGCGGCTCGGGCACGTCGGTGTCGGGACGGGTGCGGCATGCCCCACAGCTACCAGCGGTCGGTCCGGGGGCGGGGGCGGCGCGCTCCTTTCCCACCCGAACGAGGCCGGGCAGGACACGGGGCCGGGCCGGACACGGGGCCTGCCTGGGCGAGACGGATCCCGGCGGGACAGGCCCGGGCGAGACGGCCGGGCGAGACGGTCCCCCGCCCTCTACCCCGCGGTCGCCGTCCGGTGCTGGGCGCGGCCCACGTCGTAGACGCCCGGCACGTCACGCATCGCCCGCATGAGGGCGGGCAGTCGCGCGGCGTCGGGGAGCTGGAGCGTGTAGGTGTGCCGCACACGCTGTTCGTTGGGCGGCTCGACGGTGGCGGAGACGATGGCCGCCCCCTGCAGGGCGATGGCCTCCGTGAGGTCGGCCAGCAGGTGGGGCCGTCCGAAGGACTCGGCGACGAGCGTCACCCGGCAGTCCGCCTCGCCGTCCTCGTCCCACCCCACGCCGACCGCACGGCGGCCCGAACGCTCCATCCGGGCCACGGCGGGGCACTGCGCGCGGTGGACGGCCAC
Source organism: Streptomyces sp. GC420 (assembly GCF_009916105.1). Classification (GTDB taxonomy): domain Bacteria; phylum Actinomycetota; class Actinomycetes; order Streptomycetales; family Streptomycetaceae; genus Streptomyces. The sequence goes on along the minus strand of NZ_JAAAXQ010000001.1, from coordinate 31,531 downwards.
GACTCCGCCCCGTACGAGGAAGCCGGTGACCGGGTCGGGCGGCACCGGCGTACAGCAGCCGGCAAGCCGGACGGAAGCACCGGGCAGCTCGGGCACAACGGCGCCCGCGTCGGCCGTGGCGGAGGCCGCCGGGCGTGCCCCGGCGGCCTCGGTGCCCCGTTCCGCACCCGGCGCACCGGCCCCGGAGGCGGGACCGGGGCCGGGCTCCGCGCCGCCGGCGGTCGTTCCGGCGGTCGTTCCGGCGGTGTGCGCCGTCTCCGCACGTGCCTCGGGATGTGCCTCGATCCAGCGGGTGATCGCCAGGCGCGCCGCGGCCGTACGGGCATGGCCGAGCCACTCGGGCGCGGGGCCGGCGGCCGGGTCCTGGGTGAGCAGGAGCTGGAGGCTGTCGCCGTCGCGCAGCACTGTGCTCAGGGCCGCGAGGCGGCCGTTGACGCGGGCGCCGATACAGGCGTGGGCGGCCTCGCCGTGGACGGCGTAGGCGGCATCGACGCATGTCGCACCGGCCGGCAGGCCCAGCGGGTCGCCGTCGACGCGGAAGACGGTGATCTCCGCGTCCTGGGCCAGGTCGGCACGCAGCGAGCTCCAGAAGGCGTCCGGGTCGGGGGTCGCCTGCTGCCAGGCGAGCAGCCGGGAGAGCCAGCCCGGGCGGGTCGGGTCGGCGCGCTCGCCGTCGGTGGGGGCCTCGGAGCCGTCGGTCGGGACGTAGGGGTTGCCGAGGGCGACCACGCCGGCCTCGGCGACCTTGTGCATCTGGTGGGTGCGGATGAGCACTTCGACGACTTCGCCGCCCGGTGCGGCGACCGCGGTGTGCAGCGACTGGTACAGGTTGTACTTCGGGGCCGCGATGAAGTCCTTGAACTCCGAGACGACCGGGGTGAAGCAGGTGTGCAGTTCGCCAAGGACCCCGTAGCAGTCCGCGTCCTCAGTGACGAGCACGAGCAGCCGGCCGAAGTCCGCGCCGCGCAGCTCGCCGCCGCGTTTCAGTTTCACCCGGTGCAGGGAGACGAAATGCCGTGGGCGGATGACCACTTCGGCGGCGATCCCGGATTCGCGCAGGACGGCGCGGAAGGCTCCGGCCGAGCTCTCCAGGGGGTCGGGACCCGGCCGCCGGGCGTTGGCGGCGACCAGCGAACGCGTCTCCTCGTACGCCTCCGGGTTGAGGATCGCGAAGACCAGGTCCTCCAGCTCGGTCTTGAGAGTCTGCACGCCGAGCCGTTCGGCGAGCGGGATGAGCACGTCTCCCGTCACCCGGGCGATGCGCGCCTGCTTCTCCGGGCGCATGACGCCGAGGGTGCGCATGTTGTGCAGCCGGTCGGCGAGTTTGATCGACATCACGCGTACGTCGTTGCCGGTGGCGACCAGCATCTTGCGGAAGGTCTCCGGCTCCGCCGCCGCTCCGTAGTCGACCTTCTCCAGTTTGGTGACGCCGTCGACGAGATAGCTGACCTCCTCGCCGAACTCGGCACGCACCTGATCGAGGGTCACCTCGGTGTCCTCGACGGTGTCGTGCAGCAGAGAGGCCGTCAGAGTCGTTGTCTCCGCGCCGAGTTCGGCGAGGATGAGGGTCACGGCGAGGGGGTGTGTGATGTATGCCTCACCACTTTTCCGGTACTGACCGCGGTGAGAGGCCTCCGCGAGTTCGTACGCACGGCGCAGTACGGACAGATCGGCGTCCGGATGATGCGCCCGATGCGCGTCGGCGACATGGCCGATGGCGTCCGGCAGCCGGTCCCTGGACGTCGGTCCGAGCAGTGCCGCCCGGCCCAGCCTGCGCAGATCGATCCGCGGTCGGCCGCGCCTGCGGCCGTACGTTCCGGGAGCAACCGGGGCATCGGGAACACCGGGAACACCAGGGTTCGTGGCCTCTGCACTCATGGGCACCTCCGGCAGCATCGACCGGCGGTGGAACGCGCTGGCCTGATGGCGTCCGGGCCGGTGATTGATGCTATCGAGCCCACCACGTGCCGTTGCCCCGCTCTCGCTCAGCGTGAAACGGATCACCCATTCGAGCGAGGGTTCACACGATTGCGGTTTCGAACCCGGGCACACGCGGACGGGAGGCCGCCGGGGACCCCGGACGGACCCGGATGCCGGGGCCGGGCCGGGTCCTGCGCGGCGAGCGGCGCAACTCGCCGGTGATCAGAGCCAGTCGGGATCGATCTGGCCCTCGGCGACGATGACCGCGGGCCCGGTCATCTCGACCGTCCCGTCCGGCAACTCAGTGATAACGAGCGTGCCGCCCGGTACATCCACCGTGTAGGTCACGGGCGCGCCGGTCACCGCCGGGTCCAGGCCGTCCCGGCGGGCGGCGGCCACGGCGACAGCGCAGGCGCCGGTGCCACAGGAACGGGTCTCGCCCGCACCGCGCTCGTGCACCCGCATGGCGACATGACGCGGGGCGACGTCGACGACGAACTCGATGTTCGCGCCGTCCGGGTAGACGGAGGCAGGAGTGAACGGGGGAACGGTGAGCAGGTCACCCGCGTGGTCGAGGTCCTCGACGAAGGCCACGGCGTGCGGGTTGCCCATGCTGACGTTGCGCGCGTGCCAGCTACGGCCGCCGACGGCGACGGTGACGCCCTCCTCGGGGAGCTCGGCGCGCCCCATGGAGACGGTGATGTCACCGTTCTTGGCGATGTGGACCTTGCGCACCCCGGCCCTCGTGGCGACGGCGAGGTCACCCTCCCCGGCGAGACCCGCGCGCTGGAGGTACCGCGCGAAGACGCGCACGCCGTTGCCGCACATCTCCGCGACGGAGCCGTCGCCGTTGCGGTAGTCCATGAACCACTCGGCCTCGCCGGCCATGGCGGCGGCCTCGGGATGGGCCGCGGAGCGCACCACGTGCAGCACGCCGTCGCCGCCGATGCCGGCGCGCCGGTCGCAGAGCCGCGCCACGAGGCGGGGGGACAGGGCGACGGTGTTGTCGGGGTCGGGGACGATCACGAAGTCGTTCTCGGTCCCGTGCCCCTTGAGGAAGGCGATGCGCGCGGTGCTCATCCCCCGATCGTACGGGGTCCACGGCTCGCGGAGCGCTCGCACCCGGGGGCGGGCCGGACCGGCGATCCGGCTCAGCGGAGCCTGGCCACCCGCCACACGGCGAGCGCGACCACGGCCGCGAGCACCGCGGTGTAGACGAGGACGACCCTCCAGTCCGTCCGCCGCCCGGAGCCGCGCTCCGGCAGTCCCGGCCAGGTGTACCCGACCCGGCGGGCGGCCATCATGCCCCAGCCCGCCGCACAGCAGCTGATCAGCAGCCCCAGCATGGCGACCACGGCTCCGCCGTCGCCGAACTCGAAGGCCAGCGGGAAGGCGAACATCAGGGAGCCGACGGCCGCGAGGCCGACGATCGGGGCGAGCTGCCAGATCCGCAGTTTCCGCTGCGGTCGGAGTTCCCTGAACGAGGCCGCGCCGTCGATGGCGTCGAGGTCGTCGCCGGCCTCCAGGCGGCCGGAATCCAAGCCCCTGGAGTCCAGGCCACCGGAGTCCAGGCCACCGGAGTCCAGGCCTCCCGGGGCCGGGCCGCCCGGATCCGGCGGGTCGCCCGCTCCGAGGCCCCCCAGCTCTTCGAGCCCGTCCGTGTCCGCGGCTCCGCCGGAGGGTGTGCGGGAGGAACCTCCGGCCCCCGGCCGTGCCAGGCCGTCCCGGGACAGCTCCGCCGCGGCGGCGCGCTCGCGGTCGTCCCGAACCGGGTCCTGCTGTGCTCTGTCACGAGGGCCGGCCTCCATCGCCACGCGCCCTCCCAACTGATGACTGTGGTACTCGATCGAAGCTCGATGATGGCACGCCCGGGACCGCCCCGAGCACGGGCGGGGCGTCCCGATGCCATCACGTGATCAGGCTGTAATAGCCCGTTCGACCAACGCCTGAGCACGGGCAAGGAGTTCCGCCCGGTCGCCCGCGGCCCCGCTGAGCCAGCGCACCCGCGGGTCGCGCCTGAACCACGAGTCCTGGCGGCGCGCGAAGCGCTTCGTGGCGCGTACGGTCTCGGCACGCGCCTCGCCCTCTGTGCACGCCCCGGCGAGCGCCGCGAGCACCTGCTGGTAGCCGAGCGCGCGGGCCGCCGTGCGCCCCTCGCGCAGGCCCTGTGCCTCCAGTGCGCGCACTTCGTCGACCAGACCCGCCTCCCACATGCGGTCCACCCGGCGGGCGATGCGCTGGTCCAGTTCGGGGCGGGCGACGTCGACGCCGATCTGCACGGTGTCGTACACCGAGTCGTGGCCGGGGAGGTTGGCCGTGAAGGGCTGACCGGTGATCTCGATGACCTCCAGGGCCCGGACGATCCGGCGGCCGTTGCTCGGCAGGATGGCGCGGGCGGCCTCGGGGTCGGCGACGGCGAGCCGGGCGTGCAGCGCCCCCGGGCCACGCAGTACCAGCTCCTCCTCCAGCCGCTCCCTCACGACGGGGTCGGTGCCGGGGAACTCCAGGTTGTCGATGGCTCCCCGGACATACAGGCCCGAGCCGCCGACGAGGACCGGGACGGAGCCCTCGGCGAGCAGCCGGTCGATCTCGGCTCGGGCGAGCTTCTGGTACTCGGCGACGCTGGCGGTCTCGGTCACGTCCCAGATGTCGAGGAGATGGTGCGGGATGCCGCCGCGTTCCTCCGGCGTCAGTTTGGCGGTACCGATGTCCATCCCCCGGTACAGCTGCATCGAGTCGGCGTTGACGACCTCGCCGCCGAACGTACGGGCGAGGGAGACACCCAGATCGGACTTTCCGGCCGCCGTGGGGCCGACGACGGCGATGACCAGGGGAGTGGGGGATGCGGTTGTCACGGTCCCAGTCTCGCAAACCCCGTACGCCTCCTCGAACGAGCTACGTGACGGCGCGGGGCCGGGGTCGTTGCCAGTTGCGAGGTTCCGGCGGCCCATTCGGGGCGGGGGCGCTCGGGCGGCGCAATGGGGCGCTCCCGGCGGCGCGGAATTTCGCCCTCACGAGTACCATACGGAGCAGATATGGGTTTTCTGTCACGAATTCTCCGCAGGAAGTCGGGCGGCCCGACGGTGTCGACGGAAACGGGGAGTCCGGTGGCGGCCGCGGCCGAGGGGAAGACGGGGCCACCGGCTGCCCCCGCGGAGCCGGCGTCCCGGGCCGCGACGCACGCCGCTTCCGGAACTTCCGACGCGGTGCGGCTCGTTGACCTCCCGGAGGCAGGCGAGACGGCTGCGGAGGGCGTAGAGATCCCCAAGCAGCAGTCCGCCGAGGACGCTGCCGACAGTGAGACCGGCGAGGGCGCCCGCAAGTAGCGCTCCACGAAGGAAGGTGGCCCATGGGCCTGCTGGACAACATCAAGGCCAAAGCCGGGCAACTCAAGGGCAAGGCCGGCGATCTCGCGCAGCACCACGAGGGCAGGATCGAGCACGGTCTGGACAAGGCCGCCAAGGCGGTCGACAGCAAGACCAAGGGCAAGTACAGCGGGAAGATCCACTCGGGCACGGACAAGGCGAAGGGTGCCCTGGACCGGCTCGCGCACAAGGACGAGGGGAAGCAGTCGCCGCCCCCGGCCGGGCCTCAGGCTCCCTGACCAGCGGCAGATCAGCGGGTCAACCAGCGGCATCCCGCGGTATCGACGGCCGCGAAGCTCCGGCTTCGCGGCCTCGCCGTCGCCGCCCCGCCTGGGCGGGTCTCCCGACTTCGGCCGGGTGGACGAACGGGCGGACGGGCGGACGCGAAGGCCGGCTGTCCCAGGTGCCCGCGGGTCAGGACCAGGCGGCGACGAAGTAGCCCACGCCGTACGGCGCTTCCTCACAGAGCAGTTCCCCTGCCAGGCCGGCGCCCTCGGCCGCCCCCGCCAAGACCTGCCACGGCGCCCGGCCGGAGACCCTGAGTTCCCGGGCGAGCCCGGCGTCCAGCGACTCGAGGGCCCCGGTGTCGGCGGCCCCGAGGGCGCGGGCCACCACGGCGTCGAACCGCGCCGCCCGTTCGTCGAGATAGCCGGGCGCCTTGACCGTGCGGCAGGCGCTGCCGTCCCCCATCACCAGCAGGGCGAGCCGGTCGTCCTGCGCCGCGAGCTCCCGCCCCAGGGCCGCGCAGTGGTCCGCGGCGGAGGCATCGTCCACGCCCAGGCCCTCGACGGGCGCCGCCGACCAGTGCGTACGGGCCAGCAACCAGGCCGCCACGGCCAGCGGCGGCGAGAGCTCCCGGCCGGGTCCTGGCTCCCCCGCGCCCAGGCGCACATCGATGTCCACGCCGAAGCCGCGGAAGGATCCCGGCGTCCCCGCCGGGTACCTGCCGTCCCCGAGACCGACGACGACCAGCCGGTCGGGTCGCGCGGCGGCCAGCACCGACACGGCGCCCTCGCACGCGTGCCGCACCGCGTCCAGTTCGGGGGCGGCGCCCTGGGCGACCTCGGGCACGAGAAGGGGCGGGCAGGGGCACACGGCGGCGGCTACGAGCATGATCGGCACCCTAGCAACGCGCCGCCCGCCCGCCGTCGCGCACGGCCGCCGCCGCGCACGTGATGTCCGTCGGCGGCCCCGCGGCCCGGTGGGGCACCGCCGCCGGTCCCCGGGGGACGGGCACTCGGGGACGCCAGACCGCGCGACGGATCGGTGTCAGTCGCAGCCGCAGCCCGCCGCGGGTTCCGGCCGCGGGGCCGGGGCCCCGAACGTGGGCAGGCCGAGCAGCACCCCGGCCGGCTTCTCCTGCTGGGACGGGGCGGCGTTGCGCCTGGCCCAGGCGTCACCGGCACGGGTGGCCCGGACCTTGGTCGTGGGTCCCTCCGCGAGCAGGTGGTGCGGGGCGGCGTAGGTGATCCCGACCGTGACGACGTCGCCGGGGCGGACCTCATGGTCCGGCTTGGTGAAGTGGACCAGGCGGTTGTCGGGGGCCCGGCCGGAAAGACGGTGGGTGGCTCCGTCCTTGCGGCCCTCGCCCTCGGCGACCATGACCTCGAGGACCCGGCCGACCTGCTTCTTGTTCTCCTCCCAGGAGATCTCCTCCTGAAGGGCGACCAGACGCTCGTACCGCGCCTGCACCACTTCCTTGGGGATCTGGTTCTCCATCTCGGCGGCGGGCGTCCCGGGCCGCTTGGAGTACTGGAAGGTGAAGGCCTGGGCGAACCGGGCCTCGCGCACGACGTGCAGGGTCTGCTCGAAGTCCTCCTCGGTCTCGCCGGGGAAGCCCACGATGATGTCGGTGGAGACGGCGGCGTCCGGGATGGCCTCGCGGACCTTCCTGATGATGCCCAGGTACCGCTCCTGACGGTAGGAGCGGCGCATGGCCCTCAGCACCGTGTCCGAGCCGGACTGCAGCGGCATGTGCAGCTGCGGCATCACGTTCGGGGTCTCGGCCATGGCGGCGATCACGTCGTCGGTGAAGTCGCGGGGATGCGGGGAGGTGAACCGGACCCGCTCCAGGCCCTCGATGCCGCCGCAGGCGCGCAGCAGCTTGCTGAAGGCCTCACGGTCGCCGATGTCACTGCCGTAGGCGTTGACGTTCTGCCCGAGCAGGGTGATCTCGGAGACGCCCTCGCCGACGAGCGCCTCGATCTCGGCGAGGATGTCGCCGGTCCTGCGGTCCCTCTCCTTGCCCCGCAACGCGGGGACGATGCAGAAGGTGCAGGTGTTGTTGCAGCCGACGGAGATGGAGACCCAGGCGGCGTACGCCGATTCGCGGCGGGTGGGCAGCGTCGAGGGGAACGCCTCCAGCGACTCGGCGATCTCGACCTGCGCCTCCTCCTGGACGCGGGCGCGCTCCAGCAGCACGGGCAGCTTGCCGATGTTGTGCGTGCCGAAGACGACGTCGACCCAGGGCGCCTTCCTGACGATGGTGTCGCGGTCCTTCTGCGCCAGGCAGCCGCCCACGGCGATCTGCATGCCGGGCCGTTTCGCCTTCATGGGGGCGAGCCGGCCGAGGTTGCCGTACAGCCGGTTGTCGGCGTTCTCCCGCACCGCGCAGGTGTTGAAGACGACGACGTCGGCCTCGCCCTCGCCGGTGCCCTCGGGCGCCCGTACGTAGCCGGCGTCCTCCAGCAGGCCGGACAGCCGCTCGGAGTCGTGGACGTTCATCTGGCACCCGTAGGTGCGCACCTCGTAAGTCTTCGCGCTCATCTCACGGACCAGAGTACGGGGTACCTCCGGCACCCTGCCCCTGACTTCCGCGTACCTCCTCTGGCAGGATCGCGGGTGTGGTGACGGCGATTCCCAGGAGCAGGCGGGCACGGCTCGCCGTGGGCGCGGCGCTGGTGGCGCTTGCGCTGCTGCTGTGGTGGGCCCTGCGCGGCGAGGGCCGGCCCTCGCCCGGGGGCGAGGTGACCTTCGCGACGGGCGTCAGGGGCGGGGTCTACGAGCTGTACGGCAAGAAGCTCCAGCAGCGCATGGCCGACGAGCTGCCCGATGTGGAGGTGCGGCTGGTCAACAGCCACGGCTCGCCGGACAACATCGAGCGGCTGGTCTCCGGCAGGGCCGACTTCGCCGTGGCGGCCGCGGACGCCGTCGCCGCCTACGTGACGGAGCACCCCGAGGCCGGCTCCCGGCTGCGCGCCTGTGCCCGGCTGTACGACGACTACATGCAGCTGGTCGTGCGCGCGGGCTCCGGCATCCGCGAGCCCGCGGACCTGCGTGGGAAGCGGGTGGCACTGGGCCAGGCGAACTCCGGGGTGAAGCTGATCGCGGACCGGCTGCTGAAGGCCGCCGACATCGATCCCCGCAAGGACATCGAGCCGCACCTCATAGGGATCGACACGATGCCGAAGAAGCTGGCCGACGGGGAGATCGACGCGTTCTTCTGGTCGGGCGGACTGCCCACCGACAAGGTCAGCAAGCTCTCGGAGGAGATCCCGATCCGGCTGGTTCCCCTGGGCGACCTTGTCTCCGGGCTGCAGAGCCAGCGCGACACCGCCGACTACCGCTCCGCCGTGATCCCCGCGGACGCCTACAGGAACGTCGCGGAAGCGGCCGAGGTCTCGTCCGTCGCGGTGCCCAACCTGCTGCTGACGACGGACCGCACGGACGAGAACCTCACCGAGGGGGTGACCCGGACGGTGATAGAGAACCGCGACTCGATCGGCCGCGAGGTGCACGCGGCCCAGCTGGTGGATCTGCGCACGGCGATCTACACGGATCCGCTGGAGCTGCACAAGGGGGCGGAGCGGTACTACCGCTCGGTCAAGCCCTGAGGAGCCCTGACGAGCCCTCACGGCCGCTCCCCGTGCCCGCGGGACTGTCCGGCCTCCTGTCCCCGGGGCTCGTGCCCGTGCCCGCGGGGTCTGCCCGGCGCGCCCGCCGGGTCGGCACGGCGCACCGGGCCTGCCGGGCGGCCGTCAGGTCCCGGGGCCGGTCCGCGGCACGGTGACGGTCACCCTCAGCCCGTGCGGCTCGTGCGCGGCGTACGAGATCGAGCCCCCGCCCGCGGCCAGCAGCGCGCGGGAGATGGACAGGCCCAGTCCCGAGCCCCTTACGTTCTGGTGCCGGCTGCTGCGCCAGAAGCGGTCACCGATGCGTTCGAGTTCCTCCGCACTCAGGCCGGGGCCGAGGTCCGTGACGGTGATGGTCGAGGTGTCGCCGTCGGCGGCGACGCGGACCTCGACGGACTCTCCGGGGGCCGTGAACTTCACGGCGTTGTCGATGACGGCGTCCAGGGCGCTGGAGAGGGCCACCGGGTCCGCCCAGGCCGTCGTGGCCGCGGCGCCCGAGGCGGTGAGCCGGACCCCCTTGTCCTGCGCGACGGGACTCCAGGCGGCGATGCGTTCCGCGGTGAGGGCCCCGATGTCGGTGACTTTGAGGTCGGCGGGGGCGTGCTCGGCGAGCGCGAGGTCGAGCAGGTCGTCGAGCACCTGGGCCAGGCGCTTGCCCTCGGTGCGCACGGAGGCGATCTCCTCGTTGCCCTCGGGGAGTTCCAGGGCGAGCAGCTCGATGCGCAGCAGCAGCGCGGCCAGCGGATTGCGCAGCTGGTGGGAGGCGTCCGCGACGAACGCCCGCTGCTGTTCGAGCACTTCCTCGACGTTGTCGGCCATCTCGTTGAACGAGCGGGCGAGCCGCCTGAGTTCCGGCGGACCGCCGGAGGCCGCGACCCTGGAGTTCATCCGGCCGGTCGCGATGTCGTGGGTTGCGGCGTCCAGGATGCGAACCGGGCGCAGCACCCAGCCGGTGAGCCGGAACGCCAGCCCCACGGCCAGCAGCATCGCGGCGGCCTCCCCGGCGCCGATGAGCAGCCAGCCGCGCAGGATGCGGGAACGCAGTTGCCCGGTGGGCGAGTCGGTGAGGACGACGGCTATGACGTCACCGTCCCTGACGACCGGGGAGGCGACGACGAGCCGTCCGTTGCGCTGCCAGGGCCAGACCTGCTCGGGGTCGTGGCTGCGGCGGCTGGCCAGCGCCTCCCGGAAGGCTTCGTCGGCGTCGCCGCTGCCGGGCACCGTCCAGTCCTCCGGTGCCGCGGCCAGGGCCTCGCGATTGCGGTAGAAGACGCCCGCCTTGATGCCGTACACCGCGTGGTAGCGCTTCAGGTCCTCCGAGAGCGGGCCGCGCCGGTCGTCGTCGCGCCCGGTGGTGCCGGAGGGGGCGGACCCGGAGGCCGGTGTCTCGGTGAGGGCGAGGGCCGCGAAGCGCGCGGTGTCGTCGATCCGGTCGACGACGACCTCCTGCTGTTCGGCGGCCGCGAAGCTCACGGCGAGCGGGAAGCCGAGCGCCAGGAGAACGCCCGCCATGAGGACGATCAGCAGGGGGAGCAGGCGGGTGCGCACCTCAGGGAGGGTACTTCAGGAGGGGAGCGCGGTTCAGCCGGGCGGGGCGACGAGCCGGTAGCCGACGCCGCGGACGGTCTCGATCAGGTCGGGCATGCGCAGCTTGGAGCGCAGCGAGGCGACATGCACCTCCAGGGTGCGCCCGGTGCCCTCCCAGCTGGTGCGCCACACCTCGCTGATGATCTGTTCCCGGCGGAAGACCACACCGGGGCGCTGGGCGAGCAGCGCCAGCAGGTCGAACTCCTTGCGGGTCAGCTGGACCGCGGTGCCGTCGACCAGCACCCGCCGGGTGGGCAGTTCGACGCTGACCGCGCCGAACCGCAGCTCGCTCTCGGCGGCCTGGCCGGCCTCCTCGCCGCTCACGGTGCGCCGGGCGACGGCGTGGATGCGGGCGAGCAGTTCGCCGGTGTCATAGGGCTTGACCACGTAGTCGTCGGCGCCGAGGTTGAGACCGTGGATGCGCGAGCGCACGTCGGAGCGGGCGGTCACCATGATCACGGGGGTGCTGGTGCGCTTGCGGATCTTTCCGCAGACCTCGTAGCCGTCCTGGTCGGGCAGGCCGAGGTCGAGGAGCACCACCCCGAAGGGCGCGCGGTCGGTGGGCAGCAGGGCCTGCAGCGCCTCCTCGCCGCTGCGGGCGTGGGTGACGTCGAAGCCGTGTCTTGCAAGCACGGCGGACAGGGCCGCGGCGACATGGTTGTCGTCCTCGACGAGCAGAAGTCTCATGGGCCTCCCTCCGGTCTCGCTCGTGGCGGCGTAAGTCGTGTGTGCGTGTGCGGGTGTCGTGCGGGTGTACCAGGGAATCCACCCGGATGTCCGGCCGCACAGTCAAGACGTTCTCTGTTTCCGCGAGGTTTCCGTTATCGACACGGTACGCCGGGGCCGGTCCTGTTCACGCAGAGTGTCGGGATGCAGCCAGATCGTTATGCTCAATTTCCGCTCAGATGTAATGACGCTGGTCGCGGACGGTCATTAAGGTCCGTCCCAACCGAGGAGGACGGAGCAATAAGCCGATGAGCGGAGTATCAGTGACGAAGGATGCCGTGCCGGCCCCCGCAGCCGCCGACGCCCTGGTCGTGCTGAACAACGTCAACAAGCACTTCGGCGCGCTGCATGTGCTCCAGGACATCGACCTGACCATCGCCCGCGGCGAGGTCGTCGTCGTGATCGGGCCCTCGGGGTCCGGAAAGTCCACGCTGTGCCGCACCATCAACCGGCTGGAGGGCGTCGACTCCGGCGAGATCACGATCGACGGCAAGCCGCTGCCCGCGGAGGGGCGTGAGCTGGCCAGGCTGCGCGCGGACGTCGGCATGGTCTTCCAGTCCTTCAACCTCTTCGCGCACAAGACCGTCCTGGAGAACGTCGTACTGGGACAGGTCAAGGTCCGCAAGAAGGACAAGAAGGCGGCCGAGGAGCAGGCCCGCAACCTGCTCGACCGGGTGGGTGTCGCCACGCAGGCCGACAAGTACCCGGCCCAGCTCTCCGGCGGCCAGCAGCAGCGGGTGGCAATCGCCAGGGCACTGGCCATGGACCCGAAGGTCATGCTGTTCGACGAGCCGACCTCGGCACTCGACCCGGAGATGATCAATGAGGTGCTGGAGGTCATGCAGCAGCTCGCCCGGGACGGGATGACGATGGTCGTCGTCACGCACGAGATGGGCTTTGCCCGATCGGCCGCGAACCGTGTCGTCTTCATGGCCGACGGGCGGATCGTGGAGGAAGCGACTCCCGACCAGTTCTTCAGCAACCCCCGCAGCGACCGCGCCAAGGACTTCCTGTCGAAGATCCTTCACCACTGAGCCGGGTCCGTGCGCGTCCCCCCGTGGACGTGCGCGTACCGAGCCCGTTCAGCAGACACGCTCATTACGTCAACCCTAGGGAAGTTCATCATGATGCTTCGCAAGGTCACCGCCGCGGCCGCCGCAGCGCTCGTCCTCTCGCTGACCGCCACCGCCTGCGGATCCGACGACGGCGACAGCGGCTCCGGTTCCGGCGGTGGTGGCGACAAGATCAAGATCGGCATCAAGTTCGACCAGCCGGGCATCGGCCTGAAGGAGCCGGACGGCACGTACTCGGGCTTCGACGTCGACGTGGCGACCTACGTGGCCGAGGAACTCGGCTACGACGCCAAGGACATCGAGTGGGTCGAGACCCCGAGCGCCGACCGCGAGACCGCCCTGTCGCGCGGTGACGTCAAGATCATCGCCGCCTCGTACTCGATCACGGACGAGCGCAAGCAGAAGGTCGACTTCGCCGGCCCGTACCTGCTCGCGCACCAGGACCTGCTGATCCGCGCCGACGAGAGCATCGCCAAGGGCGAGGACCTCAACGGCAAGAAGCTGTGCTCCGTGACGGGTTCGACCTCGGCGCAGAACGTCAAGGACTCCATCGCCCCGAAGGCGCAGCTGCGCGAGTACGGCACGTACTCGGAGTGCATCGCCGGTCTGTCCAGCGGCGCCGTGGACGCGGTGACGACCGACGACTCGATCCTCGCGGGCTTCGCCTCGCAGGACCAGTACAAGGGCAAGTTCAAGCTCGCGGGCCTCAGCCTGAGCAACGAGAACTACGGCATCGGTGTCAAGAAGGGCGACACCGAGACGGTGGACAAGGTGAACGACGCGCTGGAGAAGATGGTCAGCGACGGCGCCTGGGAGAAGGCCGTCAAGGACAACTTCGGCCCGGCCGGCTACGAGAACGAGCCCGCTCCGAAGATCGGCGACATCGTCAAGTGACGCCGGGCCACTCCGGTGCGCCGCCGTCCGCCGTGAGGACGGCGGCGCACCCGGCCCTCCACATACGCGGAAGCCACACACGCGGAAGCGCGGGAGATCGTGTTCGACTTTCTTGAAGATTACGACGTGCTGGGGGCCTTCTGGGTGACGGTGAAACTCACCGTCCTCTCCGGAATCGGCGCCCTTGTCTGGGGCACCTTGCTGGCCGCCATGCGGGTCAGCCCTGTCCCGCTCATGCGCGGATTCGGCACCGCCTATGTGAACATCGTCCGGAACATCCCTCTGACCGTCATCATCGTCTTCACCTCGCTCGGACTCGCCGACATCTTCGGCGTGACCCTGGGCGCGGCCGACGACTTCGAGGCGCAGGGCTTCCGGCTCGCCGTCCTGGGCCTGTCCGCCTACACCGCGGCCTTCGTCTGCGAGGCGATCCGCTCCGGCATCAACACCGTGCCCGTCGGCCAGGCCGAGGCGGCGCGCGCGATCGGTCTGAGCTTCTCCCAGGTCCTTACGCTGATCGTGCTGCCGCAGGCGTTCCGTTCGGTCATCGGCCCGCTCGCCAATGTGCTGATCGCCCTGACCAAGAACACCACGGTGGCGGCCGCCATCGGAGTGGCGGAAGCGGCCCTGGTGATGAAGGAAATGATCGAGAACGAAGCACAGACGCTGCTGATCGCCGCGATCTTCGCCCTCGGATTCGTGGTACTGACCCTGCCGACCGGTCTGATCCTCGGCTGGCTCGCCAAGCGACTGGCGGTGAAGCGGTGACGTCCCTTCTCTACGACGCCCCCGGTCCCCGGGCCAAGCGGCGCAACCTCGTCCTCTCGGTCGTCTTCTTCGCCCTGCTCACCCTGCTGCTGTGGTGGATCTGGGGAGCCCTGGACGACAAGGGCCAGCTGGATTGGTCCCTGTGGGAGCCCTTCACCCAGTCCCAGGCGTGGACGACGTACCTGCTGCCGGGCCTCGGCAACACGCTGAAGGCCGCCGCGCTCTCGATGGTGATCGCCCTCCCCCTGGGCGCCGTCTTCGGAATCGCCCGGCTCTCCGACCACCGCTGGGTCAGGGTTCCGGCCAGCGCGGTCGTCGAGTTCTTCCGCGCCATCCCGGTGCTGCTGCTGATGCTGTTCGCCAACGAGATCTACGTCAGGTCCACGGACATCCCCAGTGACCAGCGCCCGATGTACGCGGTCGTCACCGGACTGGTGCTCTACAACGCCTCCGTCCTCGCCGAGGTGGTCCGGGCCGGCATCCTCTCGCTGCCCCTCGGCCAGTCGGAGGCCGCGAAGGCGATCGGTCTGCGCAAGGGCCAGACGATGACCAGCATCCTGCTGCCGCAGGCCGTCACCGCGATGCTGCCGGCGATCGTCAGCCAGCTGGTCGTCATCGTGAAGGACACCGCGCTCGGCGGTGTGATGCTGAGCTTCACCGAGCTGCTCAACGCCCGCAAGACGCTGGCCGCCAACTACGCCAACGTCATTCCCAGCTTCATCGTGGTCGCGTTGATCTTCATCGTGCTGAACTTCCTCCTCACCAGCTTCGCGAGCTGGCTGGAAGCCCGGCTGCGGCGCGGCAAGCGGTCCACGGGCGCGGTGGTGACCGCCGACGCCGTCACGGAGCTGTCGACCCCGGGCGAGCACATGGGCCACGACGACCTCACCGGGCCGGGAGGACCACCGGACGGGCCGCGCGGCAAGTTCTGACGTGCCGGTGGAGCCGGCGGACCGGCGGTACGTCAGCAACGTGTGAGTGACAGGAAGGCAGCGGTGGTCACGCCGCTGCCTTCGTCACTTGACGCAAGCACCCGCAATGGGTTGCATACGCATTGTGATCGCGCACCGGGCTCCAACTGCCAGTTCCCGCACGTTTCCCCCTACGTCACTCAGGGCCCCTGGAGCCACCCCGTGGACCCGGTGATCATCGTCGGCGCGGGCCCGGTCGGGCTCTCGCTGGCACTGGCTCTCGCGTCGCAGCGGGTGCCCTGCGTGGTGCTCGACGAGGGCCCGGGCAAGGAGGAACGGCGGCCCGCCCGCACCGTCGTGCTGCGCGAGGACACGGCCGCCCTCGTCGAACGGCTCGGCGTGGTCACGACCGGCGGCGAGGGCGGTGTGCGGCCCTCCGCGTGGCGGAGCTTCCGGCGGCGGCAGGAGTTGCGCCGGATGGTCTTCGGCGCCGCGGCGGAACCCGGCACGGATGACGCGGGCCCGGCCCCCCTGCACCTCCCCCAGCACGTGCTGACCCGGGGGCTGCGCGCCGCGCTGGCGGACGAGCACTTGGTCAAGCTGGTCCCCGGAGCGCGGCTCGACTCACTGGAACAGGACGCCGCCGGCATCACCGCACACACCCGGGGCGGCAACGCCACGTGGTGGCGCGGCAGTTGGCTGGTCGGCTGCGACGGCCCACGCTCCACGGTCCGCAAGCTCCTCGATGTCCGCTTCCCCGGCCGTACGGCGGTCGAGCGGCACGCCGTCGCGGCGTTGCGCGCCGAACTCCCGTGGACCGACGAGGCGCTGCTGCACCGCGCCCCGCCGTGGCGGGGGGCGGCCGCGGAGGTGACGGCGCGGCCCCTGCCCGACGGGGTGTGGCGGATCGACTGGCTGCTGCCGCCGCGCAGCGACCTGGTCACGCCGGAGCAGCTGATCGCCCGGGTGCGGGAGACGCTGGAGGGCTGGTGCGGCACCACACCGCCCTACGAGCTGCTGGACACCGGTGTGCACACCGTGCACCACCGGCTGGCGCGCCGCTGGCGGGTGGGCCGGGCCTTCCTCGCGGGCGACGCGGCGCATCTGCTGGGCGCGATCGGCACCCAAGGACTCGACGAGGGACTGCGGGACGTCGGCAACCTCGCCTGGAAACTCGCACTGGCCTGGCACCACGGCGCCTCGGACACGCTCCTGGACAGCTACCAGGCGGAGCGGCGCTCCGCCGTCGCCGCCCGGCTGCGCGCGGCCGACCAGGCGTTGCCGATACTGCGCGGGGGCGGAGGGTTGCGCACCTACCTCCCGGGCAGCGCGCGCAATCACGACACGCTGCTCGCCGACGGGCATCTGGGGCGCGGCCCGCTGGGTGCGCCCCCGGTGTACGCCCGATCCCCGCTGGTCCCGGCGCGATCCGACTCTGAGGTGCCGGTCGGCACGGAGCCGGGCGCACCGGTCGAGGACGTGCCGGTGACCGCTCCCGACGGTGCGGCGGTACGGCTGCGGGAACGTCTCGGCAGAGGGCTGCTGGTGGTGCTCGTCGCACCGGGCACGGGGGTGTGGGACCGGCGGCACTGGATGCAGGCAGGCGTGATGCCGAGGCTGGCGGCAGCGGTGTCCGCCCTGCCGATGCCCGCCGAACTGCTGGTGACGGAGAGCTATCCGAGCGCGGCGGCGCACACCGTGCTGGTCGTGCGGCCCGACGGACATCTCGTCGCCGCCTTCGCCGGGGTGCGGCCCGCCGAGCTGTACGCGTGCGCGGACACGGTCAGGGGCGGATCGGCGGGGGCGGGTACGAAGACCACGGCCGGGCACTGAAGCGGGAGTCATCGCTCCGGGTGGAGGGCGAGGCCCACCCGGAGGGCCGGCGGAGCCGGTTTCAGAGCCCGTACTCGTCCAGCCCTTCCAGCTCCTCCCCCTCCTCTTCGAGGGCCTGCCTGACCACCCGCAGGGCCAGGCCTTCGCCGTATCCCTTGCGGGCCAGCATTCCGGCCAGTCGGCGCAGCCGTTTGTCGCGGTCGAGGCCGCGGGTGGAGCGGAGTCTGCGCTCCACCAGTGCGCGGGCGGTCTCCTCCTCCTGTTCGGAGTCGAGCCGGCCCACGGCCTCGTCGATCACGGCGGAGTCGACCTCCTTGGTGCGCAGTTCGCGGGCCAGCGCTCGGCGGGCCAGCCCGCGGCCGTGGTGCCGGGACTCGACCCAGGCCCCGGCGAAGGCGGCGTCGTCGATCAGTCCGACGTCCTCGAAGCGGGAGAGCACTTCAGATGCGACCTCGTCGGGGATGCCCCGTTTGTACAGGGCGTCCGCGAGTTGCTTGCGGGTGCGGGGAGTCCCGGTGAGCAGGCGCAGGCAGATAGCCCGCGCCTGCTCACCCGGGTCGCGCGGTGCCGCCTCCTCGGCCCTCGACGGGGAGGAGGCACCGCCGTCCCGGCGGCCCGGTCGGCTCCCGGGGTCCGCCGCCGCGCCTGGGCGCGCCGCCCTGCGGCCCCCGGAGCCCTCCGGCCGGTCCCTCCGGATCGCCGGGCCGTCTCCCCCGGCCTCCGGCCAGTCGGTTCTCCGTGTCACGATCGGCTCGCGTCAGCTCTTGGCAGTGGCGGTCTTGGCCGCCCTTCCACCCTTGGCCGCGGGAGCGGGAGCGGGCACAGAGGCCGCGGCGGCGGCCGGAACGGCGGCCGCCGCGTCCGCGCCGGGCTCGGCCTCGGCGGCCTCCGGCCGGACTCCGACGCCCAGCTTCTCCTTGATCTTCTTCTCGATCTCGTTGGCGAGATCGGGATTGTCCTTCAGGAAGTTGCGGGCGTTCTCCTTGCCCTGGCCGAGTTGGTCGCCCTCGTACGTGTACCAGGCGCCGGCCTTGCGGACGAAGCCGTGCTCCACGCCCATGTCGATCAGGCCGCCCTCGCGGCTGATCCCCTGGCCGTACAGGATGTCGAACTCGGCCTGCTTGAAGGGCGGCGCGACCTTGTTCTTGACGACCTTGCAGCGGGTCCGGTTGCCGACCGCCTCGGTGCCGTCCTTCAGCGTCTCGATGCGGCGGATGTCGATGCGCACCGAGGCGTAGAACTTCAGCGCCCGGCCACCGGTCGTGGTCTCCGGGGAACCGAACATCACACCGATCTTCTCGCGGAGCTGGTTGATGAAGATCGCGGTGGTCTTGGACTGGTTCAGCGCACTGGTGATCTTCCGGAGGGCCTGGCTCATCAGACGGGCCTGGAGACCCACGTGGGAGTCGCCCATCTCGCCCTCGATCTCCGCGCGCGGCACCAGCGCGGCCACGGAGTCGATGACGATCAGGTCCAGCGCGCCGGAGCGGACCAGCATGTCCACGATCTCCAGCGCCTGCTCGCCGTTGTCCGGCTGGGACAGGATCAGGTTGTCGATGTCCACGCCGAGCTTCTTGGCGTACTCGGGGTCGAGTGCGTGCTCGGCGTCCACGAAGGCCACCTGTCCGCCGGCCTTCTGGGCGTTGGCCACGGCGTGCAGCGTCAGGGTCGTCTTGCCGGAGGACTCCGGACCGTAGACCTCCACCACACGGCCGCGCGGCAGTCCGCCGACGCCGAGGGCCACGTCCAGGGCGGTCGACCCGGTCGGGATCACCTCGATGGGCTCGTTCGGCCGCTCGCCCAGGCGCATCACCGCGCCCTTGCCGAATTGCCGTTCAATCTGTGCGAGCGCGGCGTCGAGCGCCTTCTCGCGGTCGGTTCCTGCCATGGGTTCCACCCGATTTGCTTGAGTCGATCGCTTCACGTCCACGACGCTAACGCCTGCCACTGACAATGCGCCCCGACGTCCACCCCAGCCTGTGGACAACTCTGTGGACAACGCACCGGGCCGGCACCGCCCGGGCGCCCGCGGAATCCGGCCCGGGACTCCATAAGAATGGATGTTCGAATTCGGTGTCAAGCGGGGCCGGTCACCACCGGTCTCCGCGGCCCTCGCCGCTGTCCTCCCCTGGACGCGCGAACCGGAGAGACGCGCGAGCGCTCTACCCTGGAAGGAGCAGCGGGCCGGGAGCAGCGGGCCGGGAGGAGACAGGATCCGTGGACGTCGACCTCAGAAAGCTGCGGTATTTCGTGGCCGTGGCCGAGGAACTGCACTTCGGCCGGGCGGCGGAGCGGCTGCGTATCGCGCAGCCCGTGCTCTCGCGGCAGATCCGGGCGCTCGAGGGCGATCTGGGGGTGACTCTCCTCGACCGCGACCACCGTTCCACCCGGCTGACCGTGGCCGGGCGGCGGCTGCTCGACGACGCGAGGCCGCTGCTGCTCTCGGCCGAGGCGCTGCGCCGGCGGGTCCAGTGGGCCGCCCACGGCGCCTCGGAGTTCACCATCGCCCTCCTGCCGGGGATCACCGTGACCGCGGCCACGCGCACGCTGACCGCCCGGCACCCCGACCTGTCGGTCCAGCTCCTGCGCCTGCCGCACACCTCCGACGAGGACCAGGCCGAGGCCGTACGGGACGGCCGGGCCGACGTCTGCTTCGTGCGCATGCCGGTCGACCATCGCGGTCTGCGGCTGTGTCCACTGTTCAGCGAGCCCAGGGTCGCGGCCCTTCCCCTGGGGCACCGGCTCGCCGGACGGGCCTCGCTCACGATTACCGAGCTGGCCTCCGAGCGCCTGCTGCACCACCCCGACGCCGTGGCACGCGCCCAGGATCTGGAGCACGTCGCCGCCGGGGACGGTGTCGCCATCCTTCCGCTGTCGACGGCCGTCTCCCACCCCCGCGAGGACGTCGTCCGGGTTCCGGTCGACGGCATCAATCCCAGCCAGGTCTGCCTGGCGTGGAGCAGCGACCGGCGTTCGCCGCTCGTGCGGGAGTTCGCCGAGATCGCCGCGGTCACGGCTCTCTCCGCCGCGCAGATCAGGGCTGCCTGACCGTCCGGCCGGGCGCGCGGCGTGCGCCCCCGTGTTCATCCGGCGCGCCGCTCCAGGGACTCCAGCCGGTCCAGAAACAGGGCACCGGCCAGGAGCGCTTCGCTGCCGCCCGGCCGTACGCCGCGCTCCCGCAGCCCCGCGTCGAGCGACCGCAGGGCCTCCCGCCCCTCGGCGGACTCGGGCCCGCCCGCTTCCAGGACACCGCTCGCGCCCCGCTGGACGAACCGCAGCCCCTGGGGGCCCGCCGTATACAGCGGACCGGTGTCCTGGAGGGTGGCCATGATGCCGAGAAGGGCCCGCAGCCGGGCCGTCTCCTCCGGGTGTCCCTGCCGTCGCGCGGCCCGCAGCGCCTCCAGGGCCCGCCTGGGGTGCGGAAACCCGGCGCGCGCCTCGCCCCTCGCGCCGGCCGCCCCGTAGCGGGCCGAGACGCTGGACCCCCGGCTCGGCCGGCTCGGTGCCCGCCGGTCACGCAGGGCGGCGAGCGCCTTGGCCGGGCCGGCCAGCTCGCACGGCGCCGCGCCCGGTTCCACCGCGGCGGCCGCGACCAGCAGGCCGAGGACCCAGACGGCGCCGCGATGGGTGTCCGTGCCGCAGGCCGCCCGTCTGACGGTCCACTCCGTGCACCGGCCGATCGCACCGAGTTCCTCGCGCAACTGCGGCGTCGCGGCCCCGGCGCGGCGCGCGGCGGCGGCCGTCGCGGCCAGGCCGGGGAAGAGCGCCCCGGCCGCCCAGCGAGCGCCCACCAGGTCCGTACGCGCGCCGGGGCCGGGCCCCCGGCCGTCGGTGAGGCCGGGTTTCGGCGTGAGTTCCACGGCCGCGACGAGGGCGCCCACGGCCGCGTCCGCCAGGACCTCACCCGGCCCGGAAGGCCGTGTCACCGCCGCCTTCCCCGGCCCCGGTGCGGCCGCGGAAGGGGATCTTCTGAGGACCATGCTGTTCGCACGCATGGACGCACGCTAGGGCGGTCGCTCCTGAATGGGCTGTCCTCACGCTGTGAACACGCTGTGGGCCCGTTTCACCGGGAGCGGTCCCAGAGCGAGCACCGGACCTGGGCCAGGGCCGATGCGGCGCCGCGCCGGGGCCTGCCCCTGCCGTGCACCCTGGGGTCGTCCGTGACTTCGTACCGCCGCACATAGGCACCCAGGAACGCCTGCAGGGTGGCGATGGCCGGGATGGCGATCAGCGCGCCGACGGCGCCGAGCAGCGCGGTGCCGGCCAGGACCGATCCGAAGGCCACGGCAGGGTGGATGTCGACGCTCTTGGCCGTGATGCGCGGCTGCAGCAGGTAGTTCTCGAACTGCTGGTAGATGACGACGAACACGAGCACCCACAGCGCGTACCAGGGATTGACGGTGAAGGCGATCAGTATGGGCAGGGCCCCTGCCAGGTACGTGCCGATGGTGGGGATGAACTGCGAGACCAGACCGACCCACATGGCGAGCGCGGGGGCATAGGGCACGTTCAGGGTCTCCAGCAGCACGAAGTGGGCGGTGCCTGAGATCAGCGCCATGAGGGCGCGCGAGTAGAGGTAGCCGCCGGTCTTGGCGACCGCGATCTCCCAGGCGCGCAGCACCTCGGCCTGCTTGGCGGGCGGGAGCACCGAGCACAGGGCCCGGCGCAGCCGCGGTCCGTCGGCCGCGAAGTAGAACGAGAACAGCAGGATCGTCAGCATTCTGAACAGACCGCCCAGCACCTGGGCGGAGACGTCGAGGACGCCCGTCGCGCTGTTCTGGACGTACTTCTGCAGCCAGTCGGAGTGGAGCAGGCTGTCCTGGATCTCGACGCGGGAGAGCTCGGTGCGGAAGGTGTCGTTGATCCACTTGATCACCGAGTCGATGTATTTGGGGAAGTCCTCGACCATCGCGGTGATCTGTCCGGCGAGCATCGTTCCCATGAGGGTGATGAACCCGGCACTGGCGACGAGCACTCCGAGGAAGACGAGCCCGGTGGCGAGGCCCCTGCGCACGCCGCGGGCGGCCATCCAGTCGACCGCCGGTTCCACGGCGAGGGCGAGGAAGAACGCGATCAGGACGTTGATCAGCAGCCCCACGAGCTGGTGGAAGCCCCAGACCACGAGCTGGAAGCAGCCGATGAGGGAGAGGGCGAGCACCATGGCGCGCGGCAGCCAGCGCGGCATCCGGGCCGCCGCACCGGCCGCGGCACCAGCCATGCCGACCGGCGGCGGGACGGAGTCGGCACTCGCGGAGGCGGTGGCCGCCGCGTCTTGAGCGCGGCCGGTGGACGGGGGTCCGGAAGCCGCGGTGGCGTCGTCGGCCGGCGCCACCGCCGGTGAGTCCGGCAGCGCGCCCGCCGCCGGTGCGCCGGTCGGCGTGCCGGAGATGGGCTCGTCGGTCGTCTCGTCTGTGGTGGCCACCGGCCCAGTGTCCCGTACGGCGGGCGCCGCCCGTGACGGTGGACGCGCTCCCGGCCGAGCCGGGTCGTTCCCGGAGCTCCCGAGGGCCGCGGGCTGCTCCCCGGGAACCGTGGAGCCGCTCCCGGCGCCGGCGCCATCCGCCGGCGTCCGCGTCAGCGCTTGTCGGCGGGAATGCCCATGGCGGCGCAGACGCCCTGCCAGACGGACCTGGCCTCCCACCCCGCGTCGAGTGCCTCGTACACGGTGCGGCCGCCGAGCTCGGACATCACGTGGTCGCGCGCGAAGGTGTCCGCGTACGCCGCGCCGAAGTAATCCGTCATCCGTTCCCAGAACACCGTCAACCGCATGACCCCAGTATTGCTCCCCTGAGAGTGCAGCCGGACCGGAGCCGCTCGCCTACAGCGCTTTCCGCTCCTACGGTCTGCACATGGCCCGAACCGGAGCATCTTCCCTGTCCCGTGCAGAACACTTCGTATGGCTCACGGCCCGTGTACTCGAGCAGCGGCGATTCGCCCATCACTTCCTGGGCGGAGGCGCGGACGCCGTCGAGGCCGCCCTGGCCGCCTACCTCAACGAGGACGGCGGCTACGGTCACGCCCTGGAACCCGACCTGCGTGGCCCGGTGAGCCAGCCCCTCCACACCGCGCACGCCCTGCGCGTCCTGGACTCCGTCGGACGCTGCGGCGGGCAGCGGACGGAGCGCGTGTGCCGATATCTGACCGAGGTGTCGACGGTGGACGGCGCGCTGCCCGCCGTCCACCCCTCGCTGCGTGGCTATCCGCACGCCCCGTTCGTGCTGGTGACCGACTCTCCGCCGAGTGATCTGCTGGCCACGGGACCCGTGGTGGGCCTGCTGCACCGCAACGACGTGTGGCACGCCTGGCTGTTCCGGGCGACCGACTTCTGCTGGTCGGCGGTGGAGTCCTTGGAGAAGTCCCATCCGTACGAGGTCGAGGCGGCCGTCGCCTTTCTCGACGGCGCCCCGGACCGCGCCCGGGCGGAGGCGGCGGCGGACCGGCTGGGACGGCTGGTGCGCGAGCAGCGGCTCGCCGTGCTGGACCCGGAGCGGCGCACCGACCACCCCGTGCCGGACGGCTACGCCCCCGGGGAGCTGCACCATCCGCACGACTACGCGAAACGGCCGGGCTCGCTGGCGCGCGGCTGGTTCACGGACGAGGAGATGGAGCGCTCGCTGGACTTCCTTGCGAGCGAGCAGCAGGAGGACGGCGGCTGGCCGCTCCGCCGGCGGCAATGGGCCCCCGGAACGGCCCTGGAGGCGCGCCCGGCCGTGACGATCGAGGCCCTGCTGACGCTGCGCGCGTACGGGCGGGACATCGGCTGAGGGACGGGACGCGCGGGCGGACGCCACGGCGCGGCAGCGCGTCCGTCCGTCCGTCCGCGGGATCATCCGCCCATGGCGCGCGCCCCCGCGGTGACGATCACGGCCGCGCCGACGACGAGCAGGAAGGGGGCGCGCAGCACCAGCGCGAGCGCCGCCGCCGCGAGCCCTGCCGCGCGGGCGTCGACGGCGAGGTGCTGGCCGGTGCTGAACGTCTGCTGCGCGGTGAGCGCGGCCAGCAGCGCCACGGGGAGCAGCGCGGCCAGCCGCTTCACGAGCGGACGTTCCAGCGAGCCGGCGGGGACCAGCAGGCCGATCAGCTTGACCAGGTAGCAGCCGAGGGCGGTGACTGCGATGGCGGTCCAGGTGTTCAACGGTTGTCCTCCGGGGCGGCGTGCGGCTCGTGCCGGTCGGCGTGCCCGTTGGCCGGTGGCCTGCCCTCGGCTTCGGTCCGGTGGATCCGGCGGCCCTGTAGGCAGAGCACGGCGGGTGCGGCGAGCGCGGCGACGAGCACGGGCACGCCGCCGGGCAGCACCGGCAGGAAGCCGAGGCCGAGGACGACGGCCGTTCCGGCGACGGCGCGCTCGGTGGTGCTGCGCAGCATGGGGGCGAGCAGGGCGAGGAAGACGGCGGGCCCTGCCGCGTCCAGACCCCAGGCGTTGGTGTCGCCGATGGCCTCGGCGCCGAGCGCCCCCAGGAGAGTGGTGAGGTTCCACAGCACGTAGAGGGTGGCGCCGGTGACCGTGAACCCGATGCGCGCGCTGCGCCGGCCGGGCTGGGCGAGCGCCACAACGGTCGTCTCGTCGATGACCCAGTGCGCGGCGAAGGGACGGGCCGCGCGCGGCAGCGCCAGCAGCTGGGACAGGCGCAGGCCGTAGAAGGCGTTGCGTACGCCGAGGAAGAAGGCACCGGCCGCGGCGGTGAGCGGGTTGCCGCCTGCCGCCAGGGCTCCGACCAGCGCGAACTGCGAGGCGCCGGTGAAGACGAGAAGGCTGAGTACACAGGTCTGCGCAAGGCTCAGGCCGGCGCCCGCCGAGGTGACGCCGAACGCGAAGCCGGACAGGCCGACGGCGATACCGACGGCCAGCGCGTCCCTGACGACGGCCGAGTCCCGCTTGCTCCCGCCGGCGACGGGGATTCCGGCCGCTCCCGGGGCGCGGCCGCCTCCCCGACCGCCTCCGGATGGGCTTCCGGGTGCGCTTCCGGGTGCTTTCTCTTCCGGGTGTGTCGTTTCTGCCACGGCTGGGACGTTACGGGGACGGGGGCAGGCGGGTCTTGTACGTTCTTGCGCACGCGTTTCCGCTCGCCCGGTCTCGCCAGGCTCACGTTCTCGCATGCTCAGGTTCGCGCGCGCTCACGGCGGTAGGCGCCGGGCGGCACTCCCACGATGCGGGTGAAGTGCCGGTTCAGGTGCGGCTGGTCGGTGAAGCCCACCGCGACCGCGGCCTCGGCCGGGGTGACGCCCCGGTCGAGCATTCTGCGGGCGGCACGGACCCTGGCGTCGGTGAGCCAGGCGTGCGGGGGCATTCCGTAGGCCGCCTTGAAGGCGCGCAGCAGTGCGAACGGGCTGGTGCCGAGGTCGGCGGCGAGCCTCTCCAGGGAGGGCGGCCCGGCCATGTGCTCCTCCAGGACGGCCCGGGCGCGGGCGGCGTTCCGCGCGCCGGCGGAGCGCGCCGTGCGCGGTGGCATGCCGCCGCCGTTGAGACGCAGCAGACGCGCGACGGCCACCCGCAGCAAGGTGTCCGCGGCGAGCGCGTTCCCCTCGTCGGCGGCGCGCAGGACCTCGGCGACCAGGCGCGCCGCGTAGGGGTCGTGGAGCACCGGGGACGAGAACCCGGGGGTGCCGCGGATCCCGGTGGTCTCGGCTGCTATCTCGGCCACCACGTCCGGCCCCGGGTACACGGCTCCGTACTGCCAGCCCTCGGGGCCCTCGGCCCTGCCGGTGTGCGGGGTGTCGGGGTTGACCAGCGCCAGCGTGCCGGGCCCGGCGTACCGGTCCTCCCCTGTGTGGTGGAACACCTCGACGCCGTCGGTGATGGCGGCGATCACGTAGTTCTCGTGGGTGTGCGTCACGAACGTCTTGCGGACGTAGCTGGCGCGGAGCAGGTCGACACCCGGCAGTTCCTCGTACTGCCAGTGCCTGGCCCGCTCGCCCCTCGTGGCGGGCACCGCCGACCGCGCCACCTCCTCGTCCATGCCTCCCATTCTGCGCCCCGGCCGTGGGTGCCGGGTGCGGGCCGTCGGGGCGCGGACACACGGGTGCGGCGGGCATTGTCAGTGGCGCGGTGCAGGATGGAGGCATGGCGGACAAGGACAGGGCGGACGACCCGGCTTCGGTGCTGGCGGCCTTCTCCCCCGCGACCCGGAGCTGGTTCGCGGGGGCGTTCACGGCGCCCACGGCGGCCCAGGCGGGTGCGTGGCGGGCGATCGGCGCGGGATCCGACGTCCTCGTGGTCGCGCCCACCGGCTCGGGCAAGACCCTTGCCGCGTTCCTCTCCGCGCTGGACGGACTGGCCTCCACGCCGCCGCCCGCCGAGGCCGGGAAGCGCTGCCGTGTGCTCTATGTCTCCCCCCTCAAGGCCCTCGCCGTCGACGTCGAGCGGAATCTGCGCAGCCCGCTGACCGGCATCAAGCAGGAGTCGGTGCGGCTCGGGCTGCCCGAGCCGGAGGTGAGGGTGGGCATCCGCTCCGGGGACACCCCGCCGGCCGAGCGCCGGGCGCTGGCCACCCGACCGCCCGACATCCTCATCACGACCCCCGAGTCGCTGTTCCTGATGCTGACGTCCTCGACCCGCGAGGCCCTGACCGGCGTCGAGACCGTCATCCTGGACGAGGTGCACGCGGTCGCGGGGACGAAACGAGGGGCGCATCTGGCGCTGTCCCTGGAGCGGCTCGACGAGCTGCTCCCCCGGCCCGCCCGGCGGATCGGTCTCTCGGCCACGGTCCGCCCCGTGGACGAGGTGGCCCGGTTCCTGTCGCCGCGGCGCCGGGTGGAGATCGTCCAGCCGCCGTCGGGCAAGGAGTTCGACCTGTCGGTGGTCGTGCCCGTGGAGGACATGGGCGAGCTGGGCGGCTCCCCGGTGCAGGAGGGTGACACCGGAGAGCGGCCCTCGATCTGGCCTCATGTGGAGGAGCGGATCGCCGACCTCGTCCAGGCGCACCGCTCGACGATCGTCTTCGCCAACTCGCGGCGGCTCGCCGAGCGGCTGTGCAACCGCCTCAACGAGATCGCGTACGAACGGGCCATGGGGGAGGCGCTTCCCGAAGGGCCGCCTCCGGCGGAGATCATGGCCCAGTCGGGGAAGGCCCACGGCGCGCCGGCGCTGCTGGCCCGCGCGCACCACGGCTCGGTGTCCAAGGAGCAGCGGGCGCTGGTCGAGGAAGACCTGAAGGCGGGCCGGCTGCCCGCGGTCGTCGCCACGTCCAGCCTCGAGCTGGGCATCGACATGGGCGCGGTGGACCTGGTCGTCCAGGTCGAGTCGCCGCCCTCGGTGGCCTCCGGGCTGCAGCGGGTGGGCCGCGCGGGCCACCAGGTGGGCGCGGTCTCCAAGGGCGTGGTCTTCCCGAAGTACCGCGGAGACCTGGTGCAGTCGGCGGTGGTCACCGAACGGATGCGGCAGGGCGCGATCGAGTCGCTGCGCGTCCCGTCCAACCCGCTCGACGTCCTCGCCCAGCAGCTGGTCGCGATGGTCGCCCTGGACAGCTGGCAGGTCGACGACCTCCTCGCGGTCGTCCGCCGCGCCGGCCCCTTCGCCTCCCTGCCCGAGTCCGCGTTCACCGCTGTCCTGGACATGCTCGCGGGCCGCTACCCGTCGGACGCCTTCGCCGAGCTGCGCCCGCGTGTGGTCTGGGACCGCGTCGCCGGTACGGTCACGGGCCGCCCGGGGGCCCAGCGGCTCGCCGTCACCTCTGGCGGCACCATCCCCGACCGCGGGCTGTTCGGTGTCTTCCTCGCCGGCGCCGACCCGAAGAAGGGCGGCGGCCGGGTCGGTGAGCTCGACGAGGAGATGGTGTACGAGTCGCGGGTGGGCGATGTGTTCACCCTCGGTACGACCTCGTGGCGCATCGAGGACATCACCCGTGACCGGGTGCTGGTCTCGCCCGCTCCCGGCGTGCC
Organism: Streptomyces sp. GC420; assembly: GCF_009916105.1. Lineage (GTDB taxonomy): Bacteria > Actinomycetota > Actinomycetes > Streptomycetales > Streptomycetaceae > Streptomyces. Next base: position 3,725 of record NZ_JAAAXQ010000001.1, on the reverse strand, counting down.
GGGACGGCTGCCCTTCTGGAAGGGCGATCAGCTGGGCAGGCCGCTGGAGCTGGGGCGCGCCGTGGGGGCGTTCCTGCGCGAGGTGGGCGGACTCTCGGCGGAAGACGCCCGGCTGCGGCTGCTCGCCGCTGGCCTGGACGCCTGGGCCGCCGACAACGTGCTGGCCTATCTCGACGAGCAGCGCCGCGCCTGCGGCCATGTCCCCGACGACCGGACCATCGTCGTCGAGCGGTTCCGTGACGAGCTGGGCGACTGGCGCGTCGTCATCCACTCCCCGTTCGGCGCCCAGGTGCACGCCCCCTGGGCGCTGGCGCTGGGCGCCCGCCTCGGCGAGCGGTACGGCATGGACGCGCAGGTCATGCACGCTGACGACGGGATCGTGCTGCGGCTGCCGGACGCCGACCTGATGGGCCTCGACCTGCTCGACACGGAACCGGCCGGGCAGGGCACGGAGTACGACGCGGAGCAGGCGCCCGTCGGCGCGTCCGACGCCCTCTTCGACAAGGGCGAGATCGAGCAGATCGTCACCGACCAGGTGGGCGGCTCCGCGCTGTTCGCCGCCCGCTTCCGTGAATGCGCCGCCCGCGCCCTGCTGCTGCCGCGCCGCAGCCCCGGCAAGCGCACCCCGCTGTGGCAGCAGCGCCAGCGTGCCTCGCAACTACTCCAGGTGGCCAGCGAGTTCGGCTCCTTCCCGATCGTCCTGGAGGCGGTCCGCGAGTGCCTCCAGGACGTCTTCGACGTACCGGGCCTCGCGGAGCTCATGGGCGACATCGAGTCCCGGCGGGTGCGCCTGGTGGAGGTGACCACCCCGGAGCCCTCGCCCTTCGCCCGCTCCCTCCTCTTCGGCTACGTGGCCCAGTTCCTGTACGAGGGGGACTCGCCCCTCGCCGAGCGGCGTGCCGCCGCGCTGTCGCTGGACTCCAGGCTGCTCGCGGAACTGCTCGGCCAGGCGGAGCTGCGTGAACTGCTCGATCCCGAGGTGCTGGCCGAGCTGGAGCAGGAGCTCCAGTGGCGCACCGAGGACCGGCGGATCAAGGACGTCGAGGGGGTCGCCGATCTGCTGCGGCTGCTCGGCCCGCTCACCGACGCGGAGCTGACGGAGCGCGGCGGCGAACCGGAATGGCCGCGTGAACTGGCCGCGACCCGCCGCGCCATCCGGGTGCGGATCGCGGGCCAGGACCACTGGGCCGCCGTGGAGGACGCGGGACGGCTCCGGGACGCGCTGGGCACCGCACTCCCGGTCGGCGTCCCCGAGGCGTTCACGGAGCCCGTCAAGGATCCCCTCGGCGACCTCCTCGCCCGCTACGCCCGTACGCACGGCCCGTTCACCTCCGCCGCCGCCGCGGCCCGCTTCGGCCTCGGCACTGCCGTCACCGACGGGGCGCTGCACCGTCTCGCCGCGAGCGGCCGGGTCGTGCCGGGCGAGTTCCGCCCTCCCTTCGCCCGCCACCACCTTTCCGACGAGGCACCGCGCGCCGCGGGAGCCGACCTGGGCACCGGCCAGGAGTGGTGCGACGCGGCGGTCCTGCGCAGGCTGCGCCGGCGGTCCCTGGCCGCGCTGCGCCAGGAACTCGAACCCGTGCCGCCCGCCACGCTCGCGACCTTCCTGCCGCAGTGGCAGCACCTGGGCACGCACAGTCTGCGGGGCGTCGACGGACTGGTGCGCGCCGTCGAGCAGTTGCAGGGTGCTCCGGTGCCCGCCTCCGCGCTGGAGAAGCTGGTCCTGCCCGCCCGGGTCTCGGACTACCACCCGGCCATGCTCGACGAGCTGACGACGGCGGGAGAGGTCGTGTGGGCGGGCGCGGGCTCGCTGCCGGGCAAGGACGGCTGGGTCTCGCTCTATCTCGCCGACACGGCCCCGCTGCTGCTCCACGAGCCGCACCCGCTGGAGCTGTCCCCGCTGCACCGGTCCGTGCTCGACACGCTCTCCGGCGGCTACGGGCTGTTCTTCCGCCAGATCGCCGATCAGGTCCGGGCCGCCGCCCATCCCGAGGCCACCGATCCCCAACTGGCCGATGTGCTGTGGGAGCTCGCCTGGTCCGGGCGGCTCACCAACGACACCCTGGCCCCGCTGCGCTCGCTGATGGGATCGGGCCGTACGGCGGGGGCCACGGCGCACCGGGCCAAACGGGCCGTTCCCCGCGGCCGCTTCGGTGCGCTCGCCGTGTCCGGCTCCCGCCCTGTCTCCCGCTCGGGGCCGCCCACCGTCGCCGGCCGCTGGTCGCTGCTCCCGGACCGCGAGTCCGACACCACGCACCGGGCACACGCCCTTGCCCGTACGCTCCTCGACCGCCACGGTGTGGTGACGCGGGGCGCGGTCTCGGCGGAAGGCGTCGAGGGCGGGTTCTCCGCCGCCTATCGCGTCCTGTCCGCCTTCGAGGACAGCGGTCAGGCCCGCCGCGGTTATGTCGTGGAGGGCCTGGGCGCGGCCCAGTTCGCGATGGACGGCGCCGTCGACCGGCTGCGGGCGATCAACACGGCGCGTGAGCGCGGCCGGGCTTCTCAGCCGGAGTTCGGCGGGTATCAGGGCCGGCGGGACGCGGAGCCGTCCCCGCGCACCGTCGTCCTCGTCGACGGTGAGCTCACTCTGTACATGGAACGCGGCGGCAAGACACTGCTCGCCTGGCGGTCGCCCGACTCGGAACCCGGCGACGACGACCGCCTGGCCGCCGCCGTCTCCGCGCTCGCGGACTCGGCCCGCGCCGGGGCTCTCGGCTCCCTCACAGTCGAGCGCACCAACGGCACCCCGTCGCTCTCCTCGCCCCTCGGCCGTGCCCTGGAGGCGGCGGGTTTCCATCCCACACCGCGAGGGCTGCGCCTGCGCCCCTGACTCCCACGGGGGCCGGGTCTCCCCGCCCGGGCCGGTGCCGCACCCTCTGCGGCGGCACCGGCACACACCCGGCCGTGGCGGCACCCCGCATCATGGAGACATGCCCGAAGGAGACACCGTCTGGCAGGCCGCGAAGCGCCTGCACGAAGCACTCGCGGGCGAGCGGCTCGTCCGCTGGGACATGCGGGTGCCCAAGCTCGCGACGACCGACCTCACAGGCCGCACCGTCGTCGAGGTGGCCGCGCGCGGCAAGCACCTGCTGACACGGGTCGAGGGCGGGCTGACGCTGCACTCGCACCTCGGGATGGACGGCTCCTGGAAGCTCTGCGGTGCCTCGGAGCGCCCGAGGGGCGGCCCCGCGCACCAGATCCGTGCGGTGCTCGGCACGGCCGGGCGCACCGCCTTCGGCTACCGGCTGCCCGTGCTGGAACTGCTGCGCACCGCCCAGGAGGACCGGGCCGTCGGTCACCTCGGGCCCGATCTGCTCGGCCCCGACTGGGATCCGGACCAAGCGCTGCGGAACCTCCTGGCCGTGCCGGAGCGGCCGCTCGGCGAGGCCCTGCTCGACCAGCGCAACCTGGCGGGCATCGGCAATGTCTACAAGAGCGAGCTGTGCTTCATGGCCGGTGTCACCCCCTGGCTGCCCACGGGCGAGTTCCCTGCCCCCGCGCGTCTCGTCGCGCTCGCCAGGAAGCTGCTCGAGGCCAATCGCGAGCGCCCGGCGCGAATGACCACCCGCGTGGACCGCCCCGACCGGCGTCTGTGGGTCTACGGCCGCGTGCCCCGTCCCTGCCTGCGCTGCGGCACCTCCATCCGGTCCGCCGATCAGGGCGACGGTCTGCGCCTGCGCCCCACCTACTGGTGCCCTCGCTGCCAGTCCGGCCCGTACCCCACC
>NZ_JAAAXQ010000019.1 GCF_009916105.1 Streptomyces sp. GC420 | reverse complement strand
TCGTCTCCGCGCTGGAGGAGGCCCTGGGCGGCGGGGCGGGCGAGCGCTGGGGGGCCTTCGTCAACAGGGCCCGGGAGGCCTGGGACCGCTCACGCCGGCCGCTGCTGGAGGAGCCGCTGTGGCCGAACTGGCAGGTCCTGGCCGACCGTGAGCCCTATCCGGCGGTGCCGCGCCGGCGGCTGCTGCGGCGCGATCTGCGGGCTACGACGCTGGCCGAGGTCGCCGCGTGGGAGCTGGCCGACCCACGGCTGACCGCGCTGCTGGAAAGTCACGCCCTGGCCTGCGGACTCGATCCGCGCACGGCTCCCGCGGCGGCGGCCGTGCTGCCGTACATGGAGCACACCTTCGGCAGTTGGTACGCCGTCGGCGGCATGCGCGAACTGGCGCGCGCCGTGTACGAGCGCTGTCTGGCCCGCGGGGTCGAGTTCGTCTTCGGCGCCGACGTCACCGCGATCACTCAGAAGGACGGCCGCGTGTCCGGTATCGGGCTCGCGGACGGCGAGACCGTGGAGGCCGACCGGGTCGTCGCCGGTGTCGACACCCGGCTGCTGTCCGCCCTCGTGGGTGGCCGGGATCCGTGGCAGGACGGTGATGTGCGGCCGGGGCGGCGCCCCGTGCCCGGCCGGCTCACGGTCTGTCTCGCGCTGCGCGGCGGCCGTCCGGAGGGTACGGCGCACCGGACGGTGGTCCATTCCACCGACCGCGCGGGCGAGTTGGAGGCGCTGTTCGACGAGGGCGTGCTCGGCGACAGTCCCACGGTGACCGTGCTGCGCCCCGACGATCCGTCCTCGGTGCCGGACGCCGGGCACGAGGCGGTGGTGCTGTCGGCGGTGGTGCCGGCGGGGGGCGGGGCCGTGGACTGGGCCGACGAGGCGGTCGCGGGGGACGCCGCCGACCGCCTCGTGCGGTCCGCCGAGGCGGCGGTGCCGGGTCTGGCCGACCGGATCCTGTGGCGCGTGGTGCGGACGCCGCTCGACACGGCGGCGCTCACCGGGGCGCGGGGCGGCTCGGTGCCCTCCCCCGCCCTGCCGGGCGCGGGAGGGCGGCTGCTGCACCCGGCCAACAGCACCCGGCTCGCGGGGCTGCACGTGGTGGGCGGCTGGTCCCATCCGGGCGGCGGGCTCCCGCACGCCGGCATGTCCGGAGCCCTGGTGGCGGGACTGATCGTCGAGGGCGAGGACTTCCGCGGCTCGCAGTGACGCTCCCCCGGCGACGGCCGCTCGCAGTCCCGGGCTCCCGGCGACGGGCCCCGGTGCCGGCACGCGGCTCCGCCGGGTGGGCGCGACCGGCCACGACGGACCCGCGGGGGACGCACCGGACCTCCGGCGGAGCGCCGGCGCTCAGTAGCGCTGCTGCTCGTTGAAATCCGGGTCGTAGCCCTGCTGGTACGGCGGGTACGGCTGCTGTCCCTGGTCCTGCGGCTGCTGCTCGCCGTCTCGCTGCTGCGGGACCCAGACCCCGCCCGCCGGGGTGTCGGCGGCGTACTGCCCGCCGTACGCGTCGTAACCGCCGGTGCCGTACTGACCGTAGGCGTCGTACTGCTGCTGCGTGGTCCCGATGTACGGGTCGGAGTACGCGGCGTACTGCTGCTGGGCTCCGTAGTCGTACTGCTGCTGCGGCATCTGCTGCTGCTCGTCGTAGCCGGAGTAGTTGTAGCCGTAGGCGTCCGTGCCCTGCGCCGCGTAGCCGTCGGGGCTCTGCGGGGCGGCCGCCGCGAAGACGGAATCGTTGTCGCCGCCGTACACGCCGTACTGCCCGGTGTCCTCCTCGGGCAGCGGCTGCGGTGCGTACACCGGGGCGTCCTGGCCCTCGTCGCCGCCGGCCGCCCCGAACTGCGCGGGTTCGAAGGGCGAACGCTCGTAGTCGGGCAGGTCGTAGCCCGGCGTTTCGGACTCCGGGGTCTCGTAGGCCAGATCCGAGACCTCGAGGGTGGGTTCCCGGGAGGCCGCCTGGTCCTTGCGGCGCCGGCTGGAGCCGCCGCGCATGCCGTTCAGTGCCCAGCCCTGCTGGAAGCCCTTGCGGAAGGAGAGGGTGACGTAGGTCTGGCCCACGGCGAAAGCGGCCGCTCCCACGCCGATCACGATCACCGAGGGCAGCAGTACGCCGATCACCACGCCCAGGAAGCCGGCGAAGGCGAGCAGCCTCCAGCGCAGCCGCGCCTTGTACTGAAGCAGCACCTCGCCGAGCAGCCACAGTGCGACCACTCCGAACGCGATGTACAGGACTGTCCAGCCCATGTACGCCCCTCTCGTTCGGCCGCCGCCCCTCGGATACGGCCGTCAGGACCGCCTGTGCAGTCCCAGATTCTCGTAGATTTCAAGCGTCGCCGGGGAGTGGTTCAGCGTGATGAAGTGCAGCCCGGGGATTTCCTCGGACATCAACCGTGAGCACAACTCCGTGGCGTATTCGATTCCGATCGAGCGTACAGCCGCCGGGTCGTTCTTGACCGAGAGGATCCTCTCAGCCAGCTCCGGGGGGAAGGCGGCATTGCTGAGCTGTGCGAACCGCTCGATCTGGCGGACGTTGGTGACCGGCATGATCTCCGGAATGATGGGCGTCGCGCAACCGGCGGCCGCCACCCGGTCCCGCAGCCGCAGGTAGTCCTCGGGGTAGAAGAACATCTGCGTGATCGCGAAGTCGGCTCCCGCACGGCACTTGTTCACGAAGTGCTCGATGTCGGTGTCCCAGTCGGTGGAGCGCGGGTGCATCTCCGGGTAGGCCGCGACGCCCACGCAGAAGTCCCCCGACTCCTTGATCAGGCGGACCAGCTCCACCGCGTACCGCACGCCCTGGGGGTGCGGGATCCACTCGCCCATCGGGTCGCCGGGCGGGTCGCCACGCAGCGCGAGCATGTTCCTGATGCCCGCGTCGGCGTACTGGCCGATGACATTGCGCAGCTCAGCGACCGAGTGGTTGACCGCGGTGAGGTGGGCGACCGGGGTCAGGGTGGTCTCCGTGGCGATGCGTTCCGTGGCCCGGACGGTGCCCTCGCGGGAGGAGCCCCCGGCTCCGTAGGTGACGGAGACGAAGGTCGGCGACATGGATTCGAGCCGGCGGATGGCGTTCCACAGCGTCTGCTCGCCCTTGGCGGTCTTGGGCGCGAAGAACTCGAACGAATAGGACTTCTTGCCGGACGCCAGCAGCTCACGCACCGTACGCGCGCGGTCCGTCCTGGTGGAAGCAGTTCCGAGGGCCATACCGGCAGGTTAGCCAGCTGACATGCGGCAACCCAACAAATCGTGGCAATTTGTCCGATTGGTCACTTTCTTGTCCACGTATCGGACAGATGACGGATGGCGCGCGCAAGTGCCGGGGCTCCGCGCGCCTTCACGGGCCCGCCGTTTCCCCCCGAACATTCAGAGGTTCTTCACCGGAGCTCCGCGCCGCTCCCCCGCCGGGGGGTCACTCCCCGCCGTCGTGCAGGGGCCGCTCGCGCAGCCGCTTCGCCAGATCCGCCGCCGCGGCCCCCGGGTCGTCGGCCTCCGTGATCGCCCGTACGACCACGACCCTGCGCGCCCCCGCGTCCAGCACCCGGTCGAGACTGCCGGCGTCGATGCCGCCGATCGCGAACCACGGCCGGTCCGGCGCCGCCGCCGCGGTGTAGCGCACGAGGCCGAGACCGGGCGCGGGGCGGCCGGGCTTGGTCGGGGTCGGCCAGCAGGGTCCGGTGCAGAAGTAGTCGACGCCGGGCTCCGTCACGGCAGCGTCCACCTCCGCCGCGGCGTGCGTGGACCGGCCGATCAGCACGTCCGGGCCGAGGATGGCCCGGGCAGCCCGGACCGGCAGGTCGCCCTGGCCCAGATGCAGCACGCCGGAGCCTGCGGCATGCGCGACGTCGGCGCGGTCGTTCACCGACAGGAGCCTGCCATGCCGCCGGCACGCCTCGGCGAAGACCTCGAGGTGCCCCAGCTCCTCCGCGGCCTCCATGCCCTTGTCCCGCAGCTGGACGATGTCCACCCCGGAGGAGAGGACGGCGTCCAGGAACTGCGGGAGGTCGCCCTGGCGCGTGCGCGCGTCGGTGCAGAGGTAGAGCCGGGCAGCGGCGAGCTGCTCACGCGGGGTGGCGACGGCCACGGATGTCCCCCGGGGGTCGGCGGCGTACGGGCCGGGGCCGTCACGGTCCCGGCCCGTACGCCGGGCGGTGGTGCTGGCGGTTCGGTGTTCCAGTGGTTCGGGCCACCGGCGGTGTGCCGGTGGCCCGGCGTTCTTCGGTGGTGCTGTGCTGCTTCCGCTCAGACGGCGAGCGCCTGCGCGCGGCGCTTCACCTCCGTGCCGCGATTCTCGCTCAGGGCCTGCGCGGGCGTGCCCGGCAGGCTCGGGTCGGGGGTGAAGAGCCACTCCAGCATCTCTTCGTCGGTGAAACCGTCGTCCCGCAGCAGCGTCAGCGTGCCTGCCAGGCCCTTGACGACCTTGCCGTCGCCGATGAAGGCGGCGGGCACATGGAGCGCCTTGTTCTCGCCGCGGCGCACGGCGATCAGCTGCCCCTCCTTGATCAGCTGCCGCACCCGGGTCACCTCGACGCCGAGCATCTCGGCGATGTCGGGGACGGTGAGCCAGGCGGGGACGAGAGCATCAATCTTCGCGTCAATCTCGGTCACGCCTCCCAGCCTGCCATCCCGGACCGACGGCCGGTAGCCGGGCACTCGCCGCTGCCGCCGGACGGGGGTCCCTCAGGCCCCGGGACGGACCCGGAAACCTCCCCAGCGCCCCTGACCACGGGAACCTCCGGACCTCGCATCCCCGCGCCCCGGGCCCGGACCGGGCTCCGCTCCCGCCCTCAGACCACCGCGCCCTTCAGCGGCACCGCCGGGTCCGCGGCCCGCACCGGGTCGACCACGGCGCCCTTCTCGATCAGCCTGCGGGCCTGCGCCAGGTCACGCGGCCGCCCCACCGCGAGAAGCGCCACCAGCACACCGTCGCGCAGCCAGCACACCGACCATGCGGCCCCCGCCGGGTCCCCGCGCCACACCAGGCGGTCGGTGGCGGTGTGGTACCCCGCGTACTGGACGAACCGTCCGAACTGCTCCGACCAGAAGTACGGCACCGGGTCGTAGACCGGCCCCTCGGCCTCCCCGCCCACGATGTTCGCGGCGACGGTACGCGGCCCCTGCAACGCGTTGTCCCAGTGGTGGACCAGCAGCCGCTCGCCGTAGCGCCTGGAGGGGAACGACGCGCAGTCCCCGACGGCGTACACATCGGGCAGCGAGGCGCGCAGCCGCTCGTCCGCCGTGATCGAGCCGTCCGGGCCGAGCTCGACCCCGCAGCCCGCCAGCCAGCCGGTGGCCGGCCGGGCCCCGATGCCGACCAGGACGGCCTCCGCCGTGATCCGGCTGCCGTCGTGGAGGACGACGGACAGGGGCGGTCCCGGGTCGATACGGGCGACCCGGGCACCCGTACGCAGTTCGGTGCCGGTCTCCACGTACCATCCCGCCAGCTGCATCGCGACCTCGGGGGGCAGCACATCGGCGAGCGGCCGGTCGGCGGCCTCGACGACCGTCACCGAGCAGCCCGCCTCGTGGGCGGCGGTCGCGAACTCGGCACCGATCCAGCCGGCCCCGACCACCACGACGCGGTGCTGGGCGGCGAGGACCGGCCGCAACTCCCGCACGTCGTCGAGGGTGCGCAGCAGATGGACACCGGGGATGCCCTCGCTGCCGGGCAGCCGGATCGCCTCCGCCCCCGTGGCGACGACGAGCACGTCGTAGGGGACCGGACCCGCCGCGGTGTCGACCTCGCGGTCGTCCGGGCGCAGTCCGGTGACCTCGCGTCCCAGGACGAGTTCGATGCCGAGCGCGTCGAAGTCGATCTCGAAGGCGGAGCCCTCCGCCTTGCCGAGCAGCACCGCCTTGGAGAGCGGCGGACGGTCGTACGGCGGATGCGGCTCGGCCCCCAACAAGGTGACGGGGCCCGTGAATCCGTCCTCGCGGAGCGCGACCGCGGTCTGCACCCCCGCCATCCCCGCGCCGACGACCACGACTCTGCGCTGCTGCTGCTCGCTGCTCACCCGATCACTGTAGGCACAGCCGGTCTTACAGCGGGTCGAGCCGCCGCGTTAAGGTGGCCCGCGTACAAAGCACCCGCGGGAGCCCGGACGCACCGGGCTGAGAGGGAGGCTGCAGCGGCCTCCGACCGTACGAACCTGATCCGGGTCATGCCGGCGAAGGGAGGAGCTGGACGCTCATGTCATCATCTGCCCCACGGGTCCCGTCGGCTTCGCGGAACTCGGACCATCACGCCGCCCGCACCCCGGACGTCCTGGTGATCGGCGGCGGGATCATCGGTCTCGTCACGGCCTGGCGGGCCGCGCAGCGCGGGCTGCGCACCGCGGTCGTCGATCCGGAGCCCGGCGGCGGCGCCGCCCGGGTGGCGGCCGGCATGCTCGCCGCCGTCACCGAACTCCACTACGGCGAGCAGACGCTGCTCGCCCTCAACCTGGCCTCGGCCGAGAGCTATCCGGCCTTCGCGGCCGAGCTGGAGGAGGCGAGCGGCAAGGACATCGGCTACCGCACCTGCGGCACCCTCGCGGTCGCGCTCGACGCCGACGACCGCGCACATCTGCGCGAACTCCACACGCTGCAGCGCGACTCGGGGCTCGACTCGGTGTGGCTCACGGGCCGTGACTGCCGCCGGCTCGAGCCGATGCTGGCTCCGGGTGTGCGTGGCGGACTGCGGGTGGACGGGGACCATCAGGTGGATCCGCGGCGGCTGGCGGCGGCGCTGGTGACGGCCTGCGAGCGGGCAGGGGTGGTATTCCACCGGCGGTGGGCGGAGCGGCTGCGAGTCGTGGGGGACCGGGCGTCCGGTGCGGTCCTGGCTGACGGCACCGAACTGTCCGCCGGGCAGGTCGTGCTGGCGGCCGGGAGCCTGAGCGGGCGGCTTGCCGGAGTGCCGGCCGAGGTCCTGCCCCCGGTGCGGCCGGTCAAGGGGCAGACACTGCGGCTGCGCGTGCCGGGTCGCTGTGCGCCTTTCCTCAGCCGCACCGTGCGAGCCGTGGTCAGGGGCTCGCACGTCTATCTCGTACCGCGTGAGAACGGTGAACTGGTGGTGGGAGCCACCAGCGAGGAACTGGGCTGGGACACCACGGTCACGGCGGGCGGTGTGTACGAACTGCTGCGTGACGCACATGAGTTGGTGCCCGGCATCACGGAGCTGCCGCTCGCCGAGACCCACGCCGGGCTGCGGCCGGGTTCTCCCGACAATGCGCCGCTGCTGGGCCCGACGGCTCTGCCCGGTCTGCACCTGGCCACCGGCCACTACCGCAACGGCGTGCTGCTGACGCCCGTCACCGGCGAGTTGATGGCCGAGGTCCTGGCGTCCGGGGTGGTGCCGGAGGCGGCCCGGCCCTTCTCCCCCGGGCGTTTCGCCGGTACGGCCGAGGACCGCGTGCCCGGGCCCGCGGCGGCCGGAGACGAGACAGCCGGAGACGAGACGGCCGGGAACCGGGCGGCCGGGAACCGGGCGGCGGCGGAACTCCAGGAGCAGTCCGCATGACCGTGCTGACCGTCAACGGCGAACGCCGGGACTTCCCGGCCGGCATCACCCTCGACAGGCTCGTGGCCACCCTGACCCGGGCCCCGTCCGGCGTCGCGGCCGCCGTCAACGAGACCGTCGTACCACGTGGCCAGTGGGCCGCGACCGCCCTCGGCGACGGTGACCGCGTCGAGGTTCTCACCGCCGTGCAGGGAGGATGACGCCATGGCCGACGATTCGCTCACCATCGGCGGTACGTCGTTCGGGTCCCGTCTCATCATGGGCACCGGGGGCGCCCCCAGCCTCGATGTGCTGGAGCGGGCGCTGGCCGCCTCGGGCACGGAGCTGACGACGGTCGCGATGCGACGTCTCGACCCGGCCGTCCAGGGGTCCGTGCTGTCGGTGCTGGACCGGCTGGGTGTCCGGGTGCTGCCCAACACGGCGGGCTGCTTCACCGCCGGGGAGGCGGTGCTGACGGCCCGCCTGGCGCGTGAGGCGCTCGGCACGGACTGGATCAAGCTGGAGGTCGTCGCCGACGAACGGACCCTTCTGCCCGATCCGGTGGAGCTGCTGGAGGCCGCCGAGACCCTGGTCGACGACGGGTTCACGGTGCTCCCGTACACCAACGACGACCCCGTCCTGGCGCGGAAGCTCCAGGACGTCGGCTGCGCGGCCGTGATGCCGCTGGGCTCGCCGATCGGCTCCGGCCTCGGGATTCGCAACCCGCACAACTTCGAGCTGATCGTGGAGGCTTCCTCGGTGCCGGTGATCCTGGACGCCGGCGCGGGCACCGCCTCGGACGTGGCCTTCGCCATGGAACTGGGGTGCGCCGCGGTGATGCTGGCGTCGGCGGTGACGCGGGCCCGGGAGCCGGTGCTGATGGCCGAGGCGATGCGGCACGCGGTCGAAGCCGGGCGGCTCGCCCGGCGGGCGGGCCGCATCCCGCGCCGGCGCTTCGCGCGGGCCTCCTCCCCGGTCGACGGCGTCGCGGTCCTCGATCCGGAGCGGCCCGCCTTCGGCGCCCAGGCCTGACGCCCGGGGCCCGCCCCGCAGGTGTGGGCGCGGTCCCGGGGCCCGCCCCGCAGCCGGACACATGCCCCGACGTCCCGGACCACGGCCCCGGGCGTGCGCCCCACGCACTTCGTCCACATACCCTGGGAATTCCTTGCTCCTGCGGTCAGGCACCCGGGAACGCCCGGCAGCCGGGCCCCGGGACAGGCGCTGCGGCCGCAGACCGCCACCCCGCACCGGGCAGTTCGCCGCACCGGTTCGCCCGCCGGTCGAACGTCACGTGACGTCGGCGGACAGGCCGGCCGGCGCGGCACTCGCGCGTCAGGCGGCGGGCGTCAGGATTCGGCCGACCACCGGTTTCGACGCGCGCCGGCGCGACGAGAGCGCGGCCTCCGGCCGACGCGCCGGACGTCCGGGCCGCCCGCCGGGCTCGGTCGGCCCAGGGGAACGAGGGCCGGCCCTCGGGCCGTGCCGGCGCGCCCCGCGCTTCGTGCACGCGCCCTGGAGAGGGCACCCGCAAAGGCCTGCGCCCGTCGGGCCCCATCGGATGCGGGAGGGCTCCGGTTCCTGGGGACCGTCGGTCGTCCTGCGCTCCCGAGCCGGGGAGCTCGCCCGGCATCGGGCCCCGGGCGGGCTCGCCCCCCTGCCGGCACCCGGGCCCCGGGCAGGCGCCGCCCCTGCCTGCGCGCAGGACGCTCGGGCCGGCCGGCCGGCGCCGTCAGCCCGCAGGGACGAGGGCCGGCGTGCCGTCGGCCTCGGTGATCGGCGCCACCGGGGTGTCCGCGGCGCCGACCCAGCGGGGGCCTGCGGGGCCGAACACCTCGCGGGGCTCCGGGAAGACCCGCAGCAGCACGAGGTGGAGGACGCCCGCCACGGCGGCGCCGAGCGGCAGGCTGATGTCGGCGCCGCCGGCCAGGTCGCCGAGCGGGCCGACGAACTGGCCGGGGATGTTGGTGAACAGCACGCCGGTCACCGCCCCGGTCCACCACGCGGCCATGCCGCGCCAGTTCCAGCCGTGCGCGAACCAGTAGCGCCCGCCGCGCTGCCTCCGGGTGAAGACCTGCAGCGCGTCGGGGTCGTACCAGCCCCTCCTGGTCACCCAGCCCAGCATCATCACGATCATCCACGGCACCGTGCAGGTGATGATCATCGTGGCGAAGGTGGAGATCGCCTGGACCAGGTTGAAGCCGAAGCGGCCGACGAAGATGAAGACGATGGACAGCACGCCGACCAGCACGGTGGCCCGGACCCGGCTGAGCCGGGGGAAGACGGAGGAGAAGTCGAGGCCCGTGCCGTACAGCGCGGTGGTGCCCGTGGACATGCCGCCGATAAGGGCGATCAGGCAGACGGGCAGGAAGTACCAGGACGGGGAGACCGCCAGCAGTCCGCCGACGAAGTTGGGGGCCGCCGGGTCGAGGTACTCCGGGGCCCGCTCGGCGATGATCGCGGCCGTGGTAAGGCCGAAGCCGAAGGGCAGCACGGTGGCGATCTGCGAGAGGAAGGCCGCTCCCATGACCTTGCGGTGCGGGGTACTGGCCGGGATGTAGCGCGCCCAGTCGCCGAGGAAGGCGCCGAAGGACACCGGGTTGGACAGCACGATCAGCGCGGCACCTATGAAGGACGGCCAGAACAGCTCCTGGGTGGCCGCGTCCGCGCCGGCGGTGAAGATCCCTGCGTACGAGGCGTCGAAGTCGCCGGCGAACGCGAACAGTCCGAGCACGAACAGCAGGGTGGCCGCAACGACCGCGATCTTGTTGACGAGCAGCATGAACCGGAACCCGTACACGCACACCGCCAGCACCAGCACGGCGAACACCGCGTAGGCCACCGCGTAGGCCGCGTCGCTCTCCGGCAGCCCGAACATCCGGTGCGCACCGCCGATCAGCGCGTCGCCGGAGCTCCACACCGACAGGGAGAAGAACGCGACCGCGGTGAGCAGGGACAGGAAGGAACCGACGACCCTGCCGTGCACGCCGAGGTGCGCGGAGGAGGAGACGGCGTTGTTGGTGCCGTTGCGCGGCCCGAAGACGGCCATCGGAGCGAGGAGCAGGGCGCCCACGACGAGCCCGAGCAGCATCGCGGCCAGACCCTGCAGGAAGGACAGGCCGAAGAGGATCGGGAAGGCGCCGAGCACGCAGGTGGAGAAGGTGTTGGCCCCGCCGAAGGCGAGCCGGAAGAGGTCGAAGGGGCGGGCGGTGCGGTCGGCGTCGGGGATGCGCTCGACGCCGTGCGTCTCGACCTGGGTGACGGAGGGCGGCTTTTCGGTCACGGACGACTCCGAATGTTGAATATTCATACGGGGTGTTGCATGGACCCTAGGTGCCGTCAACCCGCCTCACCAGTGGATGTTTCGTACACACCCCGCCGTCCGGAGGGGATGTTCCGCACTGTGCCCGTTTTCCGTCACAGCTCGGATCCAGTCTTCCCGCAGGCGGCGGGTGGTGTCGGCGGTCGCTCGTAGACTCTGCTGCGTGGATATGACCCTCCAGGACCCGCTTGTCGGGCAGGTGCTCGACGGCCGTTACCGCGTGGACGCGCGGATCGCCGTCGGCGGCATGGCCACGGTCTACCGTGCCGTGGACACCCGGCTCGACCGGATTCTCGCCGTCAAGGTGATGCATCCGTCGCTCGCCACCGACGCCACGTTCGTGGAGCGGTTCATCCGCGAGGCAAAGTCCGTGGCCCGCCTCTCCCACCCCAATGTCGTCGGGGTCTTCGACCAGGGCTCGGACGGCGCGTACGTCTATCTCGCGATGGAGTACGTGGCGGGCTGCACCCTGCGGGACGTGCTGCGCGAGCGCGGGGCGCTCCAGCCGCGTGCCGCGCTGGACATCCTGGAGCCGGTGCTGGCCGCGCTCGGAGCGGCGCACCGCGCGGGCTTCGTGCACCGCGACATGAAGCCGGAGAACGTCCTCATCGGGGACGACGGCCGGGTCAAGGTGGCCGATTTCGGTCTGGTGCGCGCGGTGGGGACGCACACCAACACCTCCACCGGCGGGGTTCTGGGCACGGTCTCCTATCTCGCTCCCGAGCAGGTGGCGCACGGCACGGCCGACACCCGCGCAGATGTGTACGCGTGCGGGATCGTGCTGTACGAGATGCTGACCGGCGCCAAGCCGCACACCGGGGGCACGCCCGCCCAGGTCCTCTACCAGCACCTCAACGAGGACGTGCCCGCTCCCTCGGCGGCCGTGCCCGGGCTGGCGCGCGCGCTCGACGGGCTGGTGGCGACCGCGACCGCCCGCGATCCGGAGGCCAGGCCGTACGACGCGGTGGCGTTGCTGGCCCTGGCCAGGCAGGCCAGGACCGCGCTGAGCGACGAGCAGCTCGACGCGGTGCCGCCGGGTGCGAGAGCGGGCGCACCCGCGGGGGCGGGCCCCGAGGACCGTACGAGCGTGATCCCGCGGGCGGTCGCGACGCCGGTCCCGGCGCGGTCCGCCGCGGACGACGCCCACCTGCTGAACCGGACCAGCAGGCTGGAGATGCCACCGCCCGGACCTCCGGCCGCGGAGGCCCGGGCCGGGGCGGAGGGTGCGCGGCCGGGCCGCCTCGACGGGCGGCGCGGGCTCTTCGCCGTCGTCACGGCCCTGCTGCTGATCGTCGGCATAGGCGCCGGCGTCTGGTACATCAACTCGGGGCAGTTCACCCGCGTACCGCCGCTGCTGGGCAAGACCGAGGCACAGGCCGGGAAGCGGCTGTCGGAAGCGGGGCTCGACGTGCGCGGCGTAGAGCAGGCGTTCAGCGACTCGTACCCGCGCGGCCAGGTGATGGCCAGCGACCCCGCCCAGGGTGAGCGGATCCGCGGCAACGGCTCGGTGACCCTGATCGTCTCCCGGGGGCCCGAGATGGTGAAGGTGCCCGACGTGAAGGGCGGCACGCTCGCCGAGGCGCGGCAGAAGCTGAAGGAGCAGGGCCTGCAACCGGGTCTGGTGACCAAGGCGTTCAGCGAGGAGGTGCCCCGGGGGCGGGTCATCAGCACCGACCCCGCGGCCGGCTCGGAGCGCAAGCCGGACACCGCCGTCGCCATCCTGGTCTCCAGGGGTGCGCCGGTGGAGGTGCCCGACGTGGTGGGCAAGTCCGTCGCGGACGCCACGGCGGAGCTCGCGGATGCGGGCCTGGAGGCCGAGGTCTCCTCCGAGCCCGTCTTCTCGGTGGAGGAGAAGGACACCATCGCCAAGCAGTCCCCGGGCGGCGGCGCCGAGGTCGGCGAGGGCGACAGGATCAGACTCACGGTCTCCAAGGGACCGCAGCTCGTCGAGGTCCCGGACGTCGAGGGCCTGAGCGAGGACAAGGCCGTCGCGGAGCTGGAGGCCGCCGGCTTCGAGGTCGAGGTGCAGCGCTGGTTCTTCGGCGACACGGTCTGGGACCAGTCGGTGGACGGCGGCGACGAGGCCCCGAAGGGCAGCACGATCACCATCAAGGTGAGGTGAGGCCCCGGCCTTCCGGCCGGGCCGAGGTCACGGCCTCCCGTCCGCGTGCCGTCCCCCGTCCGTGTGCCAGGGGGGCCGGTCGGCCCGGCGCGCGGCGGGGCTGGCAGGCTGAACGGGTGAACCGTGGCGCTGTCCCTGATCCTCCGGCCCGTCTCCCTGATCCTCCGGCCCGTCGCCGCAATCCCGTCGGCGGACATGTGCCGGTCGCGGCGCGGGGGCTCGTCGGCACCGGACTGGCCCACGCGCGTGAGACGGGTGCCGAGACGGTGCAGGTCTTCGTGGCCAATCCGCGCGGCTGGGCGACGCCCTCCGGGAGACCCGAGGAGGACGAGGCCTTCCGGACGGCCTGCGCCGACGGGGGAATCCCCGCGTACGTCCATGCCCCCTACCTGATCAACTTCGGTTCGCACTCCGAGGCGACGGTGGAGCGGTCCGTCGAGTCGCTGCGGCACAGCCTGCGACGGGGCAGGGCGATCGGGGCGCTGGGTGTGGTGGTGCACACCGGCTCGGCCACCGGAGGCCGGCCCCGGGAGGCGGCGTACGCGCAGATACGGGAGCACATGCTGCCGCTGCTCGACGAACTGACCCACGACGACGACCCCTTCCTGCTGCTGGAGCCGACGGCGGGGCAGGGCGCCTCGCTGTGCTCGCTCGTCACCGACCTCGCCCCCTACTTCGAGCGGCTCGACGCGCACCCCAGGCTCGGCGTGTGCCTTGACACCTGCCACGCCTTCGCGGCGGGCCACGATCTCGCGGCCCCGGGCGGGATGAAGGAGACCCTGGACCTGCTGGTGGACACGGTCGGCGGGTCCCGGCTCAGGCTGATCCACGCCAATGACTCCAAGGATGTGGCGGGGGCGCACAAGGACCGTCACGAGAACATCGGCAGCGGCCACATCGGCCCCGGCCCCTTCGCCGAGCTGTTCTCCCATCCCGCCACAGAGGGCGTGCCGCTGGTCATCGAGACGCCGGGCGGCAAGGACGGGCACGCGGCGGACGTCGCCCGGCTGAAAGAAATGCGGGCCGTTCCGGAATACCCCCCAGGGGTACCTGGTTCTGTGCTGTGACAGAGGCGGACAGCACCGGCAGGACGCCGCACACGAACCTGGGGGACGTCATGCAGCACGAGGCCCACACCCAAGAGCAGCACCGGCACGGACAGCACGGCACCGGGCAGAACCGGCACGGACACGGACACGGCGCTCACGGCCCCGCGAGCTGGGGCACGGCCGTGCGTGCCACCCTGCACTGCCTCACCGGCTGCGCCATCGGCGAGATCCTCGGCATGGTCATCGGCACCGCGCTGGGCTGGCACAACGCACCGACGATGGCCCTCGCGATCGCCCTGGCCTTCTTCTTCGGCTACTCGCTCACGCTGTACGCCGTCACCAGGGCCGGCCTGAGCCTCAGGACCGCGATAGGGGTGGCGCTGGCCGCCGACACACTCTCCATCACGGCCATGGAGCTGGTCGACAACGGCGTGCTCCTGATAGTCCCCGGCGCCATGGAGGCCCAGCTGTCCGACGCCCTGTTCTGGTGGGCGCTGGCCGCCGCCTTCGCGGTGGCGTTCCTGGCGACCACTCCGGTCAACAGGTGGATGATCGGCCGCGGCAAGGGGCACGCGGTGGTGCACCAGTACCACGGGTAGCCGTACGGGCGGACGCCCGCGGGCCGCTACAGCTCCGGGCCGTCCCCCGGTTCCTCCTGGTAGGAGTAGCGCTGCTCCCGCCAGGGGTCACCGATGTTGTGATAGCCGCGCTCCTCCCAGAAGCCGCGGCGGTCGGCGGTCATGTACTCCACACCCCGGACCCATTTCGGACCCTTCCAGGCGTACAGGTGCGGCACGACGAGCCGGACCGGGAAGCCGTGTTCCGCGGTGAGGAGTTCACCGTCCTTGTGGGTGGCGAAGATCGTACGCTCGGACATGAAGTCGGCGAGCCGCAGATTCGCGCTGAAGCCGTATTCGGCCCACACCATCACATGGGTGACCTCGGCCGCCGGCGGGGACAGCTCCACGATGGTGCGGGCGAGCACACCACCCCATTCGGCGCCGAGCATGCTGAATTTCGTCACGCAGTGCAGATCCGCGACGACCGAGGCGTATGGCAGGGCCGTGAACTCCTCGTGGTTCCAGCAGCGCTTGTCGCCGTCCGCGGTGGCCCCGAAGACCCGGAACTCCCAGCGGTCGGGCTTGAACTTGGGCACCGGCCCGTAGTGGGTGACCGGCCAGCCCCGCTGCAGTCGCTGCCCGGGAGGAAGCATGTCCCGCTCCGCCTCGCGGCTTTCCGACTGACCCATGCCTCCATGGTGACAGACCCCGGAGGGTGGTCGTGACCCACCCACCCCGAAATGGGACAACTACTACTAAGTATGCACTTACTGGACGGCTTTCGATCACGGTGCGAGGATGCGCGCACCTGCCCGCCACACGCCTGGAAGGAGCCCGCCGCCATGCAGGGCGACCCCGAGGTCATCGAATTCCTCAACGAGCAGCTGACCGCCGAGCTGACCGCGATCAACCAGTACTTCCTGCACGCGAAACTGCAGGAGAACTTCGGCTGGACGAAGCTCGCGAAGTACACGCGCAGCGAGTCCTTCGACGAGATGAAGCATGCCGAGGTGCTCACCGACCGAATCATCTTCCTGGAGGGGCTGCCGAACTACCAGCGGCTCTTCCATGTGCGCGTCGGCCAGACGGTGACCGAGATGTTCAACGCGGACCGGCAGATCGAGGTCGAGGCGATCGACCGCCTCAGGCGCGGTATCGAGGTCATGCGCGCCAAGGGCGACATCACGTCCGCGAACATCTTCGAGGACATCCTGGCGGACGAGGAGCACCACATCGACTACCTGGACACGCAGCTGGAGCTCGTCGAGAAGCTCGGCGAAGCGCTCTACATCGCGCAGCTGATCGAACAGCCGGACAGCTGAGGCGGGATCCTGCGGGCCCCCGCACACGGGGACAACGGGAGACCCGGGAGACCCGGACGGCACGGAGAACGCTCAGGCGGCTTCTTCGAGCCCCGGGCCCGCCGCCCGGACCTCCACGGCGGCGGCAGCCGGCTCACGGCGAAGCCGTGGCTGGGACTGCGGCTGGGGCTGGGCGCCACGGCCGAGCAGGGCCTGTATACGCCGTACGCAGGAACCGCAGTCCGTGCCCGCCCTGCAGGCCGAGGCAATCTGCCGCGGGGTGCAGGCACCGGCGTCCGCATGCTCCTTGACCTGCTTCTCCGTGACGCCGAAGCAAGAGCAGACAAACATGCGGTACACCTCCCGGGAATCGATCGGGATCGTCTGTTGCGCCATCCCGATGATCGGTGAGGCAAACCTAACCTTACCCGGCCTGTCCGATTCGCAAAAGCGCAGTGGGGCGCGGATCCGATGTGATCCGCGCCCCACTGGGGTCGACTGCCGCGATTCCTCGGCGCCTACTGGTCCCGGTACATCTCCGCGACCAGGAAGGCCAGGTCCAGCGACTGGCTGCGGTTCAGCCGGGGGTCGCAGGCCGTCTCGTAGCGCTGGTGCAGGTCGTCGACGAAGATCTCGTCGCCGCCGCCCACGCACTCGGTGACGTCGTCACCGGTGAGCTCGACGTGGATGCCTCCCGGGTGGGTGCCCAGCGCCTTGTGGACCTCGAAGAAGCCCTTGACCTCGTCCAGCACGTCGTCGAAGCGGCGCGTCTTGTGGCCGGAGGCCGCCTCGAAGGTGTTGCCGTGCATCGGGTCCGTCACCCAGGCGACGGTGGCGCCGGAGGCCGTGACCTTCTCGACCAGCTCCGGGAGCTTGTCCCTGACCTTGTCGGCGCCCATGCGGACGATGAAGGTGAGCCGGCCGGGCTCGCGCTCGGGGTCGAGCCGGTCGATGTAGCTCAGCGCCTCGTCGACCGTCGTGGTCGGACCCAGCTTGATGCCGATCGGATTGCGGATCTTCGAGGCGAACTCGATGTGCGCGTGGCCCAGCTGCCGGGTGCGCTCACCGATCCACACCATGTGCGCCGAGACGTCGTACAGCTGCCCGGTGCGCGAGTCGACACGGGTCAGCGCCGACTCGTAGTCGAGCAGCAGCGCCTCGTGCGAGGAGTAGAACTCGACGGTCTTGAACTCCTCCGGGTCGGCCCCGCAGGCGTGCATGAAGTTCAGCGCGTTGTCGATCTCGCGCGCCAACTGCTCGTAGCGCTGCCCGGACGGCGAGGTCTTCACGAAGTCCTGGTTCCAGGCGTGCACCTGGCGCAGGTCCGCGTAGCCGCCGGTGGTGAAGGCGCGCACGAGGTTGAGCGTGGAGGCCGAGGCGTTGTACATCCGCTTGAGGCGCTGCGGGTCGGGGACCCGGGCCTCCTCGGTGAAGGCGAAGCCGTTGACGGAGTCGCCCCGGTACGTGGGCAGCGTCACGCCGTCACGGGTCTCCGTGGGCTTGGAGCGCGGCTTCGAGTACTGGCCGGCGATCCGGCCCACCTTGACGACGGGCACGGACGCGGCGTACGTCAGCACGGCGCCCATCTGCAGCAGCGTCTTCAGCTTCTGCCGGATCTGGTCGGCCGAGACGGCGTCGAAGGCCTCGGCGCAGTCGCCGCCCTGGAGCAGGAACGCCTCGCCCCTGGCGACGGCTCCCATCCGGGCGCGCAGCTGGTCACACTCGCCCGCGAAGACGAGCGGCGGATACGACTCGAGCTCCGCGACGACGTCGCGCAGAGCCTCGGCATCGGGGTACTCGGGCTGCTGCGCCGCGGGGAGGTCTCGCCAGGTGTTGCCACCGGAGGCGGTGGTCTTAGCGTTCACGGTCACCTGTCCCACATTACGTGGTCGTGCCGGACGTCCATCCTCGCTCTCACCAGATGAGACGGAAGCCGCACAGAAGTGTCGGGGCTTCTTCCGGGCCGGACCGCGTACCGACCGTGTCCGGACGGTCACTGCCGCGTGCTTGCCTCACGGGCCGGACAGGCTCGCCGGCGTGCCCGCCGAATGCCCGGGAAGCCGGGCCCCGGACGGCGACCGAGGATGTGCCGTCCGCCTCCAGCCGATGCGCCGTCCGCCGGATCGTGTAAGGTGCCGGCCATGTTCGCGCACTCGATCCAGAACTGGTGGTGGACCGCTCCTCCGGCGGCCCACTGACTGCGCGTACCCGATACCGCGAAGGCCGCCCGAGGGGCGGCCTTCGGTGTTCTCGCGGACACCGGCCGTTCCTCCTGAGGTGAAGATTCCCCGGAAGGAACCCCTGGATGAGTACCGAACCCACCGCCACCGCACTCGTCGAGCGCCTGCTCGCCGCGGGATGCCCGCCCTTCGCGCTGCTGCGGCGCCGCACGCCCGGCCGCGACCACGACACGGTCGAGGTGCTGGTCGGTCCGGTCGCGGAGGCCGAGCGGCTCGCCGACATCCCGGTGGACGGCGCCGGCGCCCTCGCCCTCGTGCCGTTCCGGCAGATCCGCGAGCGTGGCTTCGACGTGCGGGACGACGGCACGCCGCTGTCGGTGCTGCGCGTCGAGGAGACGTACGAACTGCCGGTGGCCGGGCTCCTGGAGGCCCTGCCGGCGCACGATGTGCGGGTCGCGGGCGGGGAGTTCGCGGTCGGCGACGAGGAGTACGCCGGGATCGTGCGCCGGGTCGTGGAGGACGAGATCGGGCGGGGCGAGGGCGCCAACTTCGTGATCCGCAGGGACTTCACGGGCGTGATCCCCGGTTTCGGCCGGGCCGACGCGCTGGCGCTGTTCCGGCGGCTGCTCGCCGGCGAGCGCGGCGCGTACTGGACGTTCGTCGTGCACACCGGGGACCGCACCCTCGTGGGGGCGAGCCCGGAGGTCCACGTCCGGATGAGCGGCGGCACGGTGGTGATGAACCCGATCAGCGGGACCTACCGCTATCCCGCAGGGGGGCCGACGGCCGAGGGCCTGCTGGAGTTCCTCTCCGACCGCAAGGAGACGGAGGAGCTCTCGATGGTCGTCGACGAGGAGCTCAAGATGATGTGCACCGTCGGCGACATGGGCGGTGTGGTGATCGGGCCCCGGCTGAAGGAGATGGCCCACCTGGCGCACACCGAGTACGAGTTGCGGGGCCGCTCCTCGCTGGACGTGCGCGAGGTGCTGCGCGAGACGATGTTCGCGGCGACGGTCACCGGCTCCCCGGTGCAGAACGCGTGCCGGGTCATCGAGCGGTACGAGCCCGAGGGCCCGAACGGCGAGGGACGGGGCTACTACGCGGGGGCGCTGGCCCTGATCGGCCGGGACGCCGGCGGTGCGCAGACCCTGGACTCGCCGATCCTCATCCGCACCGCCGACATCGACGGCTCCGGGCGGCTGCGGGTGCCGGTGGGCGCCACCCTCGTACGGGGCTCGGATCCGTACTCCGAGGTCGCCGAGACCCATGCCAAGGCGGCCGGGGTGCTCGCCGCGCTCGGAGTGAGGGAGGGGCGGGCCCCCGAGGAGGCGGAGCGGCCCCGGCTGGCCGACGACATCCGGGTGCGCGCCGCGCTCGACTCCCGCCGGGACTCCCTCGCGCCGTTCTGGCTGCGGATGCAGGAGCGGTCGGCGACGCTGAGCGGGCACGCCCTGGTGGTGGACGGCGAGGACGCGTTCACGGCGATGCTCTCGCACGTGCTGCGCTCCTGTGGCCTCGAGGTCACCGTGGCACGCTTCGACGCGCCGGGCGTGGTGGAGACCGCGCTGGCCCACGAGGGCCCGGTGGTCCTCGGCCCCGGGCCGGGTGATCCCGGCGACCCCGCCGACCCGAAGATGCGGCTGCTGCGCGGCCTCGCGGCGCGGCTGCTGCGCGAGCACCGGCACGGCCTGCTCGGGGTGTGCCTCGGCCACGAACTGCTCGCCGCCGAACTCGGCCTGGACATCGTCCGCAAGGAGGTGCCCTTCCAGGGCGCGCAGGTCACCGTCGACCTGTTCGGGCGGCGGGAGACCGTGGGCTTCTACAACAGCTTCACCGCCCGCTGCGACGACGAGGCCGCGGAGGAACTGGCCGCCCACTCCGTCGAGGTGAGCCGCGACCCGGTCACCGGCGAGGTGCACGCGCTGCGCGGCCCCGGCTTCGCCTCGGTCCAGTTCCACCCGGAGTCCGTTCTGACGCTGGCCGGGACGGCGATCGTCGGGGAACTCCTGGCCCCGGTGGGGACGCGGCAGCCGTGACCGCACCGCACCGGCCCGCGTGCCGTTCGCCCCGGACCGCTGGTGCCCCGGGCCGTCAGGTCCGCGGCACCAGCACGTTCTCGGTGCGGCGGCCCGCCAGGTAGTCGGTGATGTTGCCGACCGTCGTGTCGATGATGGTGCCGACCGCGTCCTCGGTGTAGTACGCCTGGTGCGAGGTGACCAGCACGTTCGGGAAGGTCATCAGGCGGGCCAGGGTGTCGTCCGCGATGGCCTCGAGGGACTTGTCCAGGAAGAAGAAGCCCGCCTCCGCCTCGTACACGTCGAGGCCGACACCCCGGAAGCGGCCCGCGCGCAGCTCGTCGACGAGGGCCTCGGTGTCGATGAGCCCGCCCCTGCTGGTGTTGACGAGGAGGGCGTCGTCCTTCATGGCCGCCAGTTCGGCGCGGCCGATGAGGTGGTACGTCGCGGGCATCAGCGGCACGTGGAGGCTGATGAGGTCGGACTCGGCCAGCAGCCGGTCCTTGTCGACGTACTCCATGCCGAGCGCCAGGCACTCGGGGTTCTGGCTGACGTCCCAGCCCAGCAGGCGCATGCCGAAGCCGTGGCCGATCCGGGCGAAGGCCTCGCCGATCTTGCCGGTGCCCAGCACGCCCACCGTGCGGCCGCGCAGGTCGCGCCCCAGCAGCCCGTCGAGCCGGAAGTCGAACTCGCGGGTGCGGCCGGCAGCCTTGACGACGCGCCGGTTCACGGCGGTCGCCAGGGTCCAGGCGAACTCCGCGACGGAGTAGGGGGAGTAGTACGAGACGCGGGCGACGGTGAGGCCGAGTTCCGCAGCCACGTCGAGGTCGATGTTGTTGAAGCCGGTGGAGCGCTGGGCGATCATCCGGGTCCCGCCGGCCGCGAGGGCGCGCAGCACCTCTGCGCCCAGATCGGCGTTGACGCTGGAGCTGATGACCTCGCGCCCGGCGGCGATCGGCACGGTGTCCCCGGTGAGGAAGACGTCGAGGCAGTGGACGGAGTGGCCGGCGGCCGCGAAGGCCCGTTCCATCAGCGGCTTCTCGTCGGCCTGCACTCCGAAGGCCAGGATCTCCACGACGTCTTCCTCTCAGGCGTGATGGGCCGAGTGCCGAATCTTACGGCCCACCGCGGGTCCGGCCGAGTCAGCCGAAGAAGACACCCGCCTCCGCGTAGAGGCCCGGGTCGACCGTCTTGAGTCTGGCGGTGGCGTCCGCGAGCGGGACCCGCACGATGTCCGTGCCGCGCAGGGCCACCATCCTGCCGAAGTCCCCGTCGTGCACGGCGTCGACGGCGTGCAGCCCGAAGCGGGTGGCGAGCCAGCGGTCGAAGGCGCTGGGGGTGCCGCCTCGCTGCACATGGCCGAGGACCGTCGTACGGGCCTCCTTGCCGGTCCGCTTCTCGATCTCCTTGGCCAGCCACTCGCCGACGCCGGACAGCCGCACGTGCCCGAAGGCGTCGAGCGAGTCGTCCTTGAGCACCACGTCGCCGTCCTTGGGCATGGCGCCCTCGGAGACGACCACGATCGGCGCGTACGAGGCGCGGAAGCGGGAGGTGACCCAGGCGCACACCTGGTCCACGTCGAAGCGCTGCTCGGGGATGAGGATGACGTTGGCGCCGCCGGCCAGCCCGGAGTGCAGCGCGATCCATCCGGCGTGCCGGCCCATGACCTCGACGACGAGGACGCGCATGTGCGACTCCGCCGTGGTGTGGAGGCGGTCGATGGCCTCCGTGGCGATGTTGACGGCCGTGTCGAAGCCGAAGGTGTAGTCGGTGGCGGAGAGGTCGTTGTCGATGGTCTTCGGCACCCCGACGCAGGGGATGCCGTTGTCGTCGGAGAGCGCCGCGGCGACACCGAGGGTGTCCTCGCCGCCGATCGCGATCAGCGCGTCGACCTCGAACTTGGCGAGGCTGTCCTTGATCCGCTGCACTCCGCCCTCCACCTTGAGGGGATTGGTGCGCGAGGAGCCGAGGACGGTGCCGCCGCGCGGCAGGATGCCGCGCACCTGCGGGATGCCGAGGGGCATCGCGTCGTTCTCGAGCGGACCGCGCCATCCGTCCTTGAAGCCGACGAACTCGTATCCGTAATCCTGGACGCCCTTGCGGACGACGCCCCGGATGACGGCGTTGAGTCCCGGGCAGTCGCCGCCCCCGGTCAGTACTCCGACCCGCATGGAATCTTCCCTTCGCCGCTGTGGCTTGCCTGTGGCCTGCCTGTGGTTGATCGCGGGTCAAGCTAATAGTGATCCAGATCACTCCCCGACGCCCAAAAAGGGCAATTCCTTCGGATACCTGGGGAGTTGCCGTGAAGGTTTCACTCGTACGAGGTCTGCGGACAGTTACTGGCCGGAATCTCCGCAATCCTGGAGTCATGGCGAACACGAGTTCACGGACGCTGCGGCTGCTGTCCCTGCTGCAGACGCATCGCTACTGGCCGGGATCGGAGCTGGCCGAACGGCTCGAGGTCTCCGTGCGGACCCTGCGCCGGGACGTGGACCGGCTCCGCGAGCTGGGCTACCCGGTCGAGGCGCACCGCGGGGTGGACGGCGGCTACCAGCTGGCGGCGGGGGCCGCCCTGCCGCCGCTGGTGGTCGACGACGAGGAGGCGGTGGCTCTCGCCATCGGACTGCGGGCAGCGGCCCAGGGCGCCGTCGCGGGCATCGAGGAGTCCTCGATCAGCGCGCTGACGAAGGTGGTCCAGGTCATGCCGCCGCGGCTGCGGCGGCGGGTGGACGCCCTCCAGGCGGTGACCGTGCCCGCGACCACCGTGGACAACGGCCCGCAGGTGGAGGCGGGGGTTCTCACCACCGTGGCGCAGGCCTGCCGGGACGAGGAGCGGCTGCGCTTCACCTATGTGGCACGCCAGGGCGAGCACAGCGACCGCCATGTGGAGCCGCACCGGCTCGTCTCGCTGGGGCGCCGCTGGTACCTCGTGGCATACGACCTGACGCGGCAGGACTGGCGCAGTTTCCGCCTGGACCGGCTGTCGGAACCGCGGGGCACCGGTGCCCGGTTCCGGCCGCGCGCGCTGCCCGCCGAGAACGCGGCGGAGTTCGTGCGCCAGGGCATCGGCAGCATCCAGACGACGTACACCGCGCAGGCGGTGATCGAGGCGCCGGCCGAGCGGGTGCGGGCCACGATCGGGCGCTGGGGGACGGTCGAGGAACTGGGCACCGGGCGCTGCCGGCTGACCATGACGACGGACTCGCTGCACTGGGCCGCGCTGGCGCTGGGTTCGGTGGGCGCGGAGTTCAGGGTGCTGGGGCCGCCGGAGCTGGCCGGCCACCTGCGGGAGGTGGGGGCCAGGTTCACGCGGGCGGCCGCCAAGGCGTCCTGAGCGGGCCCGTTCGGGCAGGCCCGGGTCCGGTCCGCTCGGACGGGTCCCCGGTCCGGCATGCTCAAGCGGGGCCCGGCCCGGCATGCCCGGACGGGACCCTGTCCGGCCCGCGCCCGGTGCCGTACCGGCACCGCCGCCGGGGGCCACAGCGTGCCGCCCAGGCCGCCATCGGCCGTATGGCGCGGCATCCGGGCCGCGCCTGGCGGGTCCGTCCGGCCGGCGGCCACCGCCCGCACCGGCGCCGCTATGCCTCGTCGTCGAGGCCGCGCTCGATGGCGTAGCGGACCAGCTCGACCCGGTTGTGCAGCTGGAGTTTGCCCAGTGTGTTCTGGACGTGGTTCTGCACCGTCCGGTGGGAGATCACCAGGCGCTCCGCGATCTGCTTGTACGACAGCCCCTTGGCGACCAGTCTCAGCACCTCCGTCTCCCGCTCGGTGAGCTGCGGGGCCCTGGGCTCGTCCGGGGCCGAGGGCATGGGGTCGGCGGCGAGCCTGCGGTACTCGCCGAGGACCAGGCCGGCCAGGCCGGGGGTGAACACCGGGTCGCCGGCCGCCGTGCGGCGGACCGCGTCGATCAGCTCCTCCGTGCTGGCGGACTTCACGAGATAGCCGGTGGCACCGGACTTGACCGCCTCCAGGACGTCCGCGTGCTCACCGCTCGCGGAGAGCACCAGCACGCGCAGCGCGGACTTGCTGCCGACCAGTTCCTTGCACACCTGCACACCCGGCATGCCGGGCAGGTTCAGGTCGAGGACCAGGACGTCGGGGACGACCGCCTTGGCCCGGCGCACGGCCCCCGGGCCGTCGCCCGCGGTGGCGACCACGTCGAACCCCGCCGCCGCGAGGTCCCTGGCGACGGCGTCCCGCCACATCGGGTGGTCGTCGACCACCATCACCCGGATCGTCTGCTGCTCGCTCGTCACCGTACGCTCCCACGCTTCTTCCGTGCCGCGCGCGGCACCCTCAACTCGACCTCTGTGCCCTGCCCGTGCACCGACACCAGCTCCGCACTGCCGCCCAGGTCCCGCAGCCGCCCGCGGATGGACAGGGCCACCCCGAGGCGCCCCTCCCCCTCGGCCTCGGCCAGCCGGCCCTCGGGGATTCCGGGGCCCTCGTCCCGGACCGTCACGATCACCGCGTCCGGCTCGTCCTCGACCAGCACCCAGGCCCGGGCGTCCTCGCCCACGTGCTTGCGCACATTGTCCAGAGCGGCGCCGGCCGCGGCGGCGAGTTCCGCCGCGGCGGCGGGCTCCAGCCAGACGGGGGCGCCCGGTTCCGACACCGTCACGCGGGAGTTGGCGTGGGGCAGGAGCAGAGCGCGCAGATCCACGGGCCCGTCCGCGGCCGGCTCCGCGGCCGGCTCCTCCACCACGCGGACGACGGCTCCCTCGCTCGCGTCCTCGGACACTCTCCCGGGCGGTACGAGACCTCCGGAGACCAGGGTGCGCAGCGCGACCTCCTGTTCCCCGGCGAGGCGGCCCAGCTCGGCGGCCTCGCCCCCGATGGCGGTTCCCCTGCGCTGCACCATGGCGAGGACCTGAAGGACGCTGTCGTGGATGTCGCGGGCCAGGCGCTCCCGTTCGCGGGTGGCGGCCTCGATCTCCAGGGCCCGGGCGAGGGTGCGCTCACTGGCGCGGGCCACCTCGACGACGTATCCGATGGCGACGCTCGCCACCCACACGAGCAGGACGTTGTGCAGGGTGTCCCGGGCGGGTGCGCCGCGCTCGACGAGGTTGGCGACGGCGACCGGGGTGGAGGCGAAGGCCGCCCAGCGCCAGCCGCCCTTCAGGGCAAAGGCGAGTACGGACCCGGCCGTCCATATCGAGGGCAGCGTCGGGCCGCCCGAGACGATCCGCTCGTGGGTGTCGAACACGGGGGTCAGCAGGATGCCGGTCAGTGCGACGGCCAGGTCGACGGCGAGGAAGGGCTTGGTGCAGGAGGCGGCGGAGCGGACCTGCGGCAGGGTCGCCAGGGTCCACACGGCGAGCACCGCGAGAAAGACCCCCGCGCCCAGCGGGTGGGTGTACTCGTCGTAGGACCACACCCACAGCAGGATCGCGTAGCCGCAGGTCAGGACCCTGTATCCGGCGAGCGCACGCCACAGCGGCACCTCGACCGACATGCGCACGACCTGTTCGCGTCTGGCCATTCCCCCACCCCCCGGGCCTGCTCAGGCCCCTGACTCGTCGGCGGTGTCGGCCGTGGCGGCGATTTCGGCCGCGGTGCTCCGAGGTCTCCCGGTCCCCTCGGCCCTCTCCGCCCTCCCGGCCTTCTCCGCCCTTGCCGGCTTCTCCCGTTCCTGCTGCCTCTTCGCCTCTTCGGCGATCTGTCGCTTCGCGGCGGTGGCGTACATGTCCACGTACTCCTGGCCCGAGAGCTTCATGATCTCGTACATGACCTCGTCGGTCACCGACCGCAGTATGAACCGGTCGTGCTCCATGCCGTGGTAGCGGCTGAAGTCCAGCGGCTTGCCGATCCTGATGCCGGGGCGCATCAGCTTGGGCACGATCTTGCCGGGCGGCTGGATCTTCTCCGTGTCGATCATCGCCACCGGGATCACGGGCGCTCCGGTGGCCAGCGCCACCCGCGCCAGACCTCCGGGCTTGCCCCGGTAGAGGCGGCCGTCCGGCGAGCGCGTTCCCTCGGGGTAGATGCCGAAGAGCTCGCCCCTCTCGATGACGCCTATGCCGCTCCTGATCGCGGCCTCGCCGGCGCCCCGGCCGCCGGTGCGGTCCACGGGGAGCTGGCCGACGCCCTTGAAGAAGGCGGCGGTGAGCCGGCCCTTGATGCCGGGCGTGGTGAAGTACTCGGCCTTCGCGATGAAGGTGATCTTCCGGTCGAGCACGGCGGGAAGGAAGAAGGAGTCGGAGAAGGACAGATGGTTGCTCGCGAGGATCGCCGGCCCCTCGGCGGGAATGTTCTCCAAGCCCTCCGCCCAGGGGCGGAAGGCGACCTTCAGTGCCCCGCCGACAGAGAGCTTCATAGCACCGTAGATCAACTTGGAGCCTTCCTTCGTCAGTCGGTGAGACCTTAACCCGCGCTCGGCCGCGGGCGTGGCCTGGGGCGCGGGCCATGGACGCGGGCCAGGGGCGTGGACGGACGCGGGACGGAGTCGCGGGAGCATGGACGCGGACCGGCCCCGGCGGGACGGGAACGGACCTGGTCGGTGTCGGTGCGGTCGCGTACCGTGAATACGCACTGGCGCCGCGCCCCGCACGGTCCTCGCGTGCCGGACGCGATCGCGCCTCGTCCGAGCCATCACCACCTCATGAAGAGGAGTCCCAGGTGCCGGTCCTCCCTGGAGCCGAGCCGTTCCGCCACGAGGGCGGAGAGGTCGGCGTTCTGCTCTGCCACGGCTTCACCGGCTGCCCGCAGTCGCTCCGCCCATGGGCGGAGTACCTGGCCGAGCGCGGCCTGACGGTCGCCCTGCCGCTGCTGCCCGGGCACGGCACCCGCTGGGAGGACTTGGCGCTCACCGGCTGGCAGGACTGGTACGCCGAGGTGGACCGCGAACTGCGCGCGCTGCGGGAGAAGTGCGCGCAGGTCTTCGTCTTCGGGCTCTCCATGGGCGGGGCGCTGGCCCTGCGGCTGGCCGCCAAGCACGGGGACGCGGTGCAGGGTGTCGTCGTCGTCAACCCGGCGAACAAGGTGCACGGGCTCGCCGCGCACGCCCTTCCCGTGGTCCGCCACCTGGTGCGCACGACGAAGGGGCTGACGAGCGACATCGCCAAGGAGGGCGTCCAGGAGGTCGGTTACGACAAGGTGCCGCTGCACGCGGCGCACTCGGTGCGCAACTTCTTCCGCCTCGTCGACTCCGACCTGCCCCAGGTCACCCAGCCGCTGCTGCTCCTGCACAGCCCCCAGGACCACGTGGTGCCGCCCGCCGACTCGGCCCGCATCCTCAGCCGCGTCTCGTCCACGGACGTCACGGAGGTCCTGCTGGAACACAGCTACCACGTCGCGACGTTGGACAACGACGCGGAGCGTATCTTCGAGGACAGTTACGCATTCATCGGCCGACTGGCTCCGAGCGTCGGCAAGGAAGGAACGGCCACCGGTGGCTGAGCACGACGCGGAGCGCGACGAGAGCCGGGAGAACGACCGGGACCCGGACGCCGAGGCGAAGGCGAAGGGCCCCGAGGCCGGCGGCGCGCCGCTGCCGCTGGACGAGGACGCCGTGTGGGCGGCCATCGTCGCGGGGTACGGCGAGGAGCCGCCGGACCCGCCGGGCGCCAAGCCGTTCAAGTCGGTGGAGGACCTGGCCCTGCTGGAGAGTGGCACCAATGAGGCTCCCGACGCCCCGGACGCTCCCGGGCGGAGCGGCGGGGTGAAGGAGAAGGACCGGGACGAGGAGCCCGGTGAGGACGCGGGGCCCGGCAGGCCCGCGGGACCGCTGGGCAGCTCCGTGGTCTTCGCCCCCGGTGTCGGTGTGGGTGCGGGACCGCGCGACTACAGCGTCGCGGAGCCGGGCGGGGCGGACACCGGCGATCTCGACGAGGGGCACTTCGTGCCCCCGGAGCCGCCTCCGCTGCCGCCCGCCGACACCACCGCCAAGTTCGCCTGGCTCGGGATGATCGGCGGCCCGGTGCTGCTGGTTCTGGCGATACTGCTCCAGTGGGAGCTGACCTGGTGGCTGACCACGCTCTCCATCGGCGGGTTCCTGGGCGGCTGCGCCACGCTGGTGGTCAGGATGAAGCCGGACGACGAGGAGGACGACGACCCGGGGCGCGGGGCGGTCGTCTGACGTCCCGGCCACCGTTGACCTGCCACCGTTGGCCGACGACCGGTGACCGCCCGGCGGATCGCGTTGCTTCCGTCCGGGCCTGCCCCGGAGCCCCGTGATGTCCGCGAGCCTCCCCCTGTTCCTTGCCGGTGCGGTCGGAGACCGCGACGCCGTCCGGCGTCGGGAAGGCGGAGGAGAAGCCCGCCACCCGGGTCGCCTGCTCGTCGGGCCCCGTCTGTCACCGTGCCCCGAGGTCGAACCGCTCCGGGTCGGCGCCGTGCTGCGGCACGGGTTCGCCGGACCCCCGGTGACGCCCCCGTGGCAGAAGCCGACCGTCTCCGACAGGGAAAGCGGCTACGGCCGGTCGTTGAGCATCCGGCGGGTGCCGCGCCCGCCGAGCCGCCGCGGGCTCACCGCCGTTGTACGCCCGGTGGCGGGACGCATCCCGCCACCGGGTCTTATGCGGTCTGCGACGCGTGCCCGGCGGCCCGCCGTCCGGCGGTGACCGCGGGCACCCTCAGCGCGGCGAGCACCGGCAGGTGGTCGCTGGCCGCCCTCAGGTCCGCGTCCGTCACCCCCGGCAGGCCGCGGGGCACACCGCAGCCGAGCACCTCGACATCCCGGGTGGCGAAGACGGCGTCGATACGGCGGCGGGGGTCGGCCGGGGAGAAGGTGTTCTCGGCGCCCCAGGGCCGGGTTGCCCAGCAGTCCTGGAGCGAGCCGGCGAGCCGGCGGAAAGTCCTGCCATCGGGGCGGTCGTTGAGGTCGCCGGCGGCGAGGGCGTGCGGGGTGCCGAGGGCCGCGAGCCGGTCGAGCAGCAGCCCGCCCTGCTCGTAGCGTTCGTCGTCGTCCAGGCTGAGATGGAAGCTGACCAGTCCGAGCCGGGTGCCCCCGATGCGTGCGACGGCGGTCGCGAAGCCGCGCTGGTGCAGGCCGGGGGTGCGGGGCAGCAGGACGTCCTCGGTGTGCTCGACCGTGACGCGCAGGGAGCACAGCAGCGCGGGCCCGCTCGCGCTGGCCCCGCCGGTGAGCGTCACCAGGCCCGAGTTCTTGGCCAGCCAGGCGGCGTGCTTGCGCCAGCGGAAGAAGCGGGGCGCCTCCTGCACGAAGAGCAGGTCCGGGGCGCAGGCCCGGATCACCC
Source organism: Streptomyces sp. GC420 (assembly GCF_009916105.1). Taxonomy (GTDB): domain Bacteria; phylum Actinomycetota; class Actinomycetes; order Streptomycetales; family Streptomycetaceae; genus Streptomyces. The sequence goes on along the minus strand of NZ_JAAAXQ010000019.1, from coordinate 11,170 downwards.
GGGCCAGCGCCTCCCGGTCGTCGCGCAGGGAGCGGATGTTGTAGCTCAGAACCCTGATCACGGCCGAACCGTCGGGTTCCGTGCGGGATCCGGGCAGGGTGCCGCCGGGGCTGGTCCCGGCACTCGTCACGCTCGTCGCCATACGGATCAAGATATGCGAAACGCCCGCCGGAAGGCGGGCGCACGCATCCGACCGGGGCCGGTCTCAGCCCTGCCGCGCCAGGTCGGCCGCGCCGACGAGGCCGGCCTTGCCGCCGAGCTGGGCCGCCAGCACCTGGGCGTGCGGGCGGTGCTGCCCGCCGACCAGCCAGCGGCGGAAGGACTTGCGGATCGGGTCGAGGACGAGCTCGCCCTCGTCGGAGACGCCGCCGCCGACGATGAATGCCGACGGGTCGAAGAGCGAGGCCAGGTCGGCCAGGCCCGCGCCCGCCCAGCGGGCCAGCTCGCGGAAGGAGTCGACGGCCACCTTGTCGCCCTGCCGGGCGGCGTCGGAGATGTGCTTGCCCTCGATGCCTTCCGGTGTGCCGTCGCCGAGGGAGAGCAGGATCCCGGCGTTCTCCGGGGTGGCGTTGGCGCGCTGCTTGGCGTAGCGCACCAGGGCGCGGCCGGAGGCGTACTGCTCCCAGCAGCCCTGGCTGCCGCAGCCGCACAGCAGACCGTCGGGGACGACCCTGACGTGGCCGAACTCGGCGGCCACGCCGAAGCGTCCGCGGCGCAGCTTGTTGCCCATGATGATGCCCCCGCCCAGGCCGGTGCCGAGGGTGATGCAGATGACGTCCTCGTGGCCCTGGCCAGCGCCGAAGCGGTACTCGCCCCAGGCGGCCGCGTTGGCGTCGTTCTCGACGACCACGGGCAGGCCCACGCGCTGCTCGACCTTGTCCTTCAGCGGTTCTTGGCGCCAGCGGATGTTGGGCGCGAAGAGTACGGTGGCGCGCTTCTCGTCGACGTAGCCGGCCGCGCCGATGCCGACGGCCTCAACGGGGTGGCCGCTGCTGACCTCGGAGACGGCAGCGGAGATCGCGTCGACGACGCCTTCGGGCGTCGAGGGGGTCGGCACCTTGTTCGTGGCAAGGATCTGGCCCTCTTCGTCGACCACTCCAGCCGCGATCTTGGTACCGCCGATATCGACGCCGATGGTGAGTCCCATGTGTCCCTCAGTATTCGGTCGAGCCCCGCTGCGAATAACCGTACCGGAGGGAAAGCAGGGGTTGATGGCTGCTCCCCGGAGAGCGTGTACGAGGTCGAGTTGACTCGATCATGTGATGGACTGCCTGCGGGCTTGCGGTGGGCTGGACTGTCCGGGCTGCGGTGATCGTGCGATCCGGGACGTTGGGTACGGCTTCGGTACGCGGGGCCCCCGCTCCACCGGGGTGATGGTTCGGGGCCTCCCCGCCCGCCTCCGGCCGTATCCGTCCTGCCGGGTCGTGAGGGAACCGGCCTCCCGGGACCGGACCACGGACAGGATCCGTGTCGCCGCCCCGGGGCCGAGTACGCCGGGGACCAGTGCGCCCAAGACCGTTCGGGGCGCGCGGCTGAACGGGACCACTCCCGCTCAGCCTTCAGGAACGGTTGAGTCCGTCAGGGGTCAGTCGACGTCGATGCGCTCGCTGCCGGGGCCGTCCTCGTTGCCCTCGCCCCCCTGCGACCAGCGGCGTTCGCTCTTCTCCACGGCGGAGCGGTAGGCGGCGAGCAGCTCGTTGCCCGCGGCGGCGAGGTGATCGAAGACCTCCGGGTTGCGTTCGACGACCGGTTCGACGGCTTCCTTGGCGCGCTGCACCAACTGCTGGAGTGCGCCCTGCGCCGCCAGCGCCGCGAGCGGCCCCGGCAGCGAGGTGACCTTCCCGGCGACCGCGTCGACGAGCTTGCGCAGTTCCTCGGCCGCGGAGCCGGGAGGCGGACCGTACTGCGCCCGGCGGCGGGCGCGCTCCGCGGCGAGGTCCTCGGCGCAGGCCTCGGCCCAGGCGTCGGACTCGGCGGCGGGGCGCCCGGTGGCTTCGCTCATGGCGGACTCCTGGGAGGACTGGCGGGGCGGGGTCTCACGAACGACGTTACCCGACGCCGCGCACCGGCCTCAGCGGGTGCGCGGCCACAGTTCGGGGTCGGGCGCGAACCGCACCCGCAGTTCGCCGCCGGCCAGTCCGGCGCCGCTGACGGTGCAGCGGCGCAGTGCCGGGGCGAGCGGCACGATGCGGCGGAACGGGCCGACGGTGAGGAGCAGTTCGTCGCCGCGCCGCACCAGCTCCAGCTCCTCGCGTCTGGCCCCGGGCAGCGGCAGCCGCCAGACGAGGACGCCGTCCTCGTCGAGCCGGTTCTCGACGGTCCAGGGATCGGCGCCTGGGTGCCGCGCCGCCGGGCCGGTGCGCGGGCCGGCTCCGTCCGGGACCGTGGTGTCCGGGACCGTGGTGTCCGGGGCCGCCTCGCGGAGCAGTCCCTCCCCGGGCGCGTCACCCGTCGCGTCGGACGCGTCCCCCACCACCCGGGTCGGTCCGGTGCCGGACCCGGATCCGTGCCGCGAGGGCTCGCGGTCCGTGTCCGCCGCGGGTCCGGCCGCCCGGCGGGCCGCCCGGCGCCCGGGGTACGGACCGGCCGGCTCCACGAGGACCGCCAGGTCGTCCGTGCCGCGGGGGTCCCGGCCCAGGTGCGGGAGCGCGGTCAGGGGGATGCCGTGCCCCGCGTACTCCTGCTCCCACTCGGCGAGGTGCTTGTCCTGCTGGGCCACGAGCGTGGCGAGCCACGGGTCGCGGGAGCCGGGCGGCAGCAGCCGGTTGGCGACGACGCCGTCGACGGTCAGGCCGTGCAGGGCGAGGCCGTAGCGTGTGGTGCGCAGCGCCTCCGCCGCGGCGGGGCCCGGCTCGGCGACCAGCCGCACCGTGGTGGAGGGCGGCTCGAGGAGCGCCTGGACGGCAGCCAGCTCCCCGTCCCAGCGGGCCGCGGACTCGTACAGCCACCGCGCGGGCATCGGTACGCCGGCCAGCTGGGCCAGCACCGGTCGCAGCGCGCGGGCGGCCTGCCGCTGCTCGGGCAGCAGCCTGCGCAGGTAGCGGCGCAGTTGTTCGGGCCTGGCGAGCAGCGGTACCGCGCCGGGGGTGGGCGGCAGGTCGACGACGAGGAGGTCCCAGTCGTCCCCGCCGGCCTCGCGCAGGGCGCGCAGCAGCGCGAACTCCTCGCTGCCGGGCAGCTCGGTGAGCTCCTCCTCCTCGAACCGGACGGCGCCGAGCAGGTCGAGGGCCGCGGTGCCGCGCTCCTGCAGGGTGAGGAGCGCGGAGCGGAAGGAGGCGCCGGGGTCGGTGCGGGTGGCCCACAGGCCGGGCGCCGCCTCGACCGGTCCGGTGGCCGGGGTGCCCGCGAGCGGGGTGCCGAGTACGGCGCCGAGGGTGTCCTCGCGGTCGGTGGAGAGCACCAGCGTGCGCCGTCCGGCACGGGCCGCGGCGAGTGCGGTGGCGGCGGCCACGGTGGTACGGCCGGCGCCGCCGGGTCCGGTGACGAGGAGCGTCTGCTTCGGGGCCCTCATCAGGCCTTCGGACCGCCGCTCTCGACCCGCTTCTTCAGCCCGGCCAGCGCGCGGTCGATGATGACCTTCTCCGCCTTGCGCTTGATCATGCCGAGCATCGGGATCTTGACGTCGACGGTGAGCCGGTAGGTGACCTCGGTGCGGTCGCCGCCGCCCACGGGTGCGAGCTTGTACGAACCGTCGAGTGAACGCAGCATCTGGGACTTGACCAGCGTCCAGCTGACCTCGTTCGCGCCGGTCCACGTGTAGGCGAGGGTGTGGTCGTCCTTGATCGCCCCGGCGTCGAGCACCAGCCTGACCTGTTCGGCCCTGCCCTCGGCGTCGGTGGAGAGCACCTCGGCCTCCTTCACCTCGCCGGTCCACTCGGGGTAGCGGGCGAAGTCGGCGATCACCTGCATGACCTCGGCCGGTGCCGCGTCGATCGTGATGCTCGAGCTGGTGTGTTCGGCCATCGCCGTGGTTCCTCCGCTGCTGGCACTGCTTGTCGATAGGGGCTGAGGGGGGCTTGGGGCTGAAGAAGGGCTGAGAAGAGGGCTGGAGAGGGACTGTGGGGGACCGCTGCGGCTGAAGGCTATCGCGCGCGGGGCCCCTCGCAGTCCCAAGGTCCGCGCGAGCTCACCACCGGAGGGTCCGGCTCACCATTCGAGCGCCCAGGGCCGTCCGGTCGACGCGAAGTGCCCGACGTTGACGCATTCGGTGCGTCCGATCCGCATGCGCCTGGCGAGCGGCTGGTGGACATGGCCGAAGAGCGCGTAGCGGGGGCGGACCCGGTGGATGGCGTCCAGCAGGGCGCGACTGCCGCGTTCGAAGCGCCGCGGCACCACGTCGTAGCAGAGCTCGGGGACCTCCGGCGGGATGTGCGAGCAGAGCACGTCAACCTCGCCGAGGGCCTCGACCTTCGCCGCGTACTCCTCGTCGCTGATCTCGTAGGGGGTGCGCATCGGCGAGCGCAGCCCGCCGCCGACGAATCCGAAGACGAGGCCGCCGATCTCCACCCGCTCTCCGTCGAGGACGGTGACGCCGGGGCCCGCGTACTCGGGCCACAGACCCGGTATGTCGACATTGCCGTAGGTGGCGTACGTCGGTGCGGGGAAGGCCGCGAACAGCTCGGCGTACTGCTTGCGTACCGCGGACTCGATGGCCGCGCTGCGGTCCAGGCCCTCCCAGAGCCTGGCGCCCAGGGCGCGGGCCTCCTCGAAGCGGCGGGCGGTGCGCAGCTCGACGAGGCGGGTGGCGTTCTCCGCGCCGAACAGATCGGGAAAAATGCCGCGCGAGTGGTCGGCGTAGTCGAGGAAGAGGACCAGATCGCCCAGACAGAGGAGGGCGTCGGCCCCCTCGCCCGCCACCCGCAGGTCGCGGGCGTTGCCGTGTACGTCGCTGACCACATGGACTCGCATGACGATCACCCTATTCCCCGGCCCCCCGGCCGGACCTGCGGTTACTTTCACGTGGCCGGATCCCTGGACTACTGTGCGCCAAGCACCGTCACGAGGATGTGACGCTTTGAACAACTGACCCGGTCCCCCTATCCGAAATGCTTTACCGGTGGGTAACGTCCGGAGCAGTCCAGTCGCACAATGTCGTGGCGCCGGCGCCCATGAGGAGCAGCAGTCTTGCGCGAGTTCAGCCTTCCGGCCCTGTACGAGGTCCCTGCGGACGGCAACCTGACGGATCTCATCCGACGCAATGCCGCGCAGCACCCCGACACGGCCGTCATTGCCCGCAAGGTCGACGGCGCGTGGCAGGACATCACCGCCGCCGGGTTCCTCCGCGAGGTGCGCGCCGCCGCCAAGGGCCTGATCGCCTCGGGCGTGCAGCCGGGCGACCGGGTGGGCCTGATCTCCCGCACCCGTTACGAGTGGACGCTGCTGGACTTCGCGATCTGGAGTGCGGGGGCGATCACCGTTCCCGTGTACGAGACCAGCTCCGCCGAGCAGATCCAGTGGATACTCGGTGACTCGGGTGCCGTCGCCGTGATCGTGGAAACCGACACGCACGCCCGCTCGGTGGAGTCGGTGCGGTCGGATCTGCCGATGCTGAAGCACATCTGGCAGATCGACCGGGGCGCGGTGGAGGAGCTGGGCGCCGCGGGCACCGAGGTCGCGGACCACACGGTGGACGAGCGCAGTTCCTCGGCGAAGGCCGACGACCCGGCCACGATCGTCTACACCTCCGGCACAACGGGGCGGCCCAAGGGCTGTGTGCTCACCCACCGCAACTTCTTCGCGGAGTGCGGCAACGTGGTGGAGCGCCTCAAACCGCTGTTCCGTACCGGCGAGTGTTCGGTGCTGCTGTTCCTTCCGGTCGCGCACGTCTTCGGCCGGCTCGTCGAGGTCGCCTCGGTGCTGGCCCCGATCCGCCTCGGTCATGCTCCGGACATCAAGAACCTGACCGGCGAACTCGCCTCGTTCCGGCCGACGCTGATCCTGGGTGTGCCGCGCGTCTTCGAGAAGGTCTACAACTCGGCGCGCGCCAAGGCTCAGGCCGAGGGCAAGGGCAGGATCTTCGACAAGGCGGCCGACACCGCCATAGCGTTCAGCAAGGCCAAGGACACCCCCGGCGGGCCGTCCTTCGGCCTGCGGCTGAGGCACAGGCTCTTCGACAGGCTGGTCTACGGGAAGCTGCGCGCGGTGCTCGGCGGCCGGGGTGAGTACGCGATCTCCGGCGGGGCCCCGCTGGGCGCGCGGCTCGGCCACTTCTTCCGCGGCATCGGCTTCACGGTCCTGGAGGGCTACGGCCTGACGGAGTCCTGCGCCGCCACGGCCTTCAACCCGTGGGACCGGCAGAAGATCGGCACGGTCGGCCAGCCGCTGCCCGGCTCCGTGGTGCGGATCGCCGACGACGGCGAGGTGCTGCTGCACGGTGAGCACCTGTTCACGGGCTACTGGAACAACGAGGCGGCCACCCGCGAGGCGCTGGCCGACGGCTGGTTCCACACCGGCGACATCGGCACCCTCGACGAGGACGGCTACCTCACGATCACCGGCCGGAAGAAGGAGATCATCGTCACGGCGGGCGGCAAAAACGTGGCGCCCGCCGTGATCGAGGACCGGATCCGCGCCCACGCGCTGGTCGCCGAGTGCATGGTGGTGGGCGACGGGCGGCCCTTCGTGGGCGCGCTGGTCACCCTGGACGAGGAGTTCCTGGGGCGCTGGGCGGCCGAGCACGGAAAGCCGGCCGGGGCGACGGCGGCTTCGCTGCGCGAGGACCCGGACCTGCTCGCAGCCGTCCAGCGGGCTGTCGACGACGGCAACGCGGCCGTCTCCAAGGCGGAATCGGTGCGGAAATTCCGCATTCTGTCCTCCCAGTTCACGGAGGAGTCGGGGCACATCACGCCCTCGCTGAAGCTCAAGCGCAATGTGGTGGCGAAGGACTTCGCCGACGAGATCGAGGCGCTCTACACCCGCTGACCGCGGCCGCTGCCCCGCCGGGTGCGGCGGCGGTCCGGCCGGCCGGGCTCAGCTCAGGTCCTCCGCGATCACCCGCCGGACGTTCCGCTCGGCGAGCGCGGTGATGGTGACGAACGGGTTGACACCGATGGAGCCCGGCACGAGGGCTCCGTCGGTGACGTACAGCCGCGGGTGTCCCCTGGCCCGGCCGTAGTCGTCGGTGGCCTCCCCGAGGACGCAGCCGCCCAGCGGGTGGTAGCAGAAGTCGTCGGCGAAGGTCCTGTTGGCGCCGAACAGGTCGTAGCGGTAGATCGTCGCGTTGGCCCTGTTGACGCGGTCGAAGAGGGACTTGGCCGCGGTCACGGCGGGCTGGTTCTGGGACCGGCTCCAGTTCAGCCGCACCGCGTCCGTGGCCGCGTCGTACGAGAAGGTGCCGCGCTCCGGGTTCTTGGTGATCGCCAGGTAGAGGCTGACCCAGTGCTCGAGGCCGGTGGGCAGCGGGGCGATCTCGGCGAAGACCGGGTGGTCGGGGTTGGCCCAGTCGTCGATGCCCATGGCGGGCATGGTCGCCTGGTCGGCCCCGACGGTGTCCCACAGGTGGTTGGCGCGGCCGGTCATGACGTTGCCGTTGGTGCCCCAGCCGGTGCCGACCGCGTCGCCGAGGCCGGGCAGGGCGCCGGTCTCCCGGGCGCGCAGCAGCAGTTCGGTGGTGCCGAGGCTGCCGGCGCCGAGGAAGAGGGCGGAGCAGCCGAACTCCCGGGTCTCGACGACGGCTCCCGTGTCGTCGATCCGGTCGGCGGTGACGACGTATCCGCCGCCCTCGGGGCGTACGGCCCTGGCCCGGGTCAGCGTCTCGATGGTCACGTTGCCGGTGCCGAGGGCGGCCGCGAGATAGGTCTTGTCGAGGCTCCGCTTGCCGTGGTTGTTGCCGTAGATGACCTCCTGTCCGAGGGCGGAGCGGGGCGCGGTGCCGGCGGCCTCGCGCTCCATGTGGGCGAAGTCGTAGACGCTGGGCACGAAGACGGTGCGCAGCCCGGCGTTGTGGGCGTGCTTGCGGGAGACGCGGGAGAAGCGGTACCACTCGGTGGACTCGAACCAGTCCGGCGAGATGCTGTTGACTCCGAGCATGCGCCGGGCGAGCGGGAAGTACGTGCCGTACATCTCGTCGGCGTCGACCCGGGGCAGCACCTCCTGGAAGTACGCCCGGCTCGGGGTCACCGCCATGCCGCCGTTGACGAGCGAGCCCCCGCCGACGCCGCGGCCGACGTAGACGGCCATGTCGCCGTACGAGACACGGTCGAGCACGCCGGGGTAGGGGTCGATGTCCTTGTTGACGATGTCGAGCCAGAGGAAGGTGGCGAGCGGCGCCTCGGTGCGGGTGCGGAACCACATGGAACGCCGGTCGGGGGCGGCGGTGGAGCAGAAGACCTTTCCGTCGGAGGCCGGTGTGTTCCAGAGCCGCCCCATCTCCAGGACGATCGTGCGGATGCCCGCCTCGCCGAGCCGGAGCGCGGCGACGGCGGAACCGTAGCCGGAGCCGATGACGAGTGCGGGCGCGTGGTCGGGCGCCTGTGCGGCGTGTGCCCGGCCGGTACCGATGCGGGTGAGTCCCAGGGTCGCCGCCGTCTGCAGGGCCGCGAGGCCGAGCATGTGACGGCGCGTCAGTTTTCTGGTCATGCCCGCATCGTGTGCGGAATTCAACCTTCTGCCCATAGGCCGCGCAGCACGGATCTGACGAATCGTCACACTCGCCTCCGCCCGCGCCCGGCCGGGCGCGGGCGGCCGGGGTGCGTCAGAGGTCAGAGGTCAGAGGTCAGAGGAGGGTCTTCAGGCGTTCGGCGAGCAGGTCCCAGCGCCACTTCTCCTCGACCCACTGCCGGCCCCGCTCGCCCATCCGCCGGCGCAGCTCCGCGTCCTTCAGCAGGACGGAGATCCGTTCGGCCGACTCCTCGGCCGAACCGCCGCGCACCACCCACCCGGTCTCACCGTCCAGCACGGCGTCGGGCGCTCCGCCCGAGTCGCCCGCCACCACCGGAAGGCCGGTGGCCGAGGCCTCCAGGTAGACGATGCCGAGCCCTTCGACGTCCAGTCCACCCCGCCGGGTGCGGCACGGCATGGCGAAGACGTCGCCCGCGCCGTAGTGAGCGGGCAGTTCCGACCAGGGCACGGCCCCCGTGAACCGGACGGAGGCGCCGGCACCGGTGCTCGCGGCGAGCTTGCGCAGCTCACCCTCGTAGGGGCCCCCTCCGACTATCAGCAGGACGGCGTCCGGGACCTCGCGCAGGATCGCGGGCATCGCGCGGATCAGCGTGTCCTGCCCCTTGCGCGGCACCAGCCGCGAGACGCACACCACGACCGGCCGGTCCTTCAGTCCGAGCCGCTCCCGGACCGCGTCCCCGCCGGAGGCCGGATGGAAGACCTTCTCGTCCACGCCGGGCGGCAGCTGCACCATCCGCCCGGCGGCCTCGGGGCTGAGCGCCTCCGCTATCCGGGACCTGGTGTACTCCCCCAGGTAGGTGATGGTGTCGGTGCCGTCCCCGATCCGGCGCAGCAGCTGCCGGGCGGCGGGCAGCTGCGCCCAGCCCGCCTCGTGCCCGTGCGTCGTGGCCACCAGCCGCCGGGCCCCGGCCCTGCGCAGCGCCGGCGCCATCAGCCCGAGCGGCGCCGCCGCCCCGAACCACACCGAGGTGCAGCCGTGCTCCCGCAGCAGCGCGGTGGCCCGGCCCGTGACGCGCGGTGTGGGCAGCAGCATGGCCGTACGGTCGCGGACGACGGTGAAGGGCTGCTCGGCGTCGAAGGCCGCGGTGGCCTCGGCGCCCTCACGGCCGTGTTTCCACGTCGACGCGTACACTACGACCCGGTCGGGATCCAGACGCAGCGCCATGTTGTGCAGGAACGCCTGGATGCCGCCGGGCCTGGGCGGGAAGTCGTTGGTCACGATCAGGGTCTTGTGCATCGCGCCAGACAGTACCAACCGCGCCCCGCGACCCGGCCCGACAGCTCCCGCACAGCCCGCCCGGGCATCATGGGAAGTCCCTGCCCCCGGAACGGACGAGGTGGTCATGTCGGGCGCACGCCGCAGGAGTCCCTGGCCTCCCCTCGCCGCCTGGGCCCTCACCCGGTGCCTGCTGCTGCTGTTCGTCCTGAAGGTCCTGACCTTCCCGGGCCCGGACGTGACCAGTGATGTGTCGGTGATCTACCAGGGCTGGTACGAGGTGCTGCGGACCGGCACCTACCCGCTGGACGACGTCACCTGGCAGTACCCGCCGGCCGCCGCGCTGGCGATCCTCTCCCCGGCGGTCCTTCCCTTCCTCGGCTACGCGCAGGCCTTCTTCGTCCTGGTCCTGCTCGCCGACGCGGCCGTCATGGGCCTGCTGCTGTACGCGGGCGGACGGCCCGGCCGCACCCCGCGCGGCGCCTGGGTGTGGGTGGCGGGCGTGGCCCTGCTGGGCCCGACCGCGTACGCCCGCTACGACCTGATGGTCACCGCGGTCGCCGTGGCGGCGCTGCTCGCGGCCGCCCGGCACCCGCGCCTGCTGGGGGCACTGGCCGCGCTCGGCGCGCTGCTCAAGGTCTGGCCGGCGCTGCTGCTGGCCGGGGCCCGGGGCCGTGCCGTGTGGGGCGCGGCGGCCGTCACCGGCCTGGCGCTGACGGTGGTGTCCGCCGTCGCGATGCCGGGGGCGTTCGCGTTCCTGACGTTCCAGCGGGACCGCGGCACGGAGGTGGAGTCGCTGGGCGCGCTGGTCTTCCACATCGCCAGGCACTTCGGCTGGGAGGGCCGGGTGCTCCTCAACTACGGCTCCGTGGAGTTCCTCGGCCCGTGGGTGGACACGGTCAGCGCGGTGGCGCTGATACTGACGGCGCTGGCCTTCGGCTGGCTGCTGTTCTGGCGGCTGTCGGCGGTGCGGCGCTCCGCCACGACCGTGTGCGACGCCGCCTTCGCGGCCGTCCTCGTCTTCACGGTCACCAGCCGGGTGCTCAGCCCGCAGTACATGCTGTGGCTCGTCGGGCTCGCCGCCGTCTGCATGTCGGCGCGCGCGAGCCGGATGGCGCTGCCCTCGGCGCTGGTGCTGGTGGCGACAGGGGTCACGGTCCTGGAGTTCCCGGTGTGGTTCGCCGACGTCGTGACCGGCGACGGGCCGGGCCTGCTGCTCCTGTTCATACGCAACGGCCTGCTGGTGGTGGCCGCGGTGAGCGCCTGCGTCCTGCTGTGGCGCTCCACGGCCGACCCGGCTCCCCACCGCCCCGCCGAGCCCGCGCCCCGGGACAC
>NZ_JAAAXQ010000199.1 GCF_009916105.1 Streptomyces sp. GC420 | reverse complement strand
GATCAGATCAGGCCCTGGGCCACCATGGCCTCGGCGACCAGCTCGAACCCGGCGATATTGGCGCCGGCCACGTAGTTGCCCGGGCTGCCGTACCGCTCGGCGGTCTCGGAGCAGGTGTCGTGGATGTGCTTCATGATCTCCACCAGCCGTTCCTCGGTGTGGGCGAACGTCCAGGAGTCGCGAGAGGCGTTCTGCTGCATCTCCAGGGCGCTCGTCGCCACGCCGCCCGCGTTCGCTGCCTTCCCGGGGCCGAAGGGGATCCCCGCCTGCTCCAGGACCCGGAAGGCCTCCGGGGTGGTGGGCATGTTGGCGCCCTCGGCGACCGCCTTGACGCCGTTCCTCACCAGGGCGACGGCGTCCGTCTCGGAGAGTTCGTTCTGGGTGGCGCAGGGCAGAGCGACGTCGGTCGGCACCGCCCAGACCGAGGCGCCCTCCACGAAGGCCGCGTGCGCGCCGCGCCGCTCGGCATAGTGGGAGACACGGCCCCGCTCCGTCTCCTTGACCTGCTTCAGCAGGTCGAGGTCGATGCCCTTCTCGTCGAGGACGTAGCCGGTGGAGTCGGAGCAGGTGATGACGGTCGCGCCGAGTTGCTGCGCCTTCTCGATGGCGTAGATCGCGACGTTGCCGGAGCCGGAGACGGAGACGCGTCGGCCCTCCAGGTCCTCCCCGCGGTGGCGGAGCATCTCGGCGGTGAACAGCACCGTGCCGTACCCGGTGGCCTCCGTACGCGCCTGGGCGCCGCCCCAGCCGAGGCCCTTCCCGGTCAGGACACCGGACTCGTAGCGGTTGGTGATCCGCTTGTACTGACCGAACAGGTAGCCGATCTCCCGGCCTCCGACGCCGATGTCACCGGCCGGGACGTCGGTGTACTCGCCGAGGTGCCGGTAGAGCTCCGTCATGAACGACTGGCAGAAGCGCATCACCTCGGCGTCGGAGCGGCCCTTGGGGTCGAAGTCGCTGCCGCCCTTGCCGCCGCCGATGGGCATGCCGGTGAGGGCGTTCTTGAAGACCTGCTCGAAGCCGAGGAACTTGACGATCCCGAGCGAGACCGACGGGTGGAACCGCAGACCGCCCTTGTACGGGCCGAGCGCGCTGTTGAACTCCATCCGGAATCCGCGGTTGATGTGGACCTCGCCGGAGTCGTCCGTCCACGGGACGCGGAAGATCAGCTGACGCTCGGGCTCGCAGATCCGCTCGATGATCTTGGCCTGGGCGAACTCGGGCCGCTTGGCGAGCACGGGCCCGAGGGAACCGAGGACCTCGCGGACGGCCTGGTGGAACTCGGCCTCACCGGGATTCCGCCGCAGGATCGTGGCGTAGATCGATTCGATCGCGGGGGTCTGTGACAGGTGCATCGGATACGGCTCCTTCGCGCGCGGGCGAGGCGAGGGGGGTCGCCTCGCGAAGGATCCTCTCAGTAACACGCAAATCCCTCCCAACCGTCCCATCCCCGCGCGGCCCCCGCCGGGCTTCCCAACCCCAGTCCCGCGCGAAGGACCACCACGGGCGGTCCCGCTCCTTGACCGGCAATAACTTTCCGGCTATCCGTGTCCTGCTGGAAGTTTTCTTCATGCGAGTTGCGAGTTCCTCACGACTGTCACGACTGTCAGGAGCGCATGTGCACGAACGCGGCAGCACCTCCAGACGCACCCTCCTCGCCGCCACCGCGGCGACGGCCCTGGCCGCCGGTTCCTTCCCGGCGCGGGCCGACGGCCCCGGAAAGCCGGACACCGGGCAGCCCGGCACCAGGGAGATCGCACGCCTCCTCGCCCGGATGAGCATCGAGGAGAAGGTCGGCCAGCTCTTCGTGATGCGGGTGTACGGGCATTCCGCCACCGCCCCCGACCAGGCCGACATCGACGCCAACCTCAAGGAGATCGGCGTCAGGACCGCCGCCGAACTCATCGCGAAGTACCACGTCGGCGGAATCATCTACTTCGCCTGGGCGCACAACACCCGCGACCCGCAGCAGATCGCGGCCCTCTCCAACGGCATCCAGCGCGCGGGCCTCGCCGGGCCGACGCCGGTGCCGCTGCTGATCTCCACCGACCAGGAACACGGCATCGTGGCCCGGGTCGGGAAACCGGCGACGCTGCTGCCGGGCGCGATGGCGCTCGGCGCGGGCGGCTCCCGCGCCGGCGCCCGCGAGGCGGCCCGGATCGCGGGCCGCGAGCTGGCCGCGATGGGCATCAACCAGAACTACGCCCCGGTCGCCGACGTCAACGTCAACCCCGCCAACCCCGTCATCGGCGTACGTTCGTTCGGCGCCGACCCCGAAGCGGTGGCGCGGCTGGTGGCCGCACAGGTGAGCGGATACCAACACGGCGGTGTGGTCGCCACCGCCAAGCACTTCCCGGGACACGGCGACACCGTGGACGACAGCCACACCTCGCTGCCCACCATCCACCACACCCGCGAGCAGTGGGAGGAGCTGGACGCGCCGCCGTTCCGGGCCGCGATCGCCGCTGGCATCGACTGCGTGATGACCGCTCACATCGTCGTCCCCGCACTGGACCCGAGCGGCGACCCCGCCACCCTCTCTCGCCCCGTCCTCACCGGCATCCTGCGCGAGGAACTCGGCTACGAGGGGGTGGTGGTGACGGACTCCCTCGGCATGGCGGGCGTGCGCCAGCAGTACGGGGACGACAGGGTGCCCGTGCTCGCGCTCAAGGCGGGCGCCGACCAGCTGCTGAACCCGCCCGATCTCGCGCTCGCCCGGAACGCCGTGCTGAAGGCGGTACGCGACGGGGAACTGACCGAGGAACGGATCGACGCGTCCGTCCTGCGCATCCTCACGCTCAAGGCGCGCAGGGGCCTGTTCCGCGAGCCGTACGTCTCGCCCGGGGACGTGGCGCGCACGGTGGGCCGGCGCTCGCACCTGCTCGCCGCGGACCGGATCGCGGAAGGCACCACGACGCTCCTCGTCAACGAGGGCCGGCTGCTGCCGCTGTCCCGCCGCCGGCAGCCCGGCCTGCTGGTGGTCGGCGCGGACCCGGCCTCCCCGACCGGGACCACGGGACCGCCCACCGCCGTCCTCGCGGCGGCGCTGAACGAACTCGGCTTCTCCGCGTCCGCCCTGTCGACCGGAACCGCCCCGACACAGGCGAGGATCGACGAGGCGGTGGCGGCCGCGGCCGGCAAGGACGCGGTGGTCGTCGCCACGTACAACGTCTCGGCCGGCAGTTCCCAGCGCACCCTGGTCGCCGCGCTCGCCGCCACCGGCGTGCCGGTGGTCCAGGTCGCGATCCGCAATCCGTACGACATCGCCCGGCTGACCGGGGTCACGGCGTCCCTCGCCACGTATTCCTGGACCGATGTCGAACTGCGCGCGGCCGCCCGTGTCATCGCGGGACGTGCCGGGCCCACGGGGCGGCTGCCCGTGCCCGTGCAGCGTGCGGACGATCCGGCACAGGTGCTGTACCCGATCGGTTACGGGCTGACGTACTGAAGGTACGCCCCGGCCCTCTGGCGTGCGCCCGCCCGCGCGGGCCACGCTGGAGGCCGGTATCAGGGGGATATCGGGGATACCGGGGGAACCTATGCGCAAGTGGCGTTGTGCGCGGGTGGGGGCACTTCTGGTGGCGGTGGTGGCGGCTGCCCCGGTCCTGACCGGGTGCCAGATGACTGAGCGGCGCGGCACGTCCGGCGAGAGCACGGCGGCTTACGCGTCGGGCTCGCCACCCTCCTCGTACGGCACGGTGTTCCTCGAGCGCGAGGAGTGCAGCGCGCGCGCCGAGGACGACTTCCGCGAGGTGCCGTGCACCAGCGAGAAGGCCGCGGCCCGGGTGATCGCCCGCCACGGCGGTCGGCAGAGCGACGGGCCGCGCTGTCCCGCGCGCACGGACTTCGTCCTGCACATCACCCAGGCCCGGCCCTCGGTGGACGAGGACGGCGACGGCACGGTGCCGCAGGGCTACGCCTGCATGCGGAACCTGGAGCCGCCGCATCCCGGGGATCCGGGCGGCGGCGGGGGGCCGCTGACGATCACCGGGGACTGCGTCTACCGCTCCCGGGAGGGTGAGGTGAAGGAGACAGCCTGCGACGGGTCCGGTGAGCGGGCGCCGCAGTTCCGGATCACCACCGCGGTCGGGCGGCGCTCCGAGTGCCCCTCCGCAACGCTCCTCTACGTGCAGGTGGGCGGGGAACGGCCGGTCGGATGCGCGCGGGAGCTGTGACGGCGAGTGCGGCGCGGAGAGAAGTCCGGGAGAGGCGGCGAAGGCGGCGAAAGGGCCCGCACGAAAGGGCCCGCCCCGCGCACGGTGGCGCGGGGCGGGCCCCGGTGTGAGCGACCAGCCGGATCACGGCCGCTGCGGGCTCACGGACGTTTCGGGCTCACGGGCGCAGGAGCGGCTCGCGCTCGAGGTTCCGCTTGTCGAGCTTCGCGTCGTACTTCGCCAGCGGCCGCGCGAGCTCCGGGTTCCGCTGTACGGCGGTCGTCGCGACGCCCGCCCACTTCAGGATCGCGGCGGTGGCCGTGGCGCTCTGGTCCTCGGTGAGGCCGGAGACGCGGGCGCCGTGGTTGGCGCCGGGAGCCGTGAAGACGTAGCTGTCGCGTGCGCCCTTGCCGAGGCGGAAGGGCTCGGCGCCCCAGGGGTCGTTCTCGCCGTACACGAACAGCATGCGGTCGGCGTTGTGGCGGACCCAGGAGTCGACGTCACGCATCA
Organism: Streptomyces sp. GC420; assembly: GCF_009916105.1. Lineage (GTDB taxonomy): Bacteria > Actinomycetota > Actinomycetes > Streptomycetales > Streptomycetaceae > Streptomyces. Next base: position 10,296 of record NZ_JAAAXQ010000199.1, on the reverse strand, counting down.
CCCAGGGCTTGAAGCGCATGGGGATGGAGCGCGGCACGAAGTTGCGCGGCTCCAGGTAGCCGTACTTCATCAGGCCCCCCAGGTGCGGAAGCTCGATGGTGGGGGCGCCGAGTTCGGTGCCCGCCTGGTAGTAGTACGGGGTGTACGGCTCCAGGCCCTGGTCGGTGTAGAACGAGAAGCCGGAGATGGAGTCGACGCTGTCCCAGATCTCCTGGTCGGTGGCGGTGGCCGCGACGGGGATCGACTCGCAGTCGGACTCCAGGCTGTACTGCCAGAACGCCCAGACGTAGTCGAGGACGACGGCCTCGTACGCCTTGTCGAGGCTGCCGACGGTGGTGAAGGTGAAGCCCTCCGCCTCGGCGAGTTCCCGGTACTTGGCGGTCAGTGCCTCACGGCGCACCAGCGCCTCGCGCTGCACCGCGTTGAGCCGGTCCCGGCACTCGGCCGTGCCGACTTCCTCGAAGAACTCGTCGTAGGCCGAATCCTCCTTGTTCACAACGTCGTTGGGGGCGACGTACGCGACGACTCCGTCCATGTCACGCGGGTAGAAGCGCTCGTAGTAGGTGGCGGTCATGCCGCCCTTGGAGCCGCCGGTGGAGATCCAGTTCTCCGGGTAGATCTTCTTCAGCGCCTTGAAGATGCGGTGCTGGTCGCTGGCGGCCTGCCAGATGTCCAGCTTGCTCCAGTCGGCCGGCTCGGGCCGGGACGGGGTGAAGAAGCGGTACTCCATGGAGACCTGGTTGCCGTCGACGATCTGGGTCGGCTCACGGCGGCCGGGGCTGGTGGAGACGTTGTAGCCGCCGGTGTAGAAGACCGTGGGGCGGCTGGTGTCCTTGTGCAGCAGGGTGATCCGCTGCTCGAAGGTGCCCTTGGACGGGTGCCGGTGGTCGACCGGCTGGGTGTAGTTCAGTACGAAGAAGCGGTAACCGGGGTACTTCTTCTCCTCGACGAAACTCATTCCGGGTATCGCCAGGACGCGTTCCTTGATGTCCTGCTCGGCCGTTTCCGCGGCTGTGGCCGCACCGGCCGATGCGCCGCCGACGCCCACGGTGCCGATGAGCACCACGAGCGACAGCAGCCATCTGAGCGCCTTGCGCATTCGCCCTCCCACTTTTCACAGATGTGGGCCGGAACCTAGCGGAGCCAACAGGCTTGCCGCCAGGCCCCGTTGGGCGCACGCGTCAGCAGTTGTGGCGGTTCAGCACAATATCCACCCGGAGGCGGTGGACCTACTGCCGACCGTGCCCTTCACGCGCACGCAGCGGTGCGCGGCGCGCACGGTCACGGGGCCCGCCTGGCGGCGGTAGAAGCCGCTGTCGGTGAGCGGTTTGCTGCCGCGGGCCTGGACGCTGACGGACATCCAGGTACGGGAGCCGGGTCTCTTCGCGACGGTCACGGCGCACTTGTTGTGGCCGCTGCGGTAGACGCGGACCTCGCCGGTGGCGAACTCGAGGGTCCTCACCTTCCGCCCCGCACATCCGGCCGCCGCCTCGGCACTGCCGCTGAGAGTGCCCGAGCCGAGGAGCCCGAGCGCGAGTGCCATCCCCGCGCCGAGCCGTGCGGCTCCCCGTATCGCAGTCATCCGCACCACTGATCCCTCCCGCCTCAGGAGCGTACTGCTGTACGGACGCGCGGGACGCCCACAGGGTTGCTCCCACGGCGCCCGCGCGCCTCGGCGGGACGGCGTCGGCTCCCGCCGGGCGGACCGCGGGCGCACGTCGCCGTGCCCGCCCGGCCGCGCTGGTCACCCCGGAGGAACGGTGGCCTCCTGGCGGCGCGTCCGGCCCTCAGTGGCCCGGCGTGGCGGGGTGGCCGGGCTACGGTCGAGCGGCATACACGAGTGCGGAACCACGGGAGGTGTCGCGGTGCCGATGGCCCGGTCACGGATCGACACAAAAATGGTGCCGGTCATCCTCGGCCTCTCCATCGCCTTCACCGTCACGGTCGTCGACCCGCTCATGCTCAGCCTGAACCTGCCGCAGATGAGCCGCGATCTCCAAGTGCCGTCCCAGCTCATCGGATTCCTGAGCGGGGCGGCGACCCTGGTGATGGCGGCCGCAGTCCTCGCCGTGGGCAGCCTCGCGGACTCCTTCGGGCTGAAGCGCCTGCTGATGCTCGGACTCGTCGCCGTCACGGTCGTCAACCTGCTCTCCACGCTCTCCCCCGGCTACCGCTACCTGCTGGCGATGCGTTTCCTGGACGGCCTGGGGCTCGCCGCGCTGCTGGGAGTGTCGTTCGCCCTGCTGAAGATGTCGGTGCCGGAGGAGAAGCGGCCGGCGGCCATCGGCGTCTTCATGGCCACGGAAATGGTCCTGTGCGGGGTGACCCCCGCGGTGGCGGGCTGGGTCGTGGACACCGTCGGCTGGCGCTGGCTGTTCCTCGTCACCCCGCTGCTCTGCCTGCTCTCGCTCTGGCTGACGGCCCGGTACGTTCCCGATCCGCCCGGCGGGCAGCGCCGCCGGCTCGACGTCGCCGGTGTCACCCTGGTCGGCGTGGCCCTGCTGGCCCTCGTCATCGGCGTCGCCGCGGCGCAGAACGGCATCTCCCGGCCGGAGACCCTGCTGCCGCTGGCGCTCAGCCTGATCGCCTTCGTACTGTTCGTGTTCCACGAACGCCGCACGCCCGAGCCCGTTCTCGAACTGGGGCTGTTCCGCAGCCGCGCCTTCAGCGTGGCCCTGGCCGCGAACCTCACACTGAACTTCATCGTCGGCGGGTTCGGCTTCGTCCTCGGGCAGTTCGGCGGCGTGGTGCTGTCGCTGCCCCCGCAGACCATCGGCCTGCTGTTCCTGCCCGGCACCCTGCTGATCGCCGGTGCCGTGGTCCTGGCCGGTGTCCTCATCGGGAAGTACACCCCGCGGCCGGTGATGATCAGCGGCCTGCTGGTGATGGCCGCGAGCGGACTGCTGCTCGCGGGCACCGCCTCCCCCGAGATGGCCGTGTGGCTGCTCGTGCCGGCCACCTGGCTGTGCAATCTGGGGTCACTGGTCACCTCCAGCTCGGTGTCCGAGACGGTCCTCGCCCACGCACCGCCCGAGAAGTCCGGCACGGTGGCCTCCGTGCAGCAGGCCTTCGGGATGACCGGCTACGCGTTCGGGCCGACCGTCTACCTCCTGCTCTTCAACGTCTTCTTCCAGCGCGAGTGGCTGAACGACGCCGAGTCGCGCGGCCTCTCGGTGACCGAGGCCGAGAATGCCGTGGACGCCGCGCGCAGCGGCATGGCGGTCAGCACGGGCAGCTCCGGGTACGACCCGAATCTGCTCCGGCACGCGTCCGGGCTGAAACTCGACGTGGACTTCACCGAGGGGCTGCGGCTCACGATGCTGACCGTCAGTCTCCTGCCGCTCCTGATGGCGGTGGCCGTCTACCTGCTGGTGCCCCGGCGCAGGAAGCCCCGGGCGCAGGCGTAGGGCCGGGGCCGGGGCCGGGTGCAGGCCCGGGGCCGGGTCAGGGGTCTCGTCTCAGCCGGGTGTGAACGTCACGACCAGGACGTCGCGGTACGCCGGCCGGTCGCGGGCGGCCGCGCGCACCGGTGAAACGCTGTGCAGCGTGCGGCGGTCGTCCCCCAGCAGGAGCGTTCCCGGCTCGCTGAGCGTGGTCGTCAGCAGCGGTTCTCCGTCCGCGTCGAATACGGCGCTCTCACCGCCGGCCGCGTTGCTCCGGCGGACCAGGAACGAGGACACGAGGGTGACGCCGTCCCGGTGCCGGCCCTCGGGCGTGGGCAGTCCGTGCGCGTCCGCCGAGGCGATGACACGGAAGGGATGCACCTTCGCGTTCCAGGAGGCAGCGTCGTCCAGGGCCGTGGCCACCTCTCCGAGCAGGCGCAGCAGTGCCCGGAGCACGGGGTCGGCCACGAAGGACTCCGCCAGGGGCTCGAACGAACGTTCAACGCCGATGTAGAGCGGGTTGCTGTTCTCCGGCTGCACGAAGGCCGCCTGCGGCAGCAGGCCGACCCGCCCGGACGCCGGCTGGACGGAGAACTGCCCGTAGCGGCGCAGGCGGCGCGTGCCCCGGTCGGAGGAGGCGTAGCGGTCCGTGCCGAGCGACTCCCAGTGGGCGGAGAAACGGCGCCACATGTCCTCGTCCACGCCCATGCACCGGCGTGTGACGGAAGCGGGTACGAGGTGAACACCGGCCGACACCAGCGCCCGCCCGGCGGCCTCCGCAACCTCGCTCGTCGAGGGCCGGCCCGGCGGAAAGGCGCTCGGCGCCGCCGGTGGCCTGCCGGCTGACTGGTTCATGGCGTACCTGCCTTCCCCCAGCCTGTACGTGATGTCCGCGTCCCCTCGACCGGCCGGACAAAACCGACGGCCCGCGCACACGTCTGCCGCGGCGGCGCGGCGTGGCGCGCGAGTGCGGCCACAACGGGCGCGGCTCTTGCGTCGCGCGTGCGCGCGAGCCCGGACGCCGTGCCGCTGCCCGCCCCGCCGTCCCCGGCGTCCGAGCCCGGTCGGCACGCAAGCCCGGACGCCGGCCCGGCCGGTCGGGACGGGGGCGCCCGGAGGTCCTGGGCTGTGACCGAACGCAGGCCGAGGCGAAGGCCGGGCTCGCCCCGACAGGCACCTGACACAGGCGGGCACTCGGCCCGGGCACTGCACGAGGTGCTCCGGCCGCGCGGCGGCCCGGCGCGGCACCGCGAATGCCACCACGCACCGGATGCGGCGCCCAGTGCCGGGCACACACCCGCTCGGACGCCGGCCCGGCCGGAGGTCAGCCGACCCGGGCGGGGGACGCGGGTCGGTCCGGACACCGGACGCAGGCCAAGCCCGAGGCACCGCGCCCGGCGACCGGGCGCGGTGCGGGTGGAGGCCCGGACGGGGGCCGGGTGTCAGACCGTGGCCGGCTCGCCGACGAACGTGCGCCAGAGTTCCGCGTAGCGGCCGTCCCTGGCCAGGAGGTCGGCGTGGGTGCCGTCCTCCACGACGCGGCCCCGGTCGAGGACGATCACCCGGTCGGCGCGCGCCGCCGTCGTCAGCCGGTGGGCGACGACGAGCGTGGTGCGGCGGCCGGCGAGGCGGTCGGTGGCCTGGTTGACCAGGCCCTCGGTGGCGAGGTCCAGGGCCGCCGTCGCCTCGTCGAGCAGCAGCACGTCCGGGTCGACGAGTTCCGCCCGGGCCAGGGCGATCAGCTGGCGCTGACCGGCGGAGAGATTGCGGCCGCGTTCGGAGACCGGGTGGAGGTACCCGCCGTCGAGGGTGGCGATCATGTCGTGCGCGCCGACCGCGCGGGCGGCGGCCTCCACCTCGGCGTCGCTCGCGTCGGGGCGCCCGTAGGCGATGGCGTCGCGCACGGTCCCCTGGAAGAGGTACGACTCCTGGGGGACGACGCCGAGCCGGTGCCGGTAGCCGGTGAGGTCGAGTTCCCGCAGGTCGGTGCCGTCGGCGGTGACCCGGCCGCTGGTCGGGTCGTAGAACCGCGCGACGAGCTTGACCAGCGTGGACTTGCCCGCGCCGGTCTCCCCGACGAAGGCCACGGTCTGCCCCGCCGGGATGCGCAGGTCGATCCCGGCGAGGGCTTCCTCCCCGTCGGCGTACGAGAAGTGCACATCCTCGAAGGCGATGTCGCCGCGCAGCGCCTTCACCTCGCGCGGGTGTCCGGGCTGCGCGGTGGTCGTCGGCTCGCGCAGGAGTTCCTGGATGCGGCCCAGCGAGACCGTCGCCTGCTGGTAGCCGTCGAAGACCTGCGACAGCTGCTGCACGGGCGCGAAGAACAGGTCGATGTAGAGCAGGTACGCGACCAGGGCGCCCACGGTGAGGGTTCCCGCCTCGACCCGGCCGGCCCCCACGACCAGCACCAGCGCCGCCGCGACGGACGACAGCAGCTGCACGAACGGGAAGTACACGGAGATCAGCCACTGGCCGCGCACCCGCGCCTGCCGGTAGTCGTCACTGCGGGCCGCGAACCGCTCGGCCCCGGTGCGCTCGCGGCGGAACGCCTGCACGATCCGCAGCCCTGCCACGCTCTCCTGGAGGTCGGCGTTGACGACGCTGACCCGTTCGCGGGCGAGTTCGTACGCCTTGACGCTGCTGCGCCGGAAGAAGAACGTGCCGACGATCAGCAGCGGCAGCGTCGCGAAGACGACCAGTGCCAGCTGTACGTCGATGACGAGCAGGGCGACGAGAATGCCGAAGAAGGTCAGCACGGAGACGACGGCGGTGACGAGCCCGGTCTGCAGGAACGTCGACAGGGCGTCCACGTCCGTCGTCATCCGGGTCATGATCCGCCCGGTCAGCTCGCGCTCGTAGAAGTCCAGGCCGAGCCGCTGGAGCTGCGCGAAGATCTTGACGCGCAGCGCGTACAGGACCCGCTCGCCGGTGCGCCCGGTCATCCGGGTCTCGCCGATCTGCGCGGCCCACTGCACCAGGACGACGAGCAGGGCGAGCACCGAGGCCGTCCACACCGCGCCGAGCGCGGCCCGCTGCACGCCGTCGTCGATGCCGTTCCTGATGAGGACCGGCAGCAGCAGTCCCGCGATGGCGTCGGCGGCGACCAGCAGGAGCGCGAACAGCAGCGGCCTGCCGAAGCCGCGCAGCAGCCGGCGCAGGCCGTACGACTCCTCGGGCCTGGCCGCCCGCTCCTCGTCGATGCCGGGGGTGTCGGTGGCCGGCGGAAGCGCGGCGACCTTGGCCAGCAGGTCGGGCGTCGCGGGCATCCCGGCGAGCGCGCCGGCCATGCCGGGCGGGCCGCCGTGTCCGCCCGGGGCGACGGGCGCGGCGGCGGACACGGCGGCAGGCGGGGCGGCGGCGGACACGGGCGCCCGTTTCGCATCGAGCGCGGCCGCGGCCCGGGCACCTCGTGCCCGCCTCGCGCGGAGGGCGGTCGCGCCCCGGGACGCGGCGGCTGCCGCGCCGTCCCCGGCCTCTGCCTCCGCCTCGTCCTCGGCCCGCCGCCACAGTCCGGGCGTGACGCCGTCGACGACGCGCCGCCTGGCGTTGACCGGCTCACAGTCGATCTCGGCCTCGACCTCGATGTCCACGCCCAGGTCCTGGGCCATGGCCGGGTCGCCGAAAGCGGCGTACGACGGCCGGTCCCGGCCGGCTTCCCCGGACCGGCCGTTCCCACGGTCCGCCCGGGCGGAGCCGGGCCCCGTCTCCGGCCGGGCGTCCGTGCCGCCCCGGCCGTCGCGGGCCGCGTACGGGCGCCGGTCCCCGTCGGCGGTCGCCGGCCGGACGCCGTCCTGGTCGCCGACCGGGCCGGGCCCGGCGAACCCCGTCGCCGCCGAGCCGCCGACGCCGCCGCCGAGCGCGCCCGCCGGGTCGCGCTCGATCCCGGACAGCTCGTCCGGGTCGGTGAGCAGCCTGCGGTAGAGCGCGGACCGCTCCTGGAGCTCCTCGTGCGTGCCGATGTCGGCCAGCCGCCCCCGCTCCAGGACGGCGATGCGGTCGGCGAGGTTCAGCGTGGAGCGGCGGTGGGCGATCAGCAGCGTCGTACGGCCCGCCATGACCCCCTTCAGCGCCTCGTGGATCTCGTGCTCGACGCGGGCGTCGACCGCGGAGGTCGCGTCGTCGAGGAGGAGCAGCCTCGGGTCGGTGAGGATCGCGCGGGCCAGCGCGATGCGCTGGCGCTGGCCGCCGGACAGGGTCAGGCCCTGCTCGCCGACCTTGGTGTCGTAGCCGTCGGGCAGCTCCGCGACGAACCGGTCCACCTGGGCGGCCCGCGCCGCCGCGAGGATCTGCTCCTCGGTGGCCCCGGGGTCCCCGTAGGCGATGTTGGCGCGCACCGTGTCCGAGAACAGGAAGCTGTCCTCGGGAACCATGCCGATCGCGGAGCGCAGCGACTCCAGGGTCAGCTCCCGCACATCGTGACCACCGACCAGGACGGCGCCGCTCGTCACGTCGTAGAAACGGGGCAGGAGCAGCGAGACCGTGGACTTTCCGCTGCCCGAGGCGCCGACGACGGCGAGGGTCTCCCCCGGCCGGATCGTGAACGACAGTCCGTCCAGCACCGGCCGCCCGTCCTCGTACGCGAAGCCGACGCCGTCGAACTCGACGGTCGCCGGGGCATCGGCGGGCAGTTCGACCGTGCCGTCCTCGATGACCGGTTCGGTGTCGATCAGTTCCAGTACCCGCTCCACGCCCGCGCGGGCCTGCTGGCCCACGGTCAGCACCATGGTCAGCATCCGCACCGGGCCGACGAGCTGTGCGAGGTACGTCGAGAAGGCGACGAAGGTGCCCAGCGTGATCTGCCCCCGGGTCGCCATCCAGCCGCCGAGCGCCAGCATGGCGACCTGGCCGAGGGAGGGCACGGCCTGGAGCGCCGGGGTGTAGACGGAGTTCATCCGGATGGTACGCAGCCGCCCCGCGAACAGCCTCCCGCTGACCTCGCGCAGCTTCGCGGTCTCCTGCGCCTCCTGCCCGAAGCCCTTCACCACGCGCACCCCGGTCACGGCGCCGTCGACCACTCCGGCGACGGCGGCGGCCTGCCCCTGCGCGTACCAGGTGGCGGGGAAGAGCCGGGTCTTGCTGCGTTTGGCGAGGATCCACAGCGCGGGGGCCATGGCCAGGGCGATCAGGGTGAGGAGCGGCGACAGCCAGGCCATCACGACCAGCGAGATGACGAACAGCAGCACGTTGCCGATCATCATCGGCAGCATGAACAGCAGGCCCTGGATGAGCTGGAGGTCACTGGTGGCGCGCCCGACGACCTGACCGGTGGACAGTTCGTCCTGCCGCCGGCCGTCGAGCCGGGTCAGCGAGCCGTACATGTCGGTGCGCAGATCGTGCTGCACGTCGAGCGCGAGCCGGCCGCCGTAGTAGCGGCGGATGTACGTCAGGACGTACACGGCGACGGCCGCGCCGACCAGCAGCGCCGCCCAGGGCAGCAGCGGCCGGTCCTGCTCGCTGATCACCTCGTCGAGAATGGTCCTGGTGACCAGCGGCACCAGCGCCATGACGGCCATACCGGCCAGCGAGGACCCCAGCGCGAGCAACACGTTCCGCCGGTACCGCCACGCGTATCCGGTGAGCCTCCTCGCCCACCCGCGTGCCGCTTCCGGCTCCTGCCCGTCCTGCCCGCCCTGTCCGTCCCGCCCGTTCCCCGCCACGTCGCGGCTCCTTTCGCCGCAACTGACCAACAGCGCCGGGTGCGGTTTTCATCCCGCCGCAGCGAAACTCCCGCCTCCGGTGGAGGCGGACCGGTCCCGGGGACCAGGGCCCGGGGCCCGGGGCCCAGGGCGGAGTGTCCGCCGTCCGGCGGTATGCCCGGTGGTGGCGCGGGCGCCGGCGGTCGAGCATCGCATCATCACTCCCCGCCACCTGGGACGCACACTGCGTATCCGCCGCTCCGGATCCCCGCCGTGTTCCGGTGCCGTGCGCCCCGGTCCCGCCCTCGAACCCTCAAGGAAGGTCCCCGATGAGAAACCTCCTGCGGCCCGGCACCCTGAGCGCCGCCGTCGGCATGGGACTGTGCCTGGCGGCACTGCCCGCCGGTCAGGCACAGGCCCAGACGTACGTGCCCTGCAACAACGTCACCGCGCTGGGGAACGCCATCAACCAGGCCAACGCCGGCGGCGGGCTGATCGTCCTCGCGCCCAACTGCACGTACACGATCAGCGCGCCCGACAACCCCGGGGACGCGCTGCCCGAGATCACGGGGAACGTCAGCATCGCCGCCCGCAACGCCACCATCCGCCGGGCCCCGGACGCCGCCGAGGACTTCCGGATCTTCCACGTGGTGCAGGACGGGAGACTCACCCTGACCTCGGTCACCGTCAGCGGCGGCAGCATCGGCGAGTTCCCCTACCTGTACGGCGGCGGGATCCTGAACGACCGCGGGACCGTCAACCTGGTCAGCGCGACGGTCAGGGGCAACGAGGCGTTCTCGGGCGGCGGCGTCTACAGCAGCCAGGGCACACTCTCCCTCAGCCGCAGCACGGTGGAGGAGAACACCGCGTACCAGGGCGCGGGCGTCGCCAACGCCTACGGGACCACGACCATCTCGGGCGGGGCACTGCGCTCCAACACCTCCACGTTCGCCGGCGCCCTGCTGAACTACCCCCAGGGCACCGCGACCCTGAACGGCGTCTCCGTCACCGGCAACATCGCCGGCTCCTCGGGCGGCGGCGTCTACAACGGCGCGGACTCCGTGCTCCGCCTCAACTCGACCACCGTCAGCGGCAACACCGCCGAGTGGGGCGGCGGCCTCTTCAACGACGAGAGCACGGCGACGCTCGTCGGGAGCCGTGTCACCGGCAACACGGCGCACTCCGAGGGCGGCGGCGTCTACGAGTACTCCGGCGCGGTGAACCTCCTCGGCAGCGTCGTCACCCGCAACACCCCGGACAACTGCTTCCCCGAGGGC
>NZ_JAAAXQ010000198.1 GCF_009916105.1 Streptomyces sp. GC420 | reverse complement strand
GGGAGCGGCAGGGGAGGCGGACCCGGCGGAGGGATGCAACGTCTTCTCCCGCACCGTGTCGGCGTCCTCGGCGGGGGCGGTGTATCCGCCGGGCACCTCCTGGTCGCCGCCGGTGCGCAGGTCCCGGCCGTCCAGGGCGTCGGGCAGGGAGTAGCCGTCGGGGTCGCCCTGGGCGTCCATGGCGTCCTGGCCGAGCCCGGACAGCGAGACGGCGGCCGCCAGTCCCGCCGTGTCCTCGTAGCCGTCGCCCTCGGCGATCGCGGCGAGGCGCGCGGAGGTGTCCATGAACGCCGGATCGACCCGGTGCACCGCGCGGTAGAGCGGCAGGGCAGCCGCACTGCGGCCGGTGCCCTCGTGCGCACGGGCCAGCCAGTAGCGCAGCTCCTTGCGCTGCGGCTGCTCGCTGCGGCAGCGCATCAGGGCCGCCGACAGCAGCGGCTCGGCCTGCCCGTACATCTCCAGCCGGACCCGGGCCATGCCGCCGAACAGCCCGGATTCGATGCCGAGCAGCGGGTCGTCGAGCAGCGGATCGGTGTGCCGTACCAGCTGCTCCCAGTCCTTGACGAGGTAGGCGCGGCAGGCGTGCAGGAAGCGGACCTGCGGGTCGGCGTCGACGGGAGGGCAGCCGGCCAGGGCCCGGTCGAGCTCGGGGACGTGCCGGCCGTCCAGCCAGTGCGAGGCGTGCGCGAGCAGCAGGTCGCGCGGGGTCTCCAGCACCGGCTGCACCCACCAGCCCAGCCAGTACCAGGAGTTCAGGGTGCGGCGGTGGCGGGAGCGCTGCTCGCCGAAGCGGTCCCGGTGGCGGTACATGCGCAGCAGCGCGGTCGTCGTGTCGACGCGCAGGGCGTGCAGGCCCAGCCAGGCGTCGGCCATTCCCGGGTCGATCCGCACCGCGGATCTGAACTCCTCCTCGGCCTGCGGGTACGCGCCCATGGTGTAGGCGTCGACGCCACGCAGCCAGGCGAGCTCGGCCGGGGCGTTCGGTCCCTGCGTGCCGAAGTCCATCACGTCCCCCACTCGCCCCCTTGGAAGTGAATCCACGTGCCACGACCGGGAGTTGCAACCGTGCCCGATGCCGTACCCGGTCGCACCGGTGGCATCGTACCCGCGTGGCGCGGATGCGCCGAAGGACCCCGGGGAACGAACGGGGAGGGGGCGCACAGTGACCCAGGGTGAGAAAACGGCCCCCGGAGGGGCGGGGAAGGCCCGGGAAAGGCGTCCGGGCAGAACGAAGCCCCCGATCACGGGGGAACAACCGGGGGCTTCGCGTCTGGGTGCGACCGAATGACCGCACATTGAGAACGTAAGACCTGTACGGCCCTTGGGTCAAGCCGAGTTGAGGTTCTCCGAACCTCCGACGAGCGGTGACAGCGGATCGACCGCGAGTGGTCACACGGAGTGATGAGGGGATGGTTCTATCGTGTCCCACCAGGCCCGGGAGTGAACTGGTACCCCTGCGGACACTGCCGCACCAGAAGATCCGCGTGGGGGCGCGAAGGGTCATCGGTGAAGTGCGCGCGCTCCGCCTCCTCCCAGCCGTCCCAGAAGCCGCCCAGGCCGGGGCCGTCCCTGTGCCGCCCGCGCGCCCAGGACCGAGCGCGCGGCAGGTCCATCCACAGCAGCCGCGCGAGCAGGGGCCGCAGCGCACGCCGCCCGGCGCCCACTCCCTCGAGGAGGACCACGGGGGCGGGCCGGAGGGGACGGGACGGCCCGAACCGCCGGCGGTTCCAGTCGTAGGGCGCGTAGTGCGCCGTCTCACCCCGCGAGAGCGGCCCGGTCACCTGCTCCCGCAGCCGCCCGGTCCAGGCGAAGGGCTCCGTGTGGGTGGCGAGGTCGTCGAGATGCAGCACGGGGGCGCCGCCGAGCGCCTCGGCCAGCCGGGCGGCGAAGGTGGTCTTGCCCGCGCCCGCGTGGCCGTCCACGGCGACCAGCCGCACCGGGCCGCAGGAGGGCGGCAGGGCGGAGAGTTCGCGCGCCAGGGCTGCGAGAGAACCGGGCGCGGGGCCGGAGGCGGGGGCGGGCCTGATCACCGGCACCAGGGTACGGCGCCGGTACGGCGACGCCGCGGCCCGTGCCACCGGTCCACACCAATACTGGTTGTCGCGACGCGCGTCGAAGCGCTGGAAGACGCTGCCCGGAAGCGGCCATAGTTGGCGCACTGTCGATCAGAGGTGATCTTCCGGCGCCGTTTCCGGAACCGACTTGGGGGTCCACCGTCCATGAGCAGACTCACCCCGCGCAGGACCGTACTCGCCGCCCTCGCCGCGGCCGCCGGCACCGCGGCGAGCGCCTCCGCCGCGGTGCCGGCCACCGCGTCGTCCGGCGTCACTCCCTCCGGCGTCACTCCCTCCGGCACGGTCCCGTCCGGCACGGTCCCGTCCGGTGCGGGACCGGCCGCCGGGGCCGGCCGGGCGGCCGGCGGGCGGCTCGTCGACTACCGAGGCTGGACCTCCTACGGCGACTGGCGCGGCGGCACCGGCGAGGGCGCCACCGTCATCGGCGGAAAGCGCCCGGGCGTCGTCATCGGCACCCCGGCCGGGAGCGGTGACCACACCGACCCGCACACCGGGACCACCGCCACCTGGGAGTACGCCCGCTGGACGGGGCCCCTGCACACCCCGGCCGTGCCCGCCACCGAACTCGTCCCGTCCTGGAACGCCCACACCCCGGCCGGCACCTGGCTGCTCGTCGAACTGCTCGGCGACTACTCGGACGGCACACGGACACCGTGGTATGTCATGGGCCGCTGGGCCGCCGGGGACGCCGACATCCGGCGCGCCTCCCTCGACGGCCAGAGCGACGGCCGGTCCACCGTCTGGACCGACACCCTCGCCGTCGACGACGCGTCGACGGGGCTGCGCATCGTCGCGTACCGCCTGCGGCTGACCCTCTACCGTAGGCCCGGCAGCAGGGTCACGCCCACGGTGTGGCGGCTCGGCGCCATGGCCTCGGACATCCCCGACCGCTTCACGGTCCCGGAGTCCGTTCCCGGCCTCGTCCGCGAACTGGACGTGCCGCGCTACTCGCAGGAGATCCACATCGGGCGGTACCCCGAGTACGACAACGGCGGCGAGGCCTGGTGCAGCCCCACCTCCTCCCAGATGATCATCGAGTACTGGGGCCGGAAACCCACCCCCGAGGATCTGGCCTGGGTCGATCCGGAGTACACCGACCCCCAGGTCTGCCACGCCGCCCGTTTCACCTACGACCACGAGTACGAGGGCTGCGGCAACTGGCCGTTCAACGCCGCCTACGCGGCCACCTACCGGGACATGCAGGGCGTGGTGACCAGGCTCGGCTCGCTGACCGAGGCCGAGACGCTGGTCCGCGCGGGAATCCCGCTGATCACGTCGCAGTCCTTCCTCAGGGAGGAGCTGACCGGAGCGGGCTACGGCACATCCGGGCATCTGATGACCGTCATCGGCTTCACCGGGGACGGCGACGTCGTCGCCAACGACCCCGCCTCGCCCACCAACGAGGCCGTGCGCCGCGTCTACCGGCGCCGGGAGTTCGAGACGATCTGGCTGAGGACGAAGCGGTACAACGCGAGCGGCAAGATCGTCTCCGGCACCGGCGGCATCTGTTACGTGTACTTCCCCGCCCGCCCGAGCGCCGCCCAGTGCCGGGCGCTGAAGGCGGTCGGCATCCGCTGAGCCCCCGCGGGTACCCGCTGGGCTTCCCGACCGGAACAGGGGAAGCCCACCGTAAAAGCCGTGACCTGGCACGCGAAGCGCGACGTCCGCGTGGACACCGTGCCCGACCCCATCTCGACCGGACTGTGCGGTTCCGACCTGCATCTCTACGAGGTCCTCACCCCGTTCATGACGCCCGGGGACATCCTCGGCCACGAGCCCATGGGCATCGTCGAGGAGGTCGGCGCCGAGGTGACCGGCCTGGCCCCGGGCGACCGCGTCGTGGTCCCCTTCCAGATCGCCTGCGGCCACTGCTGGATGTGCGGGCAGGGCCTGCCCACGCAGTGCGAGACCACCCAGGTGCGCGAGCACGGCATGGGCGCCGAGATCTTCGGTCACACCAAGCTCTACGGCCAGGTCCCCGGCGCGCAGGCCGAGTACCTGCGGGTGCCGCAGGCCCAGTACGGTCCGATCAAGATCCCCCAGGGCCCGCCGGACGACCGCTTCGTCTACCTCTCGGACGTTCTCCCGACGGCCTGGCAGGCGGTCAAGTACGCCGATGTTCCGCGCGGCGGCACCCTCTGCGTCCTCGGCCTGGGCCCCATCGGTGACATGTCCTGCCGGGTGGCGATGCACCTCGGCGCCGAGCACGTCATCGGCGTCGACCTGGTCCCCGAGCGGCTGAGCCGTGCCAGGGAGCGCGGCGTCGAGGTCTTCGACCTGCGGGAGTTCGACGGTCAGGAACCGCTCGTGGCCGCCGTCCTCGACCGCACCGGCGGACGGGGCCCCGACGCGGTCGTCGACGCCGTCGGCGCCGAGGCGCACGGCAGCCCCTTCGGCCGTACCGCCCAGCAGGTCGCGGGCATGCTGCCGCGCAACTGGGCCGCCAAGCTCACCGAGAAGGCCGGCACCGACCGGCTGACCGCCCTGAAGCCGGCGATCGCGCTCGCACGCAGGGGCGGGACCGTCTCGCTCAGCGGTGTGTACGGCGGGATGGCGGATCCGCTGCCCCTGATGACCATGTTCGACAAGCAGCTCAAGTGCGGATGGGGCAGGCCAACGTACGCCGCTGGAGCGATGAGATCTTGCCGCTCCCCACCGACGACGACCCGCTCGGCGTGGACGGTTTCGCCACCCACCACCTCCCGCTGGACGAGGCACCGCACGCCTACGAGATCTTCCAGCGCAAGGAGGAAGGAGCGATCAAGGTCCTCCTGCGGCCCTGAACTCCTTCCGGTCCCCTCGCCCCTCACCCGCGGCCCGGTGCTTTCGGACGTCTGTCAGGCCCAGTGCCGGGCCCCCCGCAGCACCCGCAGCACCTGCTCGTCGGTGACCTGCTCGAACTCCTCGTACCAGTACCCGACCGACCCGAACGCCACCGGCCGCTCCAGGCAGATGATCTCGTCCGCCTCGCGGCGCAGCGTCGCGACCCCGTCGAAGGAGCCGACGGGCACCGCGAGCACCAGGCGGTCGGGAGACTGCGCGCGCACCGCACGCAGGGCGGCGCGGGCCGTCGAACCGGTGGCCAGGCCGTCGTCCACCACGAGGACGGCACGCCCGGCCAGCTCGGGCGGCGGTTCGTCCCCGCGGTACAGCCGCTCCCGGCGCCTCAGCTCCGCACGTTCCCGTTCCAGCACGGGCGCCAGGGACTCCTCCGTGAGGTGCAGCTGCGCCATGAGCCCGTGGTCGTAGTACGGCGGTCCGTCACCGGCGATCGCCCCGACGGCGAGCTCCGGGTGGTCCGGGGCGCCGAGCTTGCGCACGACGAGCACGTCGAGCGGGGCGCGCAGGGCCTGCGCGACCTCCTCGGCGACGATCACGCCGCCGCGTGGCAGGCCCAGCACCACCGGGTGGTGCAGCTCGCCCTTCTCCTGCAGCAGCCTCAGCCGCCGGGCAAGAGCCTCTCCTGCCTGCCTGCGGTCGTGGTAAAGCATCCCGTCGACTCCCTCCGCGCAGTCCCGCGCCGCCGCGGGACCTAACCGCCGACGCCGCCGCTGCCGAAGCCGCCCGACTTCCCGCTCCACGTGGGACGCGGACGCTTGCTGGAGTGGGTGCCCTCGTTGCCGAAGCCCTGGAACTCGTGCGGCAGCAGCCGGTGGGCGAAGTCGGTCTGAGGAACCTCCTCGGGCTCCCGCTCCTCCTGGATCTCCCGGACCGGGCCGGTCGGAGGCAGGTGCGGCTGTTCCTCGGGGGTGGGGGGCGCCGGTTCACGGTCCCTGATGCGGCGTCCGAGGACGAAGGCGCCGATCAGCATGCCGACCACCACCAGGCCGGCCACGAAGGGGGCGATCCCGATGAGCAGATCGCGGGTTACGGCGATATCCATGGTCACCACTGCTTGGTTCGGTGTTCGCATGTGACCCCGGGTACCCGGGGGGCTTCCAACCAGTCACCTGTGACAAATGCTACGCCTCTCGGGCGTACCGGGCCCTTTCGGTGAGCCGTCCGTGACTGGCAGGGTGGCTCGCCGTAGGGGGGAGGCAGCGAGACCCGTGAGGTGCAGGACCATGACCGCGACGGCCACGACCGCGACGAACATGACCGCGACGGCCTTGAAACGTGCCGTCCGCGCCCGGACCGGCGGGCCGAAGGAGGGCCCCGAGATCCTGGAGCACGTCGCGGGCTGGGTGCTCGTCGTGGTCCTCGCGATGCTCGTCACGCGGCTCGGCCTGCTCTGACCCCTGCGCCCGGCCTGCTCCGGCCCTGTGCGGAGGGCGCTCCGCGCCGTCTTGCGCGCTCCCCTTTGAACACTTCCTGCGCCCTGTCCGTACATGGGACCACCGGCGCTCCTCTGCTGCGCCGGGAGGCCCGGGCACGGGCGAACGAGCGGAGGGTGTGCGGCGTGGGGACGTGGCGGGGTACGTCGGTGGCGGCTGCGAGCGTGCTCGTGATGCTGTCCGCCGTGAGCTGTGCGGCGCGCGGGGAGGGAGCCTCCGTTCCCGCCGACGACAACACCCCCGTGGGGCGCTCCTCACCCGCGCGCACCTCGCAGGCCGTCTTCGGCCGGGCGAGACAGGGCGAGGGCGCGGCCCGGCCGGTGAAGGTCACGGTGCGGCTGGACGGCGCACTGGGCCGAGTGGTGACCGACGCCGAGGGCAACACCCTTTACCGCTACGAAGGCGACTCCGACGACCCGCCGCGCTCGCTCTGCGAGGACGCGTGCGCCGCCACCTGGCCACCGGTCCCCGGCGAGGGCGCCGAGGCCGGCCCGGGGATCGAGCCCGGACTGCTCGGCACCGTCACCCGCGCGGACGGCAGCACTCAGCTCACCCTCGCCGGGCGGCCGCTGTACCGCTACGCCGAGGACGACGAACCCGGGTCCACCTCGGGCCACGGTCTGCGCGGCGCCTGGTTCGCCGCCGGCCCCGACGGCGCCGTGGCCGCCAAGCGGCCGCCCGCCCTCGCCGCCGCCGAGAGCCCGGAGCTCGGCAGCATCGTCCAGGACTTCGAGGGCCGTACCCTCTACCGTCAGGGCACGGACCGCCGGGGCGAGTCGTCGTGCGCGGTGGACTGTCCCGAATCCTGGCAGCCGGCCTTTCCGGTCATCCTCGACGAGGTCACCGGCGTCGAACCCGGCCGGCTGGGGGTGCTCACCCTGTCCGGCGGCCGCCGCCAGCTCACCCTCGACGGCTGGGCGCTGTACCGGTACGCGGGCGACCGTGCGCCCGGCGACATCACCGGCCACGGCATCGACGGCCGGTGGTTCGCCGTCACGCCGCAGGGGGACACCGCCGTGGCGAGGGAGCTGCGCACGAGGTGAGCGGAGACCGGAGGACCCGTCCGCGGGGGAACGTCCAGGAGGGCCGTACGAGGAACGTGGTGGTGGCTCCTCTGCCATACTTCGGGGGTCCACCGGCAGTTTCGGCAGTCGAACACCGAGGCCGAGTTTGAACAAGAGCGAGCAACGCGGCACCGGGCGCTCCCGGGCCCGCCGTGCCGCACTCATCGCCACCGGGCGGAAGCTGTTCGCCGACACGTCCTACGACGCCCTGTCGATGGACGACATCGCCCGGCACGCCGGCGTCGCCAAAGGACTGATCTACTACTACTTCAAGTCCAAGCGCGGCTACTACCTCGCGATCGTCGAGGACTCGGTGGCGTCCTTCATCACCCTGGCGTCGAGCGGCGCGGACCTGCCGCCCGAGCAGCGCGCCCTCCGGGCCGTCGAGGGCTTCCTGCTGTTCGCGAAGACGCACGAGGCGTCCTTCCGCACGATCGTCACAGGCGGCGTCGGCTTCGACTCCGAGGTGATGGCGATACGGCAGGCCGTGCGCCAGGAGATGATCAGCACCATCGCCGAGGGCGCTTACGGGCGGCGGGACATACCGCAGATCGCCCGCACCACCCTGCTCGGCTGGATGTGCAGTGTCGAGGGCGTCACCCTCGACTGGCTGTCCCACCAGGAACTGCCCCACGAGACCGTCGGCAGCCTGCTCGTGCGGGCGCTCGGTGACGCGCTGCGCGCCATCGGCGAGCTGGAGCCGGACTGGCCCGCGCCCACCGGCCCGCTGCCGCTGCGCCCGCCCGCCTCCGTCCCCGCCGCGGCCGCACCCGCGGGATCCACGGGCCCCGAGGCGGCGCAGGCCGGCCCGGTCCCGGCGCAGGCGGGCCCCGCACCGGCTGCGGCGCCCGCCACCGCGGTTACGCCCGGTGCTCCCGCTCCCGCGCGGACAGCCGCCGTGCGCCTCCCGGAAGGGTCTTGAGCGCAGGCAGGACGAGGACCGGGGCCATCACCGAGCCGCCGCCGTCCCGCTCCGGCACGGCCCTGGTCGTCGCGCCGGCGTGTCCCTCGGGCTGTCCTCGCGGCTCGGACCGTCCTCGCGGCGGGTGAGGGAGAGCGCCCGGCCGGGCATACTCAACCTGCCGCGGCCGCTGGTCAGCCCGGTTCCGGGACCCGGGACGGCAGGACCGGCGCAGGACCGGCACGAGCGAGTCCGGGCGGCGCCGCCCCACCCGCGGGCCGGACCGCCCCGGCGTCCCGACAGGGAGGAGCGCCGCCATGACCGACAGTGCACCGCAGCCGGTGGAGCGCCGGCTGCCCACCGATGAGGCCCGGGACCTGTTCGCGCTCCTGCGCGGAATGATCCGGCGTGAGATCGCGCCCGTGGCGGCCGACGAGGAGGAGGCCGGCCGCTTTCCCCGCGAGACCTTCCGCCTGCTGTCCGAGGCCGGGCTGCTCGGACTGCCCTACGACTCGGCGTACGGCGGCGGCGACCAGCCCTACGAGGTCTACCTCCAGGCCGTCGAGGAACTGGCCGCCGCCCGCCTCACCGTCGGACTCGGCCTCGGCGTCCACACCCTGGCCTGTCACGCCGTCGCCGGCTACGGCACGGAGGAGCAGCGGTCCCTGCACCTCCCCGGCATGCTCGCCGGCGGACGGCTCGGCGCCTACTGCCTCTCCGAGCCCTCCTCGGGCTCCGACGCCGCGAGCCTGCGGACGAGGGCGGTCCGCGACGGCGACGACTGGCTGATCACCGGTACCAAGGCCTGGATCACCCACGGCGGTCTCGCCGACTTCTACACCGTGCTCGCCCGCACCGGAGGCGAGGGGCCGCGCGGCATCACCGCCTTCCTGGTGCCGGGTGACGCCGCGGGACTCCAGGCCGCCGCACCCGAGAAGAAGATGGGACTGAAGGGCTCACCCACCGCCCAACTGCACTTCGACGGCGTGCGCGTCCCCGACGGCCGGCGCATCGGCGCAGAGGGGCAGGGCTTCGCCATCGCGCTGTCCGCCCTGGACTCCGGGCGGCTCGGCATCGCGGCCTGCGCCGTCGGCCTCGCGCAGGCCGCGCTGGACGAGGCGTGCGCCTACGCCGCCGGACGCGAGCAGTTCGGCCGCCCCGTCGCCGACTTCCAGGGGCTGCGCTTCATGCTCGCCGACATGGCCACCCTGATCGAGGCCGGCCGGGCGCTCTACCTCGCGGCGGCACGGCTGCGCGACGCCGGGGAGCCGTTCTCCGCACAGGCCGCCATGGCCAAGCTCTTCTGCACCGACTCCGCGATGCGTGTCACCACCGATGCCGTGCAGGTCCTCGGTGGCTACGGCTACACCGCGGACTTCCCCGTCGAGCGGTACATGCGGGAGGCGAAGGTGCTGCAGATCGTCGAGGGGACCAACCAGATCCAGCGGATGGTCGTGGCCCGTCACCTCCTGGGGCCCGAGTCACGCCGGTCCGAGTCACGCCGGCCGGACCCGGCGGAGCCTCCGTCCGAGGCGGACACGGGATGAGGAAGCTCCGGGCGCTCGGCGCGCGGGTGCGTGGGCGTGGGCTCATCGGCACCGGAATCCGGACACGTCCGTGGGTTCGACCGCATTCCACGGTGATGTGGCCCACTTTTCTCGCCGGAATCGAAGAATGTTAAACGTCTTCGGCTGCGAATGCGAGGAAGGTCACTGTCGAGTCACGGTCCTATGGGGGTATCGTGACGACTCTTGCGCGTATCGTCGTACGCATGTCCTTCCACTCATCCGACTCTGGTTCCGCACGACCCGATGCCGCGGCCGCCAACGAGGCGATCCGCATGCTCGTCGAGGCGCAGGCGGGCGGCGAGTGGCCGGCGGAGGAGTACGAGCAGCTGCTGGCCCAGTGGGCGACGGCGGTCAGCCCCGACCTCGCCGCCTAGACCGACCCGCCCGGCAGGCGGGCGGGCCACGGCGTGACGCGGGCCGCCCGCGGCGCACATCCGCCTCGCGTTCAGCCCCATGACGCGCGGCACCTGGCTGACGCGCACCCGCCTGACGCACGCCGAACGGGTGCGCGCCGGGGCCCGGGCCCGCGGGGGCGGGCCTGCCGGGCGGCGGCCGAGCCGGGTGGGTGCGGGGTGGTGAAGCGACGAGCCGGGGCTCGTCGGTGAGGGCGGCCGAGGCGGCTCAGGCGGCCCGGCCCCGCACCCGCGGCATCCTCATCGGTCGCGAGCCGGGTCCCCCCACGTGGGAGAAGGGCTGCATCCGCCAGTCCAGGCCCTGCGGCAGCGTGAGCAGCAGCGCGGTGTCCTGCTCCTGCACCTCGAAGGACTCGTCGGCGGGCCGCGTCGAGTCGACCGGACGGCCCGACCCCGCGCACACCTGGAGCCCGAAGGGGTTCCACGGCGTGGGGCACTTGGCGTGCTCCGGCAGTACGTCCTCCTCCGCGAGCAGCGCGATGGGCTGCTGGCAGTCCGGGCACAGCACCCGGAACATCTCGAAGGTGTCGTAGGCGTCGGGGTCGATCTCGTCCTCGGCGGAATCGACCGCCTCCGGCTCGGGCGCGACGACCGGCTCCTGCTGCCGGGTACGGGCGCTGCGACCGGGGCGCTTCAGGCTCTGCATGTGGTTACTCCCCCTCGGGTGGGCCGACAAGGCACTGCGGCCTCGACCACAGCAAGCATTTCCCGCCGTGATGAGCCCGTAATCTCCGACCCGTCAGGACAGGGTCCGCAAGTCTGTGGCGTTCGTCACATGCCTGCCGCAGATGCCTCGGGTGCCGGTTCTCGACTGGGTCTTTCGGGTCCGGACCAGTAGCTTGATCCGCTATGGAGGAGCTGGATCGTCAGATCGTGGACTTGCTAGTCAAGGACGGCCGCATGAGCTACACCGACCTGGGCAAGGCCACCGGCCTGTCCACCTCGGCCGTGCATCAGCGCGTGCGCCGGCTGGAACAGCGAGGAGTCATCCGCGGGTACGCCGCCGTCGTGGACCCCGAGGCGGTCGGGCTGCCGCTCACCGCGTTCATCTCGGTGAAGCCCTTCGACCCCAGTGCCCCCGACGACATCGCGGAACGCCTCGCCGACGTGCCCGAGATCGAGGCCTGCCACAGCGTCGCCGGTGAGGAGAACTACATCCTCAAGGTCCGCGTCGCCACGCCCCTCGAGCTGGAGCACCTCCTCACCCGCGTCCGTACCCTCGCGGGCGTCTCCACGCGGACGACGATCGTTCTCTCCACGCCCTACGAGGCGCGCCCGCCCCGCATCTGACGGCGCGCCGTACGGCGGCCGCCCAACCGCGCCCGCCAGGTGTCCGCCCCACGCCGCGCGGCGCCCGCCCGCGCGCGCCACGGGCCACCCGGCGTCCGGCGCACCCCGGGCAGGGGAGAGACTGTTCACCATGAGCAAGAGCGCCGCCCCCCACCACGGGGAACCCCGCACCGTGCTGCTGCGCGGTGGCGAAGTCCACAGTCCCGCCGACCCCTTCGCCACCGCGATGGTCGTCGAACGCGGACACGTCGCCTGGGTCGGCTCGGAAGGAGCCGCGGACGCCTTCGCCGAAGGTGTGGACGAGACCGTCGACCTCCGGGGGGCCCTGGTCACCCCCGCCTTCACCGACGCCCATGTGCACACCACCGCCACCGGCCTCGCGCTGACCGGCCTCGACCTGTCCCGGGCCGCGACCCTGGCCGAGGCCCTCGACCTCGTACGCGCCCACGCGGCGGCCAGGCCCGGGGAGCGGATCCTGCTCGGGCACGGATGGGACGCGGCGCGCTGGCCCGAGAGGCGAGCGCCGTCGCGGGGCGAACTCGACGCCGCGACCGGGGGCAGGCCGCTCTACCTGACCCGCATCGACGTCCACTCGGCCGCCGTCACCCAGGCGCTGCTCGACCTCGTTCCCGGCATCACCGCCATGAGCGGCCACCACCGCGAGCAGCCCCTCACCGGCGACGCCCACCACGCCGCACGCGCCGCCGCCTACGCCGCCGTCACGCCCGAGCAGCGCACCGAGGCGCAGCGCGCCGCCCGCGCCCACGCCGCCTCCCTCGGTATCGGCTCGCTGCACGAGTGCGGCGGGCCCGACATCTCCTCCGAGGACGACCTGACCGGGCTGCTGCGGCTCGCCGCCGAGGAGGCGGGGCCCCGCGTCTTCGGCTACTGGGCCGAGCGCGTGCACGACGCCGGGGACGCGGAGAAGGTACGCGCCCTCGGCGCGATCGGCGCCGCCGGCGACCTCTTCGCCGACGGCTCCCTCGGCTCGCACACCGCCTGCCTGCACGAGCCCTACGCCGACGCCCCGCACACCGGCAGCGCCCACCTCGACGCCGCGGCCGTCGCCGCCCACGTCGAGGTCTGCACGGAGGCGGGGCTCCAAGCCGGCTTCCACGCCATCGGCGACGCGGCGCTGACCGCCGTCGTCGAGGGCGTGCGCGCGGCCGCGGACAAGGTGGGGCTTCCCCGCGTCCGGGCCGCCAGGCACCGCGTCGAGCACGCGGAGATGCTGACACCCGACACCGTCGCGGCCTTCGCAGAGCTCGGACTCACCGCCTCCGTGCAGCCCGCCTTCGACGCGGCCTGGGGCGGCGAGGACGGCATGTACGCCGAGCGGCTCGGGGCCGGACGCGCCCGCACCCTGAACCCGTTCGCGGCGCTGCTGCGCGCCGGGGTTCCGCTCGCCTTCGGTTCGGACAGCCCGGTCACCCCCTTCGACCCCTGGGGCACCGTCCGGGCCGCCGCCTTCCACCGCACCCCCGAGCACCGGATCTCCGTCCGGGCGGCCTTCACCGCCCACACCCGCGGCGGCTGGCGGGCCGTCGGCCGCGACGACGCGGGGATGCTGGTCCCCGGTGCACCCGCCGACTACGCGGTCTGGCGGACCGGGGAACTGGTCGTCCAGGCCCCCGACGACCGGGTCGCCCGCTGGTCCACCGACCCACGCTCGGGGACGCCCGGCCTGCCCGACCTGAGCCCCGGCGCCGGCCTGCCCGTCTGCCTGCGCACCGTCGTCGGCGGGCACACCGTGTTCGTACGCCCGGACGAGTGAGCGACGGCGTCCGGCAGGCCGGACGGTGTGCCCCTTCTGCGGTGCGGGCCGGGCCCCGGTGCCCCGCTCTGACCTGGGAGTTCGCTGAAAGTCCGCAGGTCGCAAGAGTGTTGACAGGGTGCGGCGGAGGGCGGGTAGTTTCGGCCGGGTCCACACCTTCACGTCCGTCCGGTGAGCGCCCGAGCTGTCGTCGAACGCCGCTGAGCACGGGGTGGCGCCCGTACCGGGGCGCCGCCTGGGAGCCAGGCTCAGTGCCCGCATCGGGGGCACGGGAACGTCTCAGCCGGCCGGTGGGTGCGACCCGGGTGGGGCCCGGACGCTCAGTAGACAACGGCTCTCGGTCGACCCGCAGCCAGCGGGTCCCTGGCCGGCCCGAAGGGCGCCGGGCCCCGATCCGCAGATTCCCCTCGCCCTGCGCCCGCGTCTGTCGCCGTGCTCCGGCGGGCAATCGCTAAGGTGGCCCTGTTGAAGGAGAAGGGGCAACAGTGAACGACGGCGGTCAGCGGCAGTACGGTCCACTCGGTACGGCCTTGGTGATCATTCCGACCTACAACGAGGCGGAGAACATCAAGCCCATCGTGACCCGGGTGCGCGCGGCCGTGCCCGAGGCGCACATCCTGGTCGCCGACGACAACAGCCCGGACGGCACCGGGAAGATCGCCGACGAGCTCGCGTCCGCGGACGACCAGGTCCGTGTGCTGCACCGCAAGGGCAAGGAAGGGCTCGGCGCCGCCTACCTCGCCGGATTCCGCTGGGGCATCGACAACGGCTTCGGCGTGCTGATCGAGATGGACGCCGACGGCTCCCACCAGCCCGAGGAACTGCCCCGGCTGCTGACCGCCCTGAAGAACGCGGATCTGGTGCTGGGCTCGCGCTGGGTGCCGGGCGGACGGATCGTCAACTGGCCCAGGCACCGGGAGTTCATCTCCCGCGGCGGGAGCATGTACTCCAGGGTGCTGCTCGACGTGCCGCTGCGGGACGTCACCGGCGGCTACCGGGCCTTCCGCAAGGAGACCCTCGAAGGCCTCGGCATGGACCAGGTCGCCTCGCAGGGCTACTGCTTCCAGGTCGACCTGGCCCGGCGCGCCGTCGAGGCCGGATACCACGTGGTGGAGGTGCCCATCACCTTCGTCGAGCGGGAGATCGGTGACTCCAAGATGAGCCGCGACATCCTGGTCGAGGCCCTGTGGCGGGTCACCGCGTGGGGCGTGGGCACGCGGGTGAACAAGCTGCTCGGCCGCAAGCACTGAGCACGGGGCGGCACACGGCAGCCGGGCGGCCCGCTCAGTCCGCGGGCTCCTCGGGCTCGGGGTGATCCGTCGGCACGCCCTCGGGCTGCTGGGCTGCGCGCCGCTCGCTCCCGGACTCGTCCGCGTCCGGGACGTCCTGCCCCCTCTCCTCGCCGGCGTCCGCGCCCGTCCCCACGTCCCACGGATCGGGGGAGTCCTTGTCGGCCTGCTGGTCCGGCATGTCCCGGGGGATCCCGGAGTGCTCCTCCTCCGATGTCCCCCGTGTTCGGTCGTCGCTCATGTCCGCTCTCCTCGTCCGTCGTGCCTCCTCCTCGCGGAGGGCACGCGGCCCTGGTACCCCTAGGGGATCTCCTTACGCCGTCATGAGCCGCGTCCGGGCACACTGGGACCATGACGACAGGCGCACCGACCCCCGTCCCGCC
>NZ_JAAAXQ010000197.1 GCF_009916105.1 Streptomyces sp. GC420 | reverse complement strand
GACCGAGTCCTGCGAAGCCGCGCCCTCCGCGGCCGGGCCGCTCGTCATCGCGTCGTCGAGCGACCGGTCCGGGGTGATCAGCAGGCCGCTGTGGGTGCGGACGGGGCCGCCGTCGAGGGAGGCGGTGCTGATGCGGTAGGCGTCGCGTTCCCCCGCGGCAACGGCCGCGCCCGCGAAGACCTCGAGAGGGCCCGTCACGTCCAGACTCTGCACGCCCTCGAAGAGCACGATCAGCACGGCTCGCTTCGTCATGTCCTCATCGTCGAGGGGGGCGGGCATGGCCGCAATGACGAGAATCCCACCTATCCTGCCATCACGGCCGGACTACTGTGCACCATACTAACCAGTCGGTAACCTGCGTCCATGACGACGACACTGCCGCCGCGGGCGGGCCGCCACTGCCACGCCGCGGTCAACCCGTTGCACTCCACGCTGTACTTCTCGCCCGACTTCACCGAGGCGCTGGCCGGCCTCGGCGTCAAGGACCCGAACGCCGCCTACTTCGCCGGACGCTCCGCAGCAATGGGAGCCGTGGGCCCCGGCACGGTCACGGCCACCTTCTACAACTTCTCGTACGGGCTCGTCTCCCGGCACCTGCCCCGCATCTGGTCGGTCGTGACACCCGACCAGGTCCTGGACGCCCGGCTCCGGGCCGCCGGCTCCACGCTGCGCAGGCTGCTCGGCGAGAAGGCCCTCGCCTCCCCTGAGATGGCGGAGGCCGCGGAGCTGGCGCTGCGCGCCGCCGAGGCCTGCGCCCGGCCCGGCCGCCCCCTGTACGCCGCCCACGCCGATCTTCCCGTGCCCGACGAGCCGCACCTCGCCTTCTGGCACGCCGCGACCCTGCTGCGCGAACACCGCGGCGACGGCCACATCATGGTGCTCCAGCAGGCAGGGCTCGGCGCTCTCGAGGCCCTGGTGACCCACAGCGCCAGCGGCCGCGGCATGACCCCGAAGTGGGTCCGGGCCAGCCGCGGCTGGACCCCCGCCGACTGGTCGGGGGCCGAGGACCGGCTGCGCGAGCGCGGACTGCTCGACGAGCGGGGCGAGTTGACCGAGGAGGGCGTGTCCCTCCGCAAGGAGCTGGAGGAGCGCACCGACGCGCTGGACAGCGCGCCGTACGAACACCTCGGCGCCGAGGGCACGCTCCGGCTCACCGAACTCGCCGGCGCTTTCGCTGCGGCGGCCCTGGAGGCGGGCGCCTTCCCCGCCTCGGCCTTCGGCAAGGGCTGAGAACCGGGCGAAGGCACCGGCCGGGCCGCCGCCGGCGGTGGCCGAAGGAGTTTGCGCGGCGGGGCCGCGGCAACGGGGCGGTGTACCCCGGTGAAGGAGAGATGCCACATGTTCCGCGCCATCGCGGACGCCCTCCGCACGGTCGGAGGGGCGATCGCCACCGTGGTCACCCTGCCCTTCCGACTGCTGGCCCGCCTGTTCGGCGGCGCCGCGGGCGGCTCGCGCCGTACCCGGCGGGTCTGACCCGCCCGCCGCGGGCGTGCTGCCGCCCCTCTCCCCGGCAGGGTGGCGGCGGACGCCGAAGTGGCTGAGCCCGGACCCGGCACCGACGTGTGCCGGGTCCGGGCCTTCTTCGTCCGTCCCGCCTGCCACAATTGCCAGCCTCATGTGTCATCGAGAAGGCGGTACGGGATCGTGACGACGTCCATGTCGATTGAGGGCAGGATCGCCGAAGAGCTCGGCGTGCGCGAGCGGCAGGTGAAGGCCGCGGTGGAGCTGCTGGACGGCGGCTCGACCGTTCCGTTCATCGCGCGCTACCGCAAGGAAGCCACCGAAATGCTCGACGACGCGCAGCTGCGCACGCTCGAGGAGCGGCTGCGCTATCTGCGCGAGCTGGAGGAGCGGCGCACGGCGATCCTCGAATCGGTGCGGGAGCAGGGCAAGCTGGACGAGGCCTTGGAGGCGCGGATCCTGGCCGCCGAAACCAAGGCGCGGCTGGAGGACATCTACCTGCCGTTCAAGCCGAAGCGCCGGACGAAGGCGCAGATCGCGCGCGAGGCGGGCCTGGAACCGCTTGCCGAGGGCCTGCTGGCCGACCCGGGCGTGGAGCCGCTCGCCGCCGCGGCCGCCTTCGTCGACGCGGACAGGGGCGTCGCCGACCCGGCCGCCGCCCTCGAAGGGGCCAGGGCGATCCTGACCGAGAGGTTCTCCGAGGACGCCGACCTCATCGGCGAGCTGCGCGAACGGATGTGGGTGAGGGGAAGGCTGGCCGCGAAGGTACGCGAGGGCAAGGAGGAGGCGGGCGCCAAGTTCGCCGACTACTTCGACTTCGCCGAGCCGTTCACGGAGCTGCCCTCACACCGCGTGCTGGCGATGCTGCGCGGTGAGAAGGAGGAGGTCCTCGATCTCGTCCTGGAGCCCGAGGAGCCCGCCGAGGAGCCGGGGGCCGCCAGTTCGTACGAGGCGATCGTCGCCTCCCGCTTCGGGATCGCCAACCGCGGGCGGCCCGCTGACAAGTGGCTGGCCGACACGGTGCGCTGGGCCTGGCGGACCCGGATCCTGGTGCACCTCGGGCTCGACCTGCGGCTGCGGCTGCGTACGGCCGCCGAGGACGAGGCCGTCCGGGTCTTCGCGGCGAACCTGCGCGACCTGCTGCTGGCCGCCCCGGCGGGGACGCGGGCCACGCTGGGCCTGGACCCCGGTTTCCGCACGGGCGTGAAGGTTGCCGTCGTCGACGCGACCGGAAAGGTCGTCGCCACCGACACGATCTATCCGCACGTCCCGCAGAACCGCTGGGACGAGTCGCTGGCCAAGCTGGCCCGGCTCGCGAAGGAGCACGCGGTCGAGCTGATCGCCATCGGAAACGGCACCGCGTCCCGGGAGACCGACAAGCTCGCGGACGAGCTGTGCGCCAAGCACCCGGAGCTGAAGCTCACGAAGGTGATGGTGTCGGAGGCCGGCGCCTCGGTGTACTCCGCATCCGCGTTCGCCTCGCAGGAGCTGCCCGGCCTGGACGTCTCGCTGCGCGGGGCCGTGTCGATCGCGCGGCGGCTGCAGGACCCGCTCGCCGAGCTGGTGAAGATCGACCCGAAGTCCATCGGCGTCGGTCAGTACCAGCACGACCTGTCCGAGCTGAAGCTGTCCCGCTCGCTGGACGCCGTGGTCGAGGACTGTGTGAACGGTGTCGGCGTGGACGTCAACACGGCGTCCGCCCCACTCCTCGCCCGGGTCTCCGGCATCGGCTCCGGCCTGGCGGAGAACATCGTCGCCCACCGCGACGCCAACGGCCCCTTCCGCTCCCGCAAGGCCCTCAAAGAGGTACAGAGGCTCGGCCCGAAGGCGTACGAGCAGTGCGCGGGCTTCCTGCGCATCCGCGACGGCGAGGATCCGCTGGACGCGTCGAGCGTGCACCCGGAGGCGTACCCGGTGGTACGGACGATGGTGAAGTCCGCCGGTACGGACGTGAAGTCGCTCATCGGCAACACGGCGGTGCTGCGCTCCCTGAGTCCCAAGGAGTTCGTCAACGACTCCTTCGGTCTGCCGACGGTCACGGACATCCTCAGAGAACTGGAGAAGCCGGGCCGCGACCCGCGTCCCGCCTTCAAGACGGCCACCTTCAAGGAGGGCGTGGAGAAGATCTCCGACCTGTCCCCCGGCATGGTGCTCGAAGGGGTCGTGACCAACGTCGCCGCCTTCGGCGCGTTCGTGGACGTCGGTGTCCACCAGGACGGGCTCGTGCATGTCTCCGCCATGTCCAGGACGTTCGTGAAGGACCCGCGTGACGTGGTGAAGCCGGGCGACATCGTCAAGGTGAAGGTGCTCGACGTCGACATCCCGCGCAAGCGGATCTCGCTGACGCTCCGCCTGGAGGACGAGGCCGTTCCCGCGGGCGCCGGCGCCCCCGCCGGTGGGCGCCGGGAGCGCCAGGACCGCGCCGGCGGCGACCGGCGCGGCCGGGCACCGCAGCAGCGCGGCGGCGGCCGCGGGGGTGCCGCCCGCTCCGCGGCCCCGGCCCCTGCCAACAGCGCGATGGCGGACGCCCTGCGCAAGGCGGGCCTGCTCGACCCGAAGCGCCGCTGAGACGAGGCACCGCTGAGGACGGGGGGCACTGAGCCCGAGGGGGCGGCCGGACTTCACGTCCGGCCTCCCCCTCCGGCCTCCCGGGGCCTGCTGCCCGTCAGTGTTCCGTCAGTTTGCCGTCGGCGACCTCGATGCGGCGGGTGACGTGGACCGTGTCCAGCATGCGGCGGTCGTGGGTGACCAGCAGCAGTGTGCCCTCGTAGGTGTCGAGGGCCGACTCCAGCTGCTCGATGGCCGGCAGGTCGAGGTGGTTGGTGGGCTCGTCGAGGACGAGGAGGTTGACGCCGCGGCCCTGGAGCAGGGCGAGGGCGGCGCGGGTGCGTTCGCCCGGGGAGAGGGTGGCCGCCGGACGCAGTACGTGGGCGCTCTTGAGACCGAACTTGGCCAGCAGGGTGCGGATGTCGGCGGGTTCGGTGTCGGGGACCGCCGCGCGGAACGCGTCGAGGAGGGTCTCGGGGCCGTGGAAGAGGGCGCGGGCCTGGTCGACCTCACCGACGACGACGCCGGAGCCGAGGGCGGCGTGCCCCGCGTCCAGGGCCACCCGGCCGAGGAGGGCGGCCAGCAGGGTGGACTTGCCCGAGCCGTTGGCTCCGGTGACGGCGACCCGGTCGGCCCAGTCGATCTGGAGGTCGACGGGCCCGAAGGTGTAGGGCCCACGGCGGATCTCGGCCCCGCGCAGGGTGGCCACGACCGCGCCGGAGCGCGGCGCGGCCGCGATCTCCATGTGCAGTTCCCACTCCTTGCGCGGCTCCTCGACCGTCTCCAGCCGTTCGATCATCCGCTGCGTCTGGCGGGCCTTCGCGGCCTGCTTCTCGCTCGCCTCGCTGCGGAACTTGCGGCCGATCTTGTCGTTGTCGTTGCCCGCCTTGCGCCGGGCGTTCTTGACGCCCTTGTCCATCCAGGAGCGCTGCATCCGGGCGCGGGATTCGAGGGCGGACCGCTTGTCGGCGTACTCCTCGAAGTCCTCGCGCGCGTGCCTGCGCGCTGTGGCCCGCTCCTCCAGGTAGGCGTCGTAGCCACCGCCGTAGAGGTTGATCTGCTGCTGCGCGAGGTCGAGTTCGAGCACCTTGGTGACCGTGCGGGCGAGGAACTCGCGGTCGTGGCTGACCACGACTGTGCCCGCGCGCAGCCCGGTGACGAAGGCCTCGAGCCGTTCCAGGCCGTCCAGGTCGAGGTCGTTGGTGGGCTCGTCGAGCAGGAAGACGTCGTAGCGCGAGAGGAGCAGCGAGGCGAGGCCGGCGCGGGCGGCCTGCCCGCCGGACAGCGCTGTCATCCGCTGGTCGAGGCCGACGCCGAGGCCGAGGGAGCCGGTGACCTCATCGGCGCGCTCGTCGAGGTCGGCGCCGCCGAGGGCGAGCCAGCGCTCCAGGGCGTCGGCGTAGGCGTCGTCCGCGCCGGGCGCGCCCTCGACGAGGGCCTCGGTGGCCGCGTCCAGCGCGAGCTGCGCCGCGGCGACACCGGTGCGCCGGGCGAGGAAGGCACGTACGGTCTCGCCCTCCCGCCGCTCCGGTTCCTGGGGCAGGTGTCCGACGGCGGCGGTGGGCGGGGAGAGCCTCAGCTCGCCGCCCTCGGGGGTGTCGAGGCCCGCCAGCAGCCGGAGCAGGGTGGACTTGCCGGCGCCGTTGGCGCCGACGAGGCCGATCACGTCTCCTGGGGCGACGACGAGGTCGAGCCCGGAGAACAGCGAGCGGTCGCCGTGTCCTGCGGCGAGATCCTTGGCGACGAGAGTGGCAGTCATCAGGAAGCAGATCCTAGCCAGAGCGGTCCGGCCGGTCGTACGGCACCAGGAAGCCCAGCCGTCGCCCCGACCCCGGCGGGCCCGCGCGGGGCCGGTCGGCTCCCCGCGCGGGCGTGCGATTCACGCGTCGGTGATCGGGCTGGTGCCGAGGCGGACGTTGTCGATCGCCCAGAACCAGTTGTTCCCCGCGTTGTGGAGCCGGAAGTGCACCTTGACCGACGTCGCTCCGGACGGGACCGCGAAGGAGAGGCTGACCAGGCGGTTCTGCTGGTCCTGGCCGCTGTTGGTGTTCCCCGAGGTCTCGCTGGAATAGTGCAGCACACGGTCTGCCCGGCCGGAGTCGAACTCGACCGTGACCTCGGCCTCCTGCGGGCTCTCCTGTCGGTAGTGGGAGTCGAAGCCCAGGTGGAGGGTCGAGGTGCCCGGCGGGACGGCGACTGCGGGAGTGGTCAGCGTCGAGTCGAACCGTCCGCGGCTCGCCGGGTTGCCGGTGTCGTCCCAGTCGTCGGAGTCGGCGACGGCGACGATCCCGAGGCCCCGGCCGAAGGCCGACCGCTCCTGCCCGGCCGGGAACCAGAACTGCTTGGAGAGGAAGGACCAGCCCTGCAGTTCCGTGGTGCCCTGCGGCATCGTCGGCGCGTTGGTGACCGTCCAGCCCTCGGGCGTGGTCCGCGTCCAGCCCAGCAGGCCGGGGCGGCTGAGGTCGACGGCGGTCGCCAGCGACGGGGCGACGGACTCGAAGTCCTCGGCGAGCAGGTAACCGGTCATGACGGGGCCGACCTCGGCGGTCAGCGACGCGGTCTGCTCCTTGGTCCGGCCGCCCAGGCTCGCGGTGACGGTGGCCTTGACGGTGGCGGAGGTACGGGCGGCCGACGCGGGCGCGACGACGTCCCAGGTGAGTGCGGCGGACGAGCGGGCCGGAACCGTGGCCGGCGCATGGGCCGGGGTGGCGGTCCAGCCGTCCGGCAGGGCGAGCGTGCCCGCCAGACCGGTGAGCGGGGCGCTGCCGGCGTTGGTGACGGTCGCGGTCACGGTGAGCGGTTTGCCCGGGGAGAGCACCGTACCGTCGGTCTTCGGCGAGGCCGACGGACCGGTCAGGGCCACGCTCATCGCGGCGGCGACCTTGGTCCGCACGCGCGCGTCGGCGATCTTCAGCAGACCGTCGCCGTCGGCGTGCGCGGCCACGATCAGGCTCCCGACGGTGGCGTCGGCGGCCGGTGTGACCGTGAAGCGGACGTCGGCGGATTTCCCGGCGGCCAGTGCCCGCGGCGCCGGCCCGGACCGCTCGACCGTCCAGCCGGAGGGGACGAGCAGGGTGGCCGTGAGGCGATCCAGTTCGGCCGCGCTCCGGTTCGTCAGGGTGACGACGACCTCGGCCGGGCTGCCCTGGGCGAGCGGGGTGTCCAGGGGCGGCAGCGGCTCGGGCAGGGTGACCGAGGCGCCCAGCGCCGGGAGCATGCCGGTGGCCGGGTCGGTGACACCCTGCTTGCCGTCGGCCAGGCGGCCGGTCATACGGCGCAGAAAGCCCGGGTCGCGCTTGTCGACCACGACGATGTCGTACCAGCCGTGGCGGGAGAGACGGACCGGCACGATCCGCTCCTGTCCGGGCGCAAGGGTGACGGTCCGGACGTGGTCGCCGACGGCGCGCGGGTAGACCGACTCGCCGACGAGGAGCGTCCGGGTCGTCGAGGAGGGATTGGCGCAGTGGACCATGACCCGGCCCGACCCGGCCTGCTCGACCAGGTATGCCTCGGCCCCGGCGCCGGCGCCGCGCAGTTCCCACGTCGACCAGCCGGGACCTCGCACCTGAAGGTCGTAGCCGTCGGACCCGTGGGCGACCGTGTCCACGGTGCTCTTGCCCGCGGCGACCGTCCAGGTCCGCGGCTCGCCGCCGTCGCCGGGGTACGCGGTGACCGTGGCGGCCGCTGTGCCGGTGTTGCCGAGCCGCAGCCGGACCCGGCCGCCGGTGACGTCGGCACGCAGCGACAGGCGGTACGGCAGGGCGCGGGTGGGGCGGGTGCCCGCCTCCTGCTCCGGGAGCGCCTGCTCCTTCGGCGGAAGGGGGTTCCAGCGGCCGACCGGCGCCGGTACCGGGCCGGGCTGCTCCACCTCGGGCTGCGGATGGGTGCGGTGGAAGTCGAAGACGGAGGTGAGGTCGCCGAAGACGCTGCGGCGCCAGGCGCTGATGTTGGGCTCCCGGACCCCGGTCCACTGCTCCAGGAAGCGGATCACGGAGGTGTGGTCGAACGCCTCGGAGGAGACGAAGCCGCCCACCGTCCACGGCGAGACGACCGTCATCGGCACGCGCGGGCCGGGGCCGACCGGGCGGCCGTTGAACCAGTCGTCGCTGTTGCCGGAGTCGGGCTTGGGCGCGACCGGGGCGGGCACGTGGTCGAAGTAGCCGTCGTTCTCGTCGAAGTTGATGAACAGAACCGTCTTCGACCAGGTCTCGGGGTCGCTCGCGAGGGCGTCGAGCAGGTCGTAGACGAGGTTGGCGCTGCCGACCGGGGTGGAGGACCCGGGGTGCTCGGAGAGCGCCGCCGTGGGTACCACCCAACTCACTCTGGGCAGCGTGCCGTTCTTGATGTCCGCCGTCAGCCGGGGGATCAGGGTGTCCGGCTCGGAGCGGTAGGCGCCGCGCAGGAAGAGGCGGCGCTCGGCCTCGGTCAGGGAGTCCACGCCCTGCTGGAACTGGGCGAGGGCCTCCTGCCGCTGCGCGGAGGTCTTGCCCCAGAGGCTGTCGTAGAACTGCTCGGTGGTGGAGTACTGTCCGCCGACCTTGGAGAGGATCTTCCGGCCGATCTGCTTCCACGGCCGGAAGTACTCGACCGCGTTGTCGGTGAAGTTGTCCCACTCCTGGTAGATCTGCCACGGGATCCCGGCCGTCTCCAGGCGCTCGGGGTAGGTGGTCCAGTCGTATCCGGCGTGGCTGTAGGAGTAGGCGGCGTTGGTGACGGCTCTGTTCACGCCGCCCGGCTCGAAGCCCGTGGTACCGGTCCACAGGTAGTTGCGGTTGGGGTTGGTCGAGCCGTACACGGAGCAGAAGTAGGAGTCGCAGATGGTGAAGCGGTCGGCCAGTTCGTACTGCAGGGGTATGTCCCGCCGGTCGTAGAAGGCCATGGTGCTCTGCCCCTTGGCGGCGATCCAGTCGTCCCACCAGCCGTTCGCCCATGCCTGGACTCCGTCCGGGAAGCCGTGCGGCAGCGAGCCCAGGTACTGGATGTCGCTCTCCGGGCGGCCCGCGTCGACCGCCGCCCGGCGGGCCGAGAAGGGAAGGACGTCGCCGCCGGCCCGCGGCTGCTTGAAGACGTCGGCGCCGCCGGGCAGGCGCAGGGGGGTGCGGTCACCGAAGCCGCGCACACCCTTGAGGGTGCCGAAGTAGTTGTCGAAGGAACGGTTCTCTTGCATCAGCACGATGACGTGCTCGATCGCGTTCATGCCGCCGCGCGGCATCGGCGCGGCCATGGCTCTGAGGAGCGAGGGGGGCAGGAGGGACAGCGCGGTGCCACCGGCGAGAGCGCCGAGGACCCTGCGGCGGGAGGTGTCGGACATGGTGCGGAGGCTATGGCTCCGACACGGCGGCCAAGAACCCTCCGCAACAGGGCTTCGCCCACTGTTCACGCGGAAGAATCCGGCGTTCGCGCCGGTCGCACGGTCGGTCGGCAGACGCTGCGCAGAACGGCGGTCACGCGACCGTGGAGCAGCGGCGCCCCGCGCGCCGGCCGGCGGCCCGGCCGCCGCCCTCGCGACGGCGTTCAGGCTGGTCGAGTCCGCCCGGGTGGGCTCCTGACCGGTTGCCCGCCGATTGCGTCTTGGCTCGGCGAACCCGGCACGACGACGCGGGAAGGGTGGTAGTGCCACGGGTTGGGGTGCGCCGCCGTCCGTCGGGGAGGCCGGAGATGTTGGCGGCAGCGGAGCCCGGTCGGGCTGACGACGTCCCCCAGCGGCCCCTGGTGTGGCACATCGCTCATTCCACCGGGCACCGGGGGCGGGTAGCGTCCTTGTCATGGTCACGGATGTCGTGGTGGTGGGTGGCGGGGTGATCGGTCTGACCACGGCCGTCGTCCTGGCGGAGGACGGGGCCCGGGTCCGGCTGTGGACGCGCGACCCGGCCTCGGACACGACCTCGGCGGTGGCGGGCGCGCTGTGGTGGCCGTACCGCATTGAGCCGGAGGCGCGGGTCGGCGAGTGGTCGCTGGCCTCGCTCGACGTCTACGGGCGGCTGGCCGAGGACCCGGCGGGCACCGGTGTGCGGCTGGTGCCGGGCATCACGGCGGACACCTCGCTGGCCGGTCTCGGGTCGTGGGGACGCCGGGTGCCGGGGCTGCGGGAAGCGCGCGCGGAGGAGTTGCCCCCGGGGTACGGCACCGGACTGCGGGCCCGGCTTCCGCTGATCGACATGCCGGTCCATCTCGCGTACCTGCGGCGCCGGCTGGAGGCGGCGGGCGGAGTCGTGGAGGTGCGGGAGGCCGGCGCGCTCACGGGGACAGGTGCGCGGACGGTGGTCAACTGCACGGGGCTCGGCGCGCGGACGCTGGTGCCCGATCCCGGGATGGTTCCGGTGCGGGGCCAGTTGGTGACCGTGGAGAACCCGGGGATCGAGGAGTGGTTCGTGGCGGCCGGTCACGATGCCGCGGAGTCGGTGTACTTCTTCCCGCAGCCGTTCGGTGTGGTGCTCGGCGGGACGGCGGAGGAGGGCTCCTGGTCCGCCGAGCCCGATCCCGGGACGGCCGAGGCGATCATCGCCCGCTGTGCCGCGGTCCGCCCCGAACTTGCGGACGCCAAGGTGCTGGAGCATCGCGTGGGGCTCCGCCCGGTCCGTCCGCGGGGCGTACGCATCGAGGCGGAGCGCCTCGCGGACGGCGGGCTGCTGGTGCACAACTACGGCCACGGGGGCGCGGGGGTCACCGTCGCCTGGGGGTGTGCGGCCGACGCCGCCCGTCTGGTGCGCGCGGGAACGGCCGGAGCCGGCGCGGTCCGCG
Organism: Streptomyces sp. GC420; assembly: GCF_009916105.1. GTDB lineage: Bacteria > Actinomycetota > Actinomycetes > Streptomycetales > Streptomycetaceae > Streptomyces. The sequence goes on along the minus strand of NZ_JAAAXQ010000197.1, from coordinate 4,306 downwards.
GCGGGTGACGGGCGGCGCCCCGGATCAGTTTCGCCGGCCGGGAACGAGCCGGCTGGGGTCCGGGTCGGCCACGCCTTCGAGTCGTGGCTCGAACGGCGCCTCACGCACGCCGCCGACCGTGGCGCGGGCGAAGGCCTTCGCTCCGCCGACGACCGGGAGCCGCGCGGAGGTGCGGGCGAGGTCGAGGGTGAGCGTGGGCCTGGTGTCCGGCGGTTCGATGAGCCCCGCGTCGGTGCCCGCGACGATCAGCGCGAGCCTGTGCCCCGCCGGTACGACATGGTCGCTCGCACCCAGGTCGATTGTGATCGTGTACTTCTGACCGGGTGTCAGCGGGCGTCCGGTCCGCTCGGACGCGTAGTTGCCCAGGTCCGCCCAGCCCCTGCCGAAGACGGTGTAGTCGACGTCGGCGGTGCGCGCCCTGGTCTCCCGGAAGCAGGCGCTGTCGCCCGGCGTACTGGCGCCCCAGCAGCTGCGTTCGGCGAGGGTGGTGATGCCCTCGCCCGAGGCGGCGTAGTCGCGGATGGTGTCGGGGCCGAGATCGACGAGGACCGCGGAGAGATGGGCGCCGGCCGTCGTGGGTGTCGCGGTGACGGTGACCTTGCCGCCGCCCGACAGGCGCAGGGGCCTGCTCAGCGCCGCGCTGGTGAAGCCGGCCTTGGCGGGAGTGGAGACGTCGACGGTGGCGGCCCAGTCGGTCTCGCTCAGTGCCGGGTCGTCGGTGAAGCTCTCCGTGCTGCCGGGCCGGACCGGCCGGAGGCCGAGGGTGCCGACGCCCGCCGTGTCCGTGGCGCGCGGCCGCAGCACGGTCGGTGCGGTGCCGCGGGGCGGCCAGACCCGGTCGGTGGTCCACCGGTCGGGGGCGCGCTCGATGTCGGCCATGGGCTCGCGGTCGATGCCGTTGTCGTAGCCGAGGAGTTCGTGGTCGAACCAGCGGTGCAGGGTCCTGACCCATGCGGCGCGGCGGAAGTCGAACGGGTCCACGTGTCCGGTCTGGGAGAGCCAGATCTTGCGCTCCACGCCCCGCTTCGCGAGCGCGTCCCACCACTGGCCGAAGTGCTTGGTACGGACGTTGAGGTCCTGCATGCCGTGGACGAGGAAGACGCTGGCGCGGACCCGGGCGGCGTCCCTGACGTAGTCGCGCTCGTCCCACAGCGGCGTCCAGTCGCCGCTGCGCGGGGAGCCCTCGGCGAGTTCGCGCTGGACGGCGGCGCAGTGAGCGCGGGCCCCGGGGCTCTCCACGTGGTCGGCGAGTTCGTCCGGGCCGCCGTCGTAGAGCGGGGCGCCCTCGGCGAAGTAGTAGTCGTACCAGGAGGAGATGGCGCTGATGGGGACGATGGTCTTCAGTCCCTCGACGCCGGTGGCGGCGACTCCGTTGGCGATGGTCCCGTCCCAGCTCTTGCCGATCATGCCGACGTCGCCGTTGGCCCATCCGGCGCGTGCCCTGGTGCCGCCGTCGCGGGTGGTGTAGCCGCGCGCTCTGCCGTTCAGCCAGTCGACGACGGCCTTGGCGGAGAGGATGTCGGAGCGGCCGCCGACGTCGACGCAGCCGTCGGAGCGGCTGGTGCCGGCGAGGTCGACGAGGACCATGGCGTATCCGCGGGGGACGAAGTAGTTGTCGTAGAAGAGCGGCGCCTGGACAACGTTGCCGCCGGCGTCGTACGTCTTCCTCTGGCTCTCGTTTCCGCGCCCGCAGCAGGAGTAGTACGGGCTGGCGTCCATGATGACGGGGATCTTGCGGCCCTGTCGCGCCGGTTCCTTCGGGCGGACGATGTCGACGGCGACCCGGTCGCCCTCGCCGTCGCGGTCGGAGTCGAGTCCGGTGTCGACCCAGACGGCCTCGCGTACGGCGTCGGCGTACGAGTAGACCGGCGTACTCTCCCTGGGCGTTCCGGCCTCGGCGACGGCCGGTGGGAGCAGGACGGCCATCATGGCGGCCACGGCCGCCGGCACGAGCGTTCTCCACTGCATGCGGTTGACCCGCGCACGAATTGGCATGCCCCCGGACGCTACCGCCGCCAATGCCCCTGGAAAAAGAGGGCACTCCGCGCATGCGGGTGACGGCCGTGCCGAGGGACGGGGCGTGCGAGGGACGGGGCGTGCCGCGTGAAGAGGGTCCACGTGAGGGGGATTGCGCGTGAGGGGGTGCCGGGGCGCCCGGGAGGCCGCCCGCGCGCCGCGGCCACGGACCGGGCGGCCGGAAATGATCGCCGCGCGGCCAACTCCCCGGCGCACGAAGGTTACCTGGAGGTAATCCGGGCTGCTTGGATATGCGGCGCCAGTCTTCCCACCCCCACCCATCGACGGGAGATCCTGTGCACCACTCCACGCGCGGCATACGCGGCCGCCGCATCACCGGCGCCGCGGTCGCCACCGTGCTCGCCGCAGCCGCCCTCACCGCGACCGCGCCCGGGGCATCCGCCGCCGACACCCCCCGGCTGAAGGTGCTGACGTACAACGCGTTCCTGTTCAGCAAGACGCTGTACCCCAACTGGGGCCAGGACCACAGGGCCTCGGAGATTCCGCGGACCTCCTTCTTCCGCGGCAACGACGTCGTGGTGCTCCAGGAGGCGTTCGACAACTCCTCCTCCAACGCGCTGAAGGCCGACGCGTCGGCCGAATACCCGTACCAGACACCGGTGCTGGGCCGCAGCAAGTCCGGCTGGGACGCGACCGCCGGCGCCTACTCGGCGGTCGCCCTGGAGGACGGCGGGGTGACCGTGCTCAGCAAGTGGCCGATCCTCCGCAAGGAGCAGTACGTCTACAAGGACGCCTGCGGCTCCGACTGGTGGTCCAACAAGGGCTTCGTGTACACCGTCCTCGACGTGAACGGCAGCAGGGTGCACGTGGTCGGCACCCACGCCCAGTCGACCGACCCGGGCTGCGACAGCGGTGAGGCCGCCGAGACGCGGTCGCGGCAGTTCAGGGCCATGGACGCCTTCCTCGACGCCAAGAACATCCCGGCGGGGGAACAGGTCGTCGTGGCGGGTGACTTCAACGTGGACTCGCGGACCGCGGAGTACGCCTCCGTGCTCGCGGACGCCGGGCTGGCGGACGCGGACTCCCGCACCGGGCATCCGTACTCCTTCGACACTCAGGAGAACTCGGTCGCGCACGACCGCTACCCGGACGACCCGCGCGAGGACCTGGACTACGTGCTGCACCGTGCCGGGCACGCGAGGCCCTCCGGCTGGACCAACGAGGTCGTCAAGGAGCAGAGCGCACCCTGGACGGTGACGAGCTGGGGCACCAGCTACACGTTCACCAACCTCAGCGACCACTACCCGGTCGTGGCGAGCGCGCGGTAGCGGGGCGGGCCCGGCGGGCGCCCGGCCCGCCCCGGCTCCCGGGCACGCCGGCCGAGTGCCGCGCAGGTCCTGACGGGAAGCAGTTGCGAGCGCGTCGCAGCTGGTCAGGAAGCGCTTTTCGGCAGTGGCTGCAAGGGAGTCCGTGTGCCACGGTGGTGTCCATGACGGGTCACGGACACCACCACGGGCACCACGAGGCACACCGCCGCGTGCACCACCACGTGCATCGCCGGGGGGACGTGGGGCACGGTCTGCGGCATCGTCTCCGGCACGCCTTCACCCCGCACAGTCACGAGCCCGCCGACAAGGTGGACGCCGCGCTGGAGGGCTCCGCGGAAGGCCTGCGGACCCTCTGGTTCTCGCTGGCCGTCCTCGCGGCGACCACCCTCGTGCAGGCCGCGATCGCGGCCGTGTCCGGTTCGGTGGCGCTGCTCGGGGACACCGTGCACAACGCGGCCGACGCGCTGACCGCGCTGCCGCTCGCCGTGGCCTTCGTGCTCGGCCGCCGTGCCGCGACCCGCCGCTACACCTACGGGTTCGGACGGGCCGAGGACCTCGCGGGTGTCTTCGTGGTGCTGGTGATCGCGGCGTCGGCCGTCTTCGCGGGCTACGAGTCCCTGCGGCGGCTCCTGGATCCGCAGGACGTCGTGCAGTTGCCGGCCGTGGCCGCGGCGGGGCTGGTCGGCTTCGCGGGCAACGAGTGGGTTGCGCGGGCCCGCATCCGCACCGGGCGCAGAATCGGCTCGGCCGCCCTGGTCGCCGACGGACTGCACGCCCGCACCGACGGGTTCACCTCCCTCGCCGTGCTCCTGGGCGCGGGCGGCGCGGCGCTCGGCTGGCGGCTCGCCGACCCGGTCGTCGGTCTGGCCATCACGGCGGCCATCGCCGTCGTGCTGCGTGGCGCGGGCCGCGAGGTGTGGCGGCGGCTGATGGACGCCGTGGACCCGGCCCTGGTCGATTCGGCGGAGGCCGCTCTGGGCGGGGTCGACGGGGTGCGGGGC
>NZ_JAAAXQ010000196.1 GCF_009916105.1 Streptomyces sp. GC420 | reverse complement strand
GGCCCGGGCTCCGCGGGCGCCCCACCGCCGAGGCGCAGGCGCGGGAGGCCCGCCCCGCGGCGGAGGGCTTCAGCGGCGGGCGCGACGGGTCACGCCCCCGGGATCTCCTCCAGCCGCACCGGGCGGCCGAGTACCTCGTTCCAGACGCCGGTCACCAGGCGCTCCGACGCGTCCCGCGGGCCGATCGAGTCCGGCAGGGTGGGCGCCGTCCGCTCTCCGGTGGCTCGCCGGCCCGGACGGTCGCCCTCCCGGACGGCGTCTTCCCGGCCGTCGCCGTCCTGGACGGGTGGTGTCGCCGCCGGGCGGTCCAGGCCCGCGCGGTCCGGGGCAACGCCGTTCTGGGCCACGCCGTCCTCGGCCACGCCCCCCGGTTCCGCCCGCGAGAGCCCCAGTTCGTCCAGGACCGCGTCACCGATCTCGCGCAGACCGGCGCCCCGCAGCAGCAGGGGTGCCGGCAGATCCACCGCGAAGTCCTGCCGCGCGGCGTTCCTGATGCGCACCGTCATCAGCGAGTCGAGGCCCAGTTCGGTGAGCGGGACCGTCTCGTCCAGGTCATGGACCGCGAAGCCCATCACCGCCGCCGTGCGCTTGACCAGACGCTTGTACACCTTGTCCGCGGCCGCCTCGCCGAGGGCGGCGATGCCCTCGGGACCGGCCCAGTCGTCGGCGGTGAGGCTGCCGTCCAGCAGCACCCCCGCGAAGAAGGGCACCGCCTCCAGGCCCGGGTAGGCCTCCAGGGCCCGCCGGGCGTCCAGGTGCGCCACGCCGGTGTGCACCCGGCCGGAGGCGACCAGCGCCTGGAGCGCGTCCAGCCCGTCGGACGGGGCGATGGGGTCCAGTGCCAGGGCGGGGTTCTCGGGGGCGGCGCCGACCTCGGCCCACGGGCCCCAGGCGATGGAGGTGGCGGGCAGGCCGACCGCCCGGCGGCGCAGTGCCGCCGCGTCCAGCCAGGCGTTGGCGGCGGCGTAGGCCGCCTGTCCCGGGGAGCCGAAGAGCGCGGCGGCCGAGCTGTACACCAGCCACCAGTCGAGTTCGTGCCCGGCGGTCGCCTCATCGAGCAGGAGGGCGCCCTGCGCCTTCGGCCTGAACACCGCCTCGATGTCGGAGGGTTCGAGGTCGGTGACCATACGGTCGCCGAGCACGCCGGCGGCGTGGGCGACACCGCGCAGGGTGTGCCCCTCGGCCCCGGCGGTCTCCACCAGGCATGTGGCGACACCGGGTTCCGCGACGTCCCCCTCGACGACGGAGACCGAGGTGCCGAGGGCCTCCAGTTCCGCCAGGGCGGAGCGGGCCCGCGGGCCCGGCGCACGGCGTCCGTTCAGGACGAGGCGTCCCGCCCCCTGTTCGGCGAGTCGCCGCGCCGTGGCGAGGCCGAGGCCGGTGAGGCCGCCGGTGACGACGTAGGCGCCGTCGGGACGGGCGAAGGGGATCGCCTCGTACCGGTCCGCCGGGTCGGCGGCGGCGAGGCGGGCGACGAGGCGGGTGCCGGCGCGCCAGGCGACCTCGTCGGCGTCGCCGTCGGCAAGGAGTTCCTGGACGAGGTCGTCGACCAGGCCCGGCTGCGCGTCGATGTCCACCAGCGAGGTCCGCAGTTCGGGTTGTTCGAGGCCCAGTACGCGAACGAGGCCGCGCAGACAGGCGAGGTCGGGCTCGCCGGTCTCACCCGGTGACACCGACTGGGCCCGCCGGGTCACCAGCCAGAGCCGGGGCGCCACGGTCGCGCGAGGGCCGGAGGCGAGGCGGCGTGCGACCTGCACGGCCGCGGTGAGCCCCCGGCAGGACGGGGACACGGCACCGGAGACGGCACCGGGCCCGGCATCGGAGTCGGCATCGGACGGTGAACGGTCTCCGGCGAGGAGCACGACCACGGCGGACCGCTCCCCGCGGGTCTTCTCGCGCCATGTGTCCACGCGTCCGCCTGCCGCGTCGCCGCGGCTGGTTCCGACCGTCACCCGCACCCCCTTCTCCTCCAGAACCGCGACGAGGGCACCGGTGAGCCGGTCCCGCGCGTCCTCCGTCTCGTCGCTCAGCAGCAGGACGTGGGAAGGGGGGCGCGGGACGGGAACTGGAGTCTTCTCCCACTGGATCTCGTAGGTCATGGAGTCCAGGGGGTGCGGCACCTCGCCGCGCTCCGCCGCGCGCGTCCGTACGTCCAGCGCCACGACGCCGGGCCGGTCAGGGGAGGCGGCACCGTTCGCCCGGATGTCCCAGCGTTCGCCCTGGTCCCCGCTCGCGGCGGGCTCGTCGTCGTGGCTCGCCGGGGAGAACCGGATGCGGTACTCCCCGTCCGCGGTGCCCGCCGGGTCGATCCACAGGGATCCGACGCGGACGGGGACGCGCTCGGCGCCGCCCCCGGCTCCCGCCCCGGCACCGTGCCCGGCGCTTCGCGTGGTCGCACGGCCGCGGTCCGCCGCCTCGCCCTCGTGGCCATTGCCCCGGCCCTCGTCGCCGGGCCGGACCGGTGCGTGCAGCACGGCGTCGAGAAGCTGCCCCAAGGGGCGCCGTCCCGGCTCGTGTTCACCGGCGTCGGCGCTCCAGTGGGTGACGGCGGCGAGCGGGGCGTCGGCGTCGGGCCGCCGGGGTTCGGGGCTGCCCGCATCGAGGCGGCCGGGTCCGGGCGACCCGGGCGCGGTCGGGACGCGGGCCGACGCGTGACACCGCCAGGTGCCGGCGGGAGAGCGCGAGTGGACGGTGACTTCCGCATGGTCGCCGCCGGAGGGCTCCCAGACGGTGGTGACGGAAGTCCTGGCCGAGATCGGCAGCCACTGATGGATCGTCAGTTCATTGATGCGGAAGGGTACTTGCTGCGTGCCTTGGACCTCACGTGCGGCGGCGATCACCAGCTCCGCGCATGCCGGGAGCGTGAGGACCGGCCTGCCGTGCAGCGTGCGGGCGGCCAGGTTCGCGCTGTCGGTGCCCAGTTCGCCCTGCCACAGCACCCGGCCGCTTCGCGGGTCGTCGACCCGCAGTCCCAGCAGCGCGTGGCCACCCGCCGCAGCGGTCCTCCTCGATGCCCTGCGCGCGGGGAACCAGTGGCGCTCGTGGCGCCACGGCGGGGTGGGCAGCGCGACCCGTGTGCCGCGCGGCCAGAGGTGCCCGGCGGGTCCCTCCACGCCGGCCAGGTGGAGCGCGGCCAGGCAGGTGCGCAGGTCCACGGCCTCGTCGCTGTTCCTGTGCACGGTGGGCAGGGCGACTGCCCGGTGCGCGGACACCGCTTCGAGGGTCTCGCCGAGCGGGACGAGGGCGACGGGGTGCGGGGAGATCTCGACGAAGAGGTCGTGGCCGTCCGCCGCGGCCGCCTCCACCGCCTGCTGGAAGCGCACGGGGCGGCGCACGTTGGCACACCAGTAGTCGGCGTCCGGCCGCACGGTCGCCCGGGGGTCGTCGAGGACCGTTCCGTACCAGGGTGTGGTGGCGGTGCGCGGCCGTACGGATTCGAGGGCCTCGCGCAGCGCCGGCAGGACCGGCTCGACCGCGGGCGAGTGCCCCGCCCCGCTCACGGGCAGCAGGCGAGCCAGGCACCCTTCCCCGGTCAGTTCGTCGACCATGTGCCGCACGGGTCCGGCCGGTCCGGCCACCGTGCATCTGCGGGGCGAGCCGTGCACCGCGATCCCGACACCGGGGTGGCGGCCGAGCGCCGCCTCCCGGGCGTCCTCCGGCAGTTCAACGGCCGCCATGGCACCGGCCCGCTCTCCGTCCACGGCCGCGAGCTTGGCGGACCGTTCGAGGACGACGCGCAGGCCGTCCCGTACGTCGAGGGCACCGGCGAGCACCGCCGCGCTCACCTCTCCCATCGAGTGGCCGATGACGGCCGCGGGCTCGACGCCGTAGGCGCACAGGGTCCGGGCGAGGGCGAGTTGCAGGCCGAACAGGAGCGGCTGGGTGCGGTCCACTCCCGTGCCGCCGTCCGGGCCGAGCAGGAACTCGGTCAGGGTGGAGCCCGTCTGCGCGGCGAAGGCGGTGTCCAGTCCGGCCACCGCGTCGGCGAAACGGGGTTCGTCGCGCAGCAGGCGGCGGCCCATGCCGGGCCATTGGGAGCCGTAGCCGGAGAAGACGAACACCGGGCGCCGGGCGGCGGGCCCGTCGGGCCCGGCCTGGTGCCGTCGCGGTGGGACGATGCCGGGAAGGGACTCGTCGCGGGCCAGCGCCGCCAGTCTCGTGGCGAGTTCGTCGCGGTCGCGGGCGACGACGGCGGCGCCGACGGGGCCGCGGCCGTGCCGTGCCAGGGTGTGCGCGAGGTCCGCGAGTGCGGGGGCGCCGACGCCGGCGCCGGAGGCCAGCGTGCGGGCTAGGGCGCCGGCCGCGTCGCCGAGCCGCTCCCCGGAGCGTGCGGTGACGAGCAGGACGTGCGGCACGCTGCCGCCGGTCTCCGCCTCGGCGCCGGAGAGGGGTGACGGGGCGGGTGACGCCTGCTCGAGGACGGCGTGGGCGTTGGTGCCGCCGAAGCCGAAGGCCGACACACCCGCCAGGGCGGCGGCGCGGCCGGACTCGGGCCAGGGGGCGGGCTCGGTGACGACGCGCAGGCGCAGCCCGGTGAAGTCGATGTGCGGGTTGGGGCTGCGGAAGTGGAGGCTGGGGGGCACCTGGCCGTGGTGCAGCGACAGCACGGTCTTGATCAGCCCGGCGATGCCCGCCGCGCCTTCCAGGTGGCCCAGGTTGCTCTTGACGGAGCCGATGAGCAGCGGTCTTCCGGCGGGCCTGCCGCTGCCCAGCACGGCACCCAGGGCGCCCGCCTCGATGGGGTCCCCGAGCAGGGTGCCCGTGCCGTGGGTCTCGACGTAGTCGATGTCCGTCCCGCGTACTCCGGCATCGCTCAGGGCACTGCGCAGCAGCGCCTCCTGGGCGTGCGGGTTGGGTGCCATCAGCCCGGCCGAGCGGCCGTCCGAGTTGACGGCCGTGCCCCGGATGACGGCGAGGACGCGGTCGCCGTCCCGCCGGGCGTCCGTGAGCCGTTTGAGTACGACGACGCCACAGCCCTCTCCCCTCGTGATGCCGTCGGCCGCGGCGTCGAAGGGTTTGCACCTGCCGTCGGCCGCCAGCGCGTCGGCCCGGTCGAAGTTCGCGGTGATCGCCGGGGAGAGGAGCACATTGACGCCGGCGGCCAGCGCGGTGTCGCACTCACCGCCGCGCAGACTGCGGCAGGCCTGGTGGACGGCGACCAGGGAGGAGGAGCACGCGGTGTCGACGGTGATGCTGGGGCCCCGCAGGTCGAGCAGGTAGGACAGGCGGTTGGCCGCGATGCTGCCCGCCGCCCCCGTGCTCGTCCAGGCGGTGACCCGCGACAGGTCCGCGGTGGTGAGGTGCCCGTACTCCAGTGCGCTGAGGCCGACGAAGACCCCGGTCGCGGTGCCCCGCAGGACCGGGGCGGCGATGCCCGCGTGGTCGAGGGCCTCCCACCCGACTTCCAGGAGGAGTCTTTGCTGCGGGTCCATCACCTCGGCCTCACGGGGTGTGATCCCGAAGAAGTCCGCGTCGAACCCCTCGATGTCGTCGAGGAACCCGCCCCAGCGGGTGGTGTGTTCCAGTACGGCGGCGGTGTCGGGCGCCCCGTCGTCGAAGTCCCGCCAGCGTCGCTCGGGCACCTGGCCGACCGCGTCCGTGCCGGCGAGCAGGTGTCGCCAGAACTCCTCGGGCCCGTTGATGCCCCCGGGCAGGCGGCAACCGACGCCGATCACGGCGATCGGGACCGCGTCCGCGGGGGAAGCGGGGCCCGCCGCGCCGGCGACGCCGCGGGCCGCGGGCGCTCCGGCGTCCCTGCCCGTTTCCCGGCACTCCCCCCGGCCCCCGCTCCCGTCCTCTTCCTCCCCGTCGTGTCGTTGTTCCTGTTCCCGCGGCGCGTCCGGGCCGAGAGCGGCGACGAGTTGTCCGACGGACGGGTTCTCCCAGAGCAGGGTGGCGGGGAGCGACCGGTCCAGCGCCTCTTCGAGGCGTCCGCTCAGTTCGACGGCGTCGCGCGAGGTGAGGCCGTACTCCGTCAGCGGACGCTCGTCGTCGAGTCCGTCCGCGGGGATGCCGCACAGCTCGGCGACGAGCCCGCGCAGCATGGAGCGCAGCTCCGCGGCACCGGGGGTGCCGGTGGCCGGACTCCCCGCCGGCGGTTGTGCGGTGCCCGGTGCCGGCCTGTCCTCCTGTCCGCCCGCTGCTCCGTTCATGCGCCACCGGTTCCCTTCTGCGCCGCCTGCCGCCGATCCGTCCCGGTCCACGCGCCCTCCAGGTAGCGCTCCCGGCAGCCGCTCCGGGCGACCTTGCCGCTGGTCGTGAAGGGCACGGTGTCCGGCGCGGCGAGTACGAAGTCGTGCACGGCGACGGCATGCGCGCCGGCGACGGCCGCGCGGACGGCACGGGCCACGCCGTCGGCTTGCGCCCGCGGATCCGTCAGGTCGCGGGAGTGCTCGGCGACGACGACGAGCCGCTCCCCCTCGTCCGTGGGCACGGCGAACGCGGCGATGTGGCGGGGGCGAAGGGCGGGGTGCGCCTGCTGCACCGTTTCCTCGATGTCCTGCGGGTAGTGGTTGACACCGTCGATGATCACCAGGTCCTTGATCCGGCCGGTGACGTAGAGCTGCTTGTCGTGCCACATGCCCAGGTCTCCGGTGCGCAGCCAGTGGTGTGCCGGATCGTCCGGGTCGTCCCCGGCCATCACCGCGCGGAACGCCGCCCGGCTCTCCTCGGGGCGGCCCCAGTAGCCGCCGCCGATGTTGGGCCCCCTGAGCCAGATCTCGCCGATCCTGCCGTCCTCGAGTCCGCGCAGCGTCGCCGGGTCCACGATGGCGACCTCCTGGTGCGTGGGGCGGCCGCAGGCGACGAGGGTGGTGGCGGCGGCCTCGCCGGGTTCCACCGCGCGGGCGGCTCCCCGCGCCAGCAGATCCCGGTCGAAGGACACCGCCGTCGGTTCCTCCCCGGCGGGGGACGCGCACACGAACACGGTCGCCTCGGCGAGCCCGTACGAGGGGCGCATCGCGGTTCTCCGGATGCCGGAAGGGGCGAAGGCCTCGTGGAACCGGTCCAGTGTCGCGGGGCGGATGGGTTCGCTGCCGTTGACCATGACGGCGACCGAACCGAGGGACAGCGCGGCCCGGTTCTCCTCCCCCACCCGCTGCACGCAGTAGTCGAAGGCGAAGTTCGGTGCCGCGGTCATGGCCCCGTCGTGCCGGGCGAGGAGGCGCAGCCACCGCTCCGGCTGCTGGACGAACGCCAGCGGATCCATGATGACGGAGGGGATGTGGCCGACGACCGGCATGGCGATCATCAGGACCAGGCCCATGTCGTGGTAGAGCGGCAGCCAGCCGACGATGCTGTTGGTGCCTCTGCGCACGTCGTAGGCGTCCAGTGCCTGGCGCGCGTTGACGCAGACGTTGGTGTGGGAGATCTCCACACCGGTGGGGTTTCTCGTCGAACCGGACGTGTACTGCAGATATGCGCACGCGTCGGGCCGGGGATGGTGCGCGCCGGTTCCCTCCGGGCCGCTCGCGCCCGAGTCCCGCAGCTCCTCGATCGTCACGACACGCGGGGCGGGGGCGATCGCGTGGTCCTTGCAGAAACCGGACACCGACTCCCGCTGGTCCTCGTGGGCGACGGCGAGGACCGGTTGCGCGTCGCTCAGGGCCGCGGCCAGCTTCCCGGCGTGACCGGGCAGCGTGGGGGGAAACAGCGGTACGGCGATCGCTCCCGCGCACACGGCTCCCAGGAAGCCGACGACGTAGTCCGGGCCCTGCGGCGCGACGACGGCGACGCGTTCACCAGCGGCTCCGGCCCGGCGCAGTCCGGCGGCGGTGGCCCGTACCAGGCTGTCGAGCCGGCTCCAGGTCAGCTCGGTGCACGCGCCTTCGCGGCTGGTGCTGAAATCGACAAAGGTGAAGGCCGTCTCGTCGGGCGTCTGCACCGCGCAATGGAGCAAATGGTGGCTGAGTGTATCTTTTGCGACTGACGGCACTGATTCACCAAGCCTTCGTTGGGGGCGGACAGGACCGAAGGACTTCCGGCAGCCCGGCGGATCGGATCCTCCGGCAGCGGGTCCGCCTTCGAGGGTCTGAATACGGGAGTCGCTGCCACCGCTCGGGCTTACGCGAACGGGTGTATACCGGTACAGCGAAACATAAGCTTTTGATCGGTCTCGTGTGACACGCCGTAAATGACGACAAGCGGCCCGGCGACCGGGTGCCGCCCGCACCCCGGGCGGTGAACGGCCCTTCCACGGGCGGGAAAACCCTTGCGAGGGCCATCCGTGTCCTGGCGGTGTGTCACGCTTGAGCGCCGCACTCCGCCCGCCAAGGATGCCGTCGTCCGATGGTTCGCTGATTTTCTTCTCCGACCCTCAGCGATCGTTCATTAGCCGACATCGAGGCACGTCAGATGAGCCGACTGCGCGGTATCGGCGTTCTGGTGGCCATCATTCTTCCCACGTTCATGACGGCGCTCGACAACACCGTGGTGAATGTGGCGCTGCCCCAGATCCGGTCGGAACTGAGTCTCGGCGACGCGAGCCTGAAATGGGTCGCCGCGATCTATCCGCTCGCGCTCTCCGGTCTGCTGCTCGTCGGGGGCCACCTGGCGGACAGCCGCGGCCGGCGTCCGACGCTGCTCCTGGGCATTTCCCTGTTCAGTGTCGCCTCACTGCTGTGCGCGCTGTCCTCGAGCGGGGCGGCCCTGATCGCCTTCAGGGGTCTGCAGGGCACGGGGGCGGCGCTCATCATGCCCGCATCCCTCTCGGTGCTCTTCCACGACCTCCCGCCCCGTGCCCGCAATGGGGGCGTGAGCGCTCTCACCGCCGCCCTGGCATCGTCCCTCGCCTTCGGGCCGGTGTTCTCCGGGCTGATCACCGAGCACCTCGGCTGGAACTGGCTCTTCGCGGTCAACGCGCCCCTCGGGGCCCTGTGTCTGCTCGTGGCGGCCGCCGCGATTCCCCGCCCCGCGGCGCGGCGCGGCGGCCCCGGTGGACAGGCACTCTCACCGGGCGTCCCGCCCCGGGCGCTGGCCCTCTCCTGCATCGCTCTCGGAGGGCTCGCGTACTGCCTGATCGAAGGGCCTCACCACGGCTTCGCCAGCCCGCGGGTCGCCATCGCCGGAATCCTCGCGCTCGCGTCGGTGCTGATGATCGGGATCGGCGCGGCACCGGGCCGGCGCGCCCCCGCCAGGACCGTGGGTGTGCTGCTGCGCGGGCGGGCCTTCGCCGGCGGACTCGTCGCCCAGCTCCTGTGGGGGCTGGGGGTCAGCGGCGTGTACTTCTTCACCTCTCAGTTCCTGCAGAACCACCTGGAGTTGAGCCCGACGGCCGCCGGGCTGACGTTCACCCCCGTGGCGTCGGCCCTGCTGCTCACCGCTCCGCTCGTCGCCGTCATGGCCCGCCGCTGGGGCGACGGCCGGGTCTCGGCCACGGGCCTGCTGCTGGTCTCCGCCGGTCTGCTGCTCGTGGCGGCGGGCAGCGCGGGAGGCGGCATCGCCGGCCTGGTGCCCGGGCTGACGACCATCGGGGTCGGCTCGGCCCTGGCGATCCCGCTGACGACCCGTGCGCTGGAGTCCTCACCCGGCCACCTGTCCGGCGTCGCCGCCGGGCTGTTCAGCGCCACCCGGGAGGCGTCCGGAGTCCTGGGGATCGCCGTCGTCGGTGTGATCGTCACCTTCGCGCAGCACTCGGCGGCCTCGGCGGGCGCGGACTCCGGGGAGGCCTTCGTGGAGGGCTACCGGGCGGGCCTGTACACGGCCGCGGGTCTGGTGGCGGTGGGGGTGCCGGTCGCCCTGTGGGCGCTGCGGCGACGGCCGGGCCTCCGGGGCGGCCGGCCCTCGCCGCCCCCGGGCGCGCCACGGGCGGCGGACGAAGGGCGGACAGTGGACGAGGCACGGCCCGGGCAACCGGGCGACACCGGCCGGACCTGACGGACGTACGGCAGCGGTCCGCCCGGTGCGCGCCGGGGCGGGGCCACCCGGCCCGGGCACCGGTCAGGGTCCCGCCGAGGTCCGGGCGGCGGGCCCGCAGACAGCGGCGGCAGGCCGAACCGGGCCGGGCCGAGCCGGGCGGGAGCACGGCCGCCGGGCCGGCCGGCCAGCCGCTCAGCGCCTCCTCGGTCCTGGCCTGGGACAGGCCCAGCACCCCGCTGTGGTCCTCGTCGAGCATGCCGAGGTCGAAGCGGACCCCGCCCGAAGTGCCCCGTCGGGCCCCACCGGAACCCGTCCGGGCGGGAGAGCGCCCCGCGCTGGTCCAGGGGCTCGGCGGCCCGCCGGTCGACGGCGGCTGAGCGGATTGCCGGGCAGCGGCGTACCGCGGGGTGGGCCCGTGCCGGGCGGTGCCGGGCACGGCGGTGGCCCGCGGAAGGGGTCCTGCGGGACGCCGGGGCGACGGACGGCGGGACGGAGGCGCCGGGGCCGGAAACGGTGTCCGGCCCCGGCGAGCGGGAACGGTTCAGCTCTCGGCAGCCTGGGTGATCCAGCGCTGGACGGTGGAGACGATCACGCCGTCCAGCGCGCAGAGCGTGTCGATCGCGTCGAGGTCACCCGGCTGCGGCGCCAGACCGGCGACGGTGAGCGCGACATGGAGGTCCAGACGCCGCCTGTCGGAGTCGGGCAGGGTGTACGGCGTTCGCTGCCCCGGGTTGGGAGGGGGCAGGAAGTAGTCGTCATCGTCCCGCCGTCCCCGCGCGCCCGCCGTGTCGTGGACGTCGAGGTCCGACACCCCGGGCAACCGGTAGGGGTCGGCGTCCCACAGCATCGTCCGCCCCGTCGCAGAAAGCTGTGCTGCATCCATGTGGTCCTCCTCGAAGGTGACTGACCCTGGAGAGGCCGGCCGATACCGGTTCAGTTGCACCGTCCGGCCAGATGCACCCGGATGACGTCTTCGGCATCTCTTCACACCTGGACCGATGACGGTGATCCCGACCGGCACCGCACACGCCTGCACAGCAGTGCACATGCACAAACGGACGGGCCGATCCGGCGTCGCCGCCCCATCGACCCCGCGGCGAGCGCGCACCCACACTGCCGGGACACAGCGTCAGCGTTGACCAAGGAGAGCGGCTCATGACGGCGTACACCAAGCACTTCATAGGCGGCGAATGGGTCCCGGCGGGGAGCACCGAGGTGATCGAGGTCGTCAATCCGGCCGACGAGAAGGTGATCGGGTCGATACCGGCAGGCGTCCCGGAGGACGTGGACCGGGCGGTGCGCGCCGCGACCCGCGCCTTCGAGGAGTGGTCGCAGGCTTCCCCCGAGTACCGCGCCGGTTACCTGCGCCGGATCCACCAGGCACTGGAGGCCAGGGCCGAGGAGATCGCGCGGCTGGTGGCGCGCGAGGTCGGCACCCCGGTGCAGGAGAGCCGTGTGCTGCAGTCGGGACTTCCGGTCTTCACCTTCGCGCAGGCGGCCGGACTCGCGGCCGGCTACGACTTCGGTCCCGAGGAGATCGGCAACTCCCATGTCGTACGGGAGCCCGTCGGCGTGGTCGGATGCATCACGCCGTGGAACTTCCCGCTGCATCAGGTGTCGCTGAAGGTGGCGCTCGCGCTGGCCGCCGGATGCACCGTCGTACTGAAGCCGTCGGAGGTCGCCCCGCTGTCCGCGCTGCTGCTGGCGGAGGTCGCCGAGTCCGTGGGCCTGCCCGCCGGAGTGTTCAACGTCGTCACGGGATACGGCCCGGTCGTCGGTGAGGCACTGGTGTCCCACCCCGACGTGGCGATGGTGTCGTTCACAGGCTCGACGCGCGCCGGGCGCCGGGTGGCCGCGCTCGCGGCGGAGACGGTGAAGAAGGTGGCGCTCGAGCTGGGCGGCAAGTCACCCAACATCATCCTGGAGGACGCCGATCTGGAGGCCGCGGTCACCGACGGTGTCGCCAAGTGCTTCCTCAACTCGGGCCAGACCTGCATCGCGCTCACCCGCATGATCGTGCCGCGCGAGAAGCTCGCCGAGGCCGGCCGGATCGCCGCCGAGGTCGCGAGCGGCTACCGCGTGGGCGACCCGCTCGACGAGGAGACGCAGATCGGCCCGATGGTCTCCGACGTCCAGGTCAAGCGGGTGCGCGACTACATCGCGACAGGTGTCGCCGAGGGTGCCACACTGCTGGCGGGCGGCCCGGACTCGCCGCACGAGGGACCCGGGTACTTCGTCGCGCCGACCGTCTTCACCGATGTCAGCAACGACATGACCATCGCCCGCGAGGAGATCTTCGGACCGGTGCTGTCGATCATCCCCTTCGACACCGAGGAGGAGGCCGTCGCCATCGCCAACGACACCCCGTACGGCCTCGCGGGCGGTGTCTGGTCCGGCGACCCCGAGCGCGCGCGGGCCGTCGCCCGCCGGATCCGGGCCGGGATGGTCGACGTGAACGGCGGTGCCTTCAACCCGCTGGCCCCCTTCGGGGGCTACAAGCAGTCGGGAGTGGGGCGCGAGGCCGGGCGCCTGGGATTCGAGGAGTTCCTGGAGACCAAGGCCATCCAGCTCTGACACGGACACCGCACCTGCCGCCCCGGCAGCTGCCGGGAATCCGCCCGGCACCTGCCGGGCACCGGCCCCAGCAGCATCGGAGGCCGCGCGGCCATCCGAGAGAGGACGCACAATGTACGACTACATCATCGTGGGTGCGGGATCCGCCGGCTGTGTACTCGCCGCCCGGCTCAGTGAGGATCCGGACACCCGCGTACTGCTCGTGGAGGCCGGTCCGGCCGACGACGCGCAGGAGATCCACATCCCCGCGGCGTTCGGCAAGCTCTTCCGCAGCAAGTACGACTGGGACTACCTCACCGAACCCGAGCCCGGTCTTGAGGACCGCCGCCGCTACCTGCCCCGGGGCCGGATGCTCGGCGGGTCCTCCTCGATGAACGCCATGATCTACATCCGCGGCAACCGCCTCGACTACGACGCCTGGGCCGCCGCCGGGGCCAAGGGCTGGGGCTGGGACGACGTCCTGCCGTACTTCCTGCGCTCCGAGGACCACCATGCCGGCACCTCCGCCTGGCACTCCGCCGGCGGGCCGCTGCCGGTGAACCCCGGCCGCTCCCGCAATCCCCTGATCGACGCCTTCGTGGCGGCGGCCCAGGAGGCCGGGCACCCGTTCAACCCCGACTTCAACGGCCCGAGCCAGGAAGGCGTCGGCTACTACGAGCTGACCCAGCGGGACGGCCTGCGGTGCAGTACGGCCGCCGCCTACCTGCGCCCCGCCATGGAGCGGCCGAACCTGGAGGTGCTGACCGGGGCGCAGTGCAACCGGATCCTCTTCGACGGCGGCCGGGCCACGGGCGTCGAGGTCGACCGCCGCGGCACCACCGAGGAGCTGCGCTGCGACCGAGAGGTCGTCCTTGCCGCGGGTGCCTACAACTCGCCGCAGCTCCTCATGCTCTCCGGGATCGGTCCCGCCGACGAGCTCGCGGCCCATGGCATCGCGCCCCTGGCCGACCTGCCGGTGGGCGAGAACCTCCAGGACCACCCGCACCTGTCCGTCGTCCACCTCACGGACACCGAAACCCTGTTCACCGCGGAGACCGCCGAGAACGCGGCGCTCCTGGCCTCGGAGGGCCGCGGCCCGCTCACCTCGAACGTCGGCGAGGGCGGCGGTTTCTTCCGCACCGCCGAGGGGCTCGGCGCACCGGACGTGCAGATCCACGCCGTGCCCGCGATGTTCCACCAGGAGGGCCTGGGTGCCATCACGGATCACGGTTTCCACATGGGCGCGGTCCTGCTCACGCCCACCAGCCGCGGAAAGGTGACACTGCGCTCGGCCCTGCCCAGCGCCAAGCCCCGGATCCTGCACAACTACCTGACCACCGAGGAGGACCGGGCGACGGCGGTGCGCGCGCTGCGGCTGCTGCTCGACATCGCCGGACGGCCCGCCCTGCGCGCACACCACCGGGCGGACTTCGTCGTGCCGGACTCGGACAGCGACGCCGGTCTCCTCACCTACGCGCGGCGGGTGCTGCAGACCCTCTACCACCCCACCAGCACCTGCGCCATCGGCCCGGTGGTCGACCACGAGCTGCGGGTGCACGGCGTGGCGGGGCTCCGGGTGGCCGACGCCTCGGTGATGCCGTCCGTCGTGCGCGGCAACACCAACGCCCCGACGATCATGATCGCCGAGCGGGCGGCCGACCTGATCCGGGGGACGGCGGACGCGGCGGCAGAGGTCTAGGCAGGCCCCGGCACTGCGGTACGGGTCGGTGCGGGGCGCGGTCCCGGTCCGGCCCGACCGGCCTCTCCCCCGGCCTCCTCGGCTGCCCTGCCCCGTCCTGGGCCGCCCTGAACCGTCCGTAGTTCTCCGGAGCGGTGCGCCGGGCTCCCGGCTCGGGCCGGCCGCGGTACACGCGGTGGTGTGGCCCGTGGCCGGCACCCTCTCGCCACAGCCGCCGCGCGTGGCTAGTCTGCCCATGGCCCGGTCATGACCGGGCGACGGCCCGTCGTGGCGGGACTGCCCGCACGGGCGGTCCCGCTCACCTCGCTGCGGGAGCCCGCATGACTCTCACCTCCCAGGAGAAGGGCGTACGCCAGGACAACGGCGTGCGTCACCTCACCGATGTGCTGCTGCCGGGGATCGACCGGTACGCGGACCGGCTCGCCGACCGGATCTCGGTCGAGGAGGACGCCTACCGCGACCACTGGCACGTCGGCCACGACCAGCTGCGCACGGCCTGCGCGGACAATCTGCACGCCATGATCACGCAGCTGGGCCGGGACACCCTCGACCTGCGCGTGCCGCGCGACACCGGCCGTTTCAAGGCCGAGCACGGTGTCCCGCTGTCGGCGGTGACCCACGCCTACCGGGTCGCCGGGCGGTTCCTGTGGGAGTGCGTCCTCGCCGAGGCGGGTGACACGGTGCCCCGGGAGATCCCGCACGCCGCCACCGCGGTCTGGACGGTCAGCGACGCCTTCACGGACGCCGTCGCGGAGGCGTACCGCGAGGCCATGTCTGAAAGGGCGCACCGGGACCGGCAGGTCAGGAGCCTCCTGCTGGCCGCGCTCCTCGACGGCAGGCTGGAAGAGGGCGCGCACCTGTGGGAGTGCGCGGACGCGCTGCGGCTGCCGCAGCGCGGGGTCTTCGCCGTCGTCAGCATGGAGGCCGCCGACACAGCCGGGGCACCGTCGCGCGAGGAGGCACTGCACGAAGTGGAGTGCGCGCTGCGCGCGACGGACGTCTCGTCGGTCTGGAGGGTGGAGGAC
>NZ_JAAAXQ010000195.1 GCF_009916105.1 Streptomyces sp. GC420 | reverse complement strand
TTGACCTCGATGAGGACCTCGCCCGGGCCGGGCACGGGGACGGGGACCTCTTCCACGGCGAACTTCTTGCTGTCCAGGTGGAAGCGTCCGGCGAGCATGGTGTCCATGGGGATCTGCTTTCTGTGAGGCTTTCGTGGGCGGCACCGCCCGGCGGTTCGGGCCGGCGGTGCCGGGCGGTTCTGCTGGGAAGGGTGGGACCGGGAGGCGTACGGCCAGGGAGGGGTGCCGCACGCCTCCCGGCGTCTGGGGATCAGGCGAAGACGTCCTGCTGGTAGCGCTCGTCGGCCTCCAGCTGGGCGAGCCACCGCTGGGCGGCCTCGTCGTCGCCGCCGGTGTGCTCGCGGTAGACCGCAGCCAGGGCCTCGCGGACGGCGGGCGCCATACGGCGGCCGTCACCGCAGACGTAGATGTACGCGCCGTCCTGAAGCGCCTGCCACAGCGTGTCGGCGGCGCCCGAGATGGCGTTCTGCACGAACCGGGCCGGGTGGCCGGTCACCGCGGAGAAGGCGGTGTGGACCCGGGCGATGCCGGACAGCTCCCACGTCTCCATCTCGTCCCGGTAGAAGTAGTCGTGCTCCGGGTGGCGGCAGCCGACGAAGACCTGGGACAGGCCCACCTCCGTGCCGTTCTCGTACTGCCGGGCGCGCTCCTCCAGGAAGCCGCGCAGCGGTGCGATGCCCGTGCCGGGGCCGATGAGGATGAGCGGTGCCGTGGGGTCGGCGGGCGGGGCGAAGGTCGGGGAGGGCACGCGGACGTAGCCGTAGACGACGTCTCCGGGCTCCAACCGCGCCATGTAGGAGGAGCAGGTGCCGCGGTACTGGCCGTCGCCGGACAGGGCCGGGCCTTCCAGCAGGCCGACAGTCAGGCGTACCTGGCGCGGATTGGCCAGCGGGGAGGAGGAGATGGAGTAGAAGCGCGGACGGATCGGGCCCGTCATCTCCAGGAAGACCGCGAGCGGGAGTTCGACGGCGGGGAAGCGCTCCAGCAGGGTGAGCACGGAGACGCGCTTGTCGAGGATCTCCTTCTGGTACCGCTCTCCGGCTTCCTCGGTGTCGGCCGTGTACGCCTCCAACTGCGGCCTGGTCCAGGGGCACTCGGTGTACTCGGCCAGGGTCTGTATCTGGGAGCGGGTGGCCAGGTCCTGCAGTTCCAGGAACTCGGTGAGCAGCAGACCCGCGGTGACGGGCGTGCCCACCGGCAGGTGAGTCCGGCCTCCTGCGGGCTGCTCCAGCCGGAGCACCTGGTCGCGGTCGACGCCAAGCCGTGCGAGGGCGCGGTCGACCAGCGCGGGCTCGTTCTTGGCGAAGACGGCCAGGTGGTTGCCGGTGTCGTAGGTGACGCCCTCGGGCAGCTCGATGGTGATCGACTTCGCGGACGGGCGCGGCGGCTCGATGCTGAAGTCCCACAGCCCGGTCGCGTCGGACACGAGCTCCTCGTTGGCCACCACCGTCAGCGGGTATGCCTGCTCGGAGACGATCGCAGGCCGTACGTCCGCCTCGGTCAGCAACTGCACTTCATAGCGCGGGCCGCTGGCCTCGGAGGTGTCGGCGGCGTACTCCTCGGCCAGGGTGGCCCACAGGCCGTCCATCCAGCGACTGGCCATGCCGTCGAAGTCCCCGGCGGCGTCCGCGATGCCGCGCTCGACGAGCGGCGTGGCACCGGCGGCCAGCAGGGCGGACTCGATCCGCTTGGGGAACGCCTGGTAGGTCGCAACCCACTGGGTGTTGCCGGCCCCGAGCAGCGCGAATCGCATCCTGGACAGCGAGCCTTCGGGCAGTCCGGCGGCGATCAGCTCGTCGAAGCGCTGGGCGTTGTCGGGCGCCTTGCCGTTGTAGCTGGCGGCGACGACGACCAGCAGCCCATCGGTGGGCAGGTTGTCGCCCAGCTCGTCCAGGCTCGTCAGCGTGGTGCCGAACCCGGAGCGCTCGCCGCGGTCGGCGATCGTGCGTGCCAGGTCCTCGCACGAGCCCAGGCTGGAGCCGTAGGCGACGGTGAGATTCACGCCGATGCCGCTGACCACGGCCTGCTGCCGCTCGTTGTCGCTCCGGACGTCGGCGGCACCGAAGACGGTCCGCTCCTGGTCCTGGCGGGTGCGTATGACGAGTTCGAAGTCGCCGGGCTTGCGGGTCAGCGCTTCCCGGACGTCCATCTTGTAGTCGTTCGGGTCGGCGAACTTGAACTTCTGCAACACCAGCGCCAGGGCCAGGCGGGCCTCGGTGAGCGCGAACTGCCGGCCGATGCAGGCGCGCACGCCGTTGCCGAACGGCTTGTAGGCGTGCGGGTGCTGCTGCACGCGGTTCTCCGGCAGCCACCGGTCGATGTCGAATTCCTCCGGCCGCTCCCATGCCTTTGGGTGGGTGTGCAGCGGGCCTTCGAGGATGAGGACCTTCGTGCCCTTCTTCAGCTCGTAGCGGCCGCCGATGACCGTGTCCTCCCGCGCCGTCTTGCCGAACAGCGGGATGGGAGCCCACAGGCGCAGGGTCTCCTCCAGGATCCGCGGGATGACGTCCAGCTGCATGATCGTGTCGTAGTCCGGGACGGTGTCGCCGGGCAGCAGGCGGTCCACCTCGGCGTAGGCCTGGGCCAGCACATGCGGGTTGCGCATCAGCGAGTACGTGGCGAAGGACAGCAGGCCGCTGGTGGTCTCGTGGCCAGCGATCAGGAACGTCACCACCTGGTCGCGGACGTTGTCGTCGGTCAGCTGCTTGCCGGTCTCCGGGTCGGTCGCCTCCAGCATCAGGCCCAGCAGGTCCTCCTCGCCGCTGCCCTTCCCCTGGCGGCGCTCCTTGATCACGCTGTCGACCAGGTCCCGCATCAGCTGGATGTTCTCGCCGTACTTCTTGGCGTCGGCCTTGCGCATCTTGGTCATCACCGGCAGTTCCTGGGAGCGCCGCAGCGACTCCACCAGCGCGCCCAGCAGTGCGTTGAGGAAGGGGTGCAGCTCCTCCTTGCCGAAAGAGTCGAACCGGTATCCGAACCCCGTCAGGGCGATGGTGTCCAAGGTCAGCCGGGTGTAGTCGTCGGTGATGTTGACCGGCTGCCCCTCCCTGCCCTCCCACTTGCCCGCCAGGTTCTGCGCGATCTCCAGCATCTGCCTGTAGTAAGCCTTCATGGCGCGCTGGCTGAAGGCCGGCAGGAGGATACGGTGAGCCATTCCCCATTCTTCTTCGTGCTGATGCGCCGTGAACAGGCCCGCGCCCGTGAAGTCCCGGACATGGCTCAGCGGCGTCTTCTCGATCTGCTTGAAGAACCGGGTCTCGTCGCAGACCTCGGCCACCAGGTCCGGGTCAGTGACGAAGACCTGCTCGATGCCGGCGATGTCCAGGCTGAAGATGCCCTCGGGGAACTGCTTGGACAGCTCGGCGAAGTAGGCGAACGGGTTGGTGCCGGGGACCTGCGTGGTGTGGCCGAGGAGGGGGATCCCGCGCGGGGACGGGATGGGACGCAGATCGGTCACGGGTTGCGTGGCCATGGCTTGCTCCTTTGTGCGGAGAAAAGTAGGGGGACGGGCAAGGGCTCTGTGGCATGCCTGGGACGCCGCTGATGGACAGCGAGGCCCCCGGTTTCCATACGTTGTAGGGAACTGTCTACAGTGGTACCATACGACGTATGGAAACTCAAAAGAAGGCACCCCGGGGGACGAGGAAGAGGGACGTACCGCTCACCAAGGACGGCATCTGCGCCAAGGCCCTGGAACTCATCGACGCCGACGGGGTCGAGGCGCTGACCATGCGCAAACTTGCGGCGGCGCTGGACGCGAACCCGATGTCGCTGTACCACCACGTGCCGAACAAGGACGCCGTACTGCGCGGCGTGACCGAACGCGTCGGCTCACAGTTCCGCACACCGGAACGGGAGGATGCCCCCTGGCAGGACCGACTGCGTCAACTGGCGCTGGACTTCCGGGCGCTGGCGCACCGTCACCCCAAGCTGATGGGGTACTCCTTCGGGCGCGCCGACTTCGTCCAGCCGGACGACCCGTTCTGGCGTGGACTCACGGACACCCTCGCCGCCTCGGAGCTGGCCGCTGAGGAGGTCCCGCGCGCCGCCGCCACCCTGCGCGCCGTGTTCACGGGTCTGCTGGTCAGCGAACTGACGGGAGCGCTGCAGCGGTGGAGCACCTTCCCCCCGGCAGCGGCTGGCCCCGAAGGGGAGGAGGCAGCTGGGCCCTCGAACGACGTGATCGACACGATGTTCAACTGCGCGCTGGACGCCGCGATCGCCGGCGTGGAGAACCACCCCGCGCGCACCCGCGAGAGGGGGTGACGGGCGGCAGGTGCGTGTCTCTGATCCCGGCCGGAGCAGCTACGGGAGTGGTCGAGAAGACGCGTGGGGTCATAGGTGGATGATGACGAGAGCGATGTCGTCGGGAGCGCCCCCGGCGACGTCGAGCCGGGCCAGCAGTGCGTCGGCCAGCAGGTCAGGAGGGAGGGTCGGGTCCTGGGCCAGGGCTGTGGTCAGGCGTTCCAGGCCGGCGTCGATGTCCTCGTCGCGGCGCTCGATGAGGCCGTCTGTGTACAGCACGAGGGTGTCTCCCGGGGTATAGGGGAGGCCGGCCTGGGGGCGCGGGACATGGTGCTCGCGTGTGCCGAGTGGCGGGTCGGTGGCCTGGTCCAGCCGTTCACAGGTCCCGTCGGAGTGGAGCAGCACGGGTGGTGGGTGCCCGGCGCTGCTGTAGATGATCAGCCTGCCGCGGGTATCGATGAGTACCTTGACCGCGGTGGCGGCCATCGCACCGTCCACGGAGCGGGCATAGAGGCCGAGGATTTCCAAGGCCTGGGCGGGGCTGGGGATGGCGCGGATGACGGCGCTCAGGGCGCTGCGGAGCATGCCCATGACGGCCGCGGCGTGCAGGCCGTGGCCGACGACATCTCCGACCGCCACGGCATAGCGGTCGGGTGGCAGGTCGACAACGTCGTACCAGTCGCCGCACACGTTGAGTGAGGTCGTCGCGGGCAGGTAGCGCACGGCGATGTTGGTGTGCCGATCCAGGTCGGGGACGGAGAGCATGGCTTCCTGCAGGGTGACGGCGACCCTCTGTTCGCGGGCGTGGGCCCGGCGCAGTTCCTGGTTCAGCCGGTGCAGCTCTCCGGCCCGCGCATACAGCTCGGCAGCAATGCTCTTCGCCCACTCGGTCGACTCCTCGCTGAGCTGACGTGCCCGGGAGGAGTGGACGAAGGCCGTGACGTCCGCTACCTGTTGGATGATCCACTTCACACTACCGTCAGGTCCGCAAATGGGGGTGTGGATCACGGACCACCATCGCTCCTCGAACGCGCCAGGCCGGTCGGGGACGGGAAGGTCGTACCGCTGGAGCACCACGGTTTCCGGTTTCCCGGTGCGCAGAAGCCGGTGGAGTGACACTTTCAGGTTCTGTTCCACGTCGTCGCGGACGCCGCGACTGTCCGGAAGGACGTCGAAGAAGTGCCGCCCGATCAACTCCTCCTCGGTCCTGCCGATGGTCCGCAGGCATGCCGGGTTGACGTAGCGAATCACCAGGTCCGCATCCAGCACCAGGTACGGGCTTGGGGTGGCGTCGAAGAACGCCGTGAGATCGATGTCCGCGGTCATGGTCATCAGGTGCGGTGCAGTCGCTGACCGAGGTGCCCATCCCACTGCACGGGTGCCGCTTCGCCGCGCGTCCGTGGCTGGCCGGTCCGGTGCCGGTGATCAGTGCTGGGGGTGCGGGCGGTGGAACAGGGGCCGCCGATGTGCGGCAGTGCCACCCGGAGCGAGGCGGCCGACTTCGACGCGCGTCCTGATGGCCTGGAACACCTCGACCACTCCCAGGACCACGGCCATGACGCCCACCGCCAGGGTGAGTGCGGCGATCGAGGTGAACGGCGAGACGATCAGCACGATGCCCGCCAGAGTGCTGATGATCCCGTAGAACAGCTGCCAGCCGCGTGCCGGCATGTCCTCGGCGGAGGCCGCCGCAGCCGTCACCATGATGCCGCGCAGCAGCCAGCTGAAGCCGATCCACAGGGCGAGCAGAAAGATCGACTGCAGAGTGCCCCGGAAGCAGATCAGCCCCAGCAGGACGGAGAGCGCACCCGTGAGGAAGTGCAGCACCCGAAGATGCCGGGGGACGTGCGTGCCGAAGGCGGCGGCCAGCTGGAAGACGCCGGTGACCAGCAGGTAGATGCCGAAGAGTACGCCGACGACCCGCAGCGTCTCCTCAGGCCAGGCGAAGACCACGACGCCCAGGGCGATCGTGGCCAGGCCCGTGGTGAGCAGGATCTGCCAGCCCATGTTCGCCAAGGCGCCCAGGCCTTCGGTCAACGGGGCGTCTTGTGGCTCGGTGCCGCGCGGAGGGCCGGTGCCCGGGGAATCGGAGGGATAAGTCATGCCGCTGCCTCCTCCTGGAAAAGCACGGTCGGCAAGTACACCTCCATCGTCACCCACCCGGCTCTGTTTCACCTGGCGGCGGCCTTCGCAAGCCCGGTCAGGAACGGCCGCGGCGGTGCAGCAGGCCACGCAGCCACGCGAGCAGCGACGGGCCACCCCTGCGCGGGTAACGTCGGCCGTTCTGTGCCCGCAGATCATCCGCGACGTCGTACCGCTTCACATACGCACTGAAGAACGTCTGCAACGTGGCCACCACCGGAATGGCCATCAGCGTGCCGGCCACACCGAGCAGCGCGGTGCCCGCGATCACGGAGCCGAAGGCCACCGCCGGATGGATGTCCACTGTTTTGGACGTGAGTTTCGGCTGGATCAGATAGTTCTCGAACTGCTGATAGACCACGACGAAGACCAGCACCCACACCGCGTACCAGGGGTCGACGGCGAACGCGGCCAGGATGGGCACGGCCCCGGCCAGATAGGTGCCGATGACCGGGATGAACTGCGACACCACCCCCACCCACACGGCGAGCGCAGGGGCATACGGCACACCCAGCACCGCCAGCATGACGAAGTGGGCGACCGCGGAGATCAGGGCCATCAGCCCCCGGGAGTAGAGGTATCCGCTCGTCTTGTCGACCGCGATCTCCCAGGCCCGCAGCACCTCGGTCTGCTTGGCCGGTGGCAGCAGCGAGCACAGCGCGCGGCGCAGCCGGGGGCCGTCCACGGCGAAGTAGAAGGCGAACAGGAAGATCGTCAGCAGCCGGAACAGACCGCCCAGCACAGAAGCCGAGAAGTCGAACACACCGCCCGCGCTCTTCTGCACGTACGTCCGCAGCCAGTCCGGGCGCAACACCCGGCCCTGAATGTCGACCCGCGAAAGATCCGTGTTGAACGTCCGGTTGATCCAGCCGATGAGGGAGTCGAAGTACCGCGGGAAGTGCTCGACGATGCCGCTGATCTGGCCCGCCAGGAACGAGCCGAACAGCACGAAGAACCCCGCCACCCCGAGGACCACGGCGAGACACACCAGAAGGGCGGCCAGGCCCCGGCCAATCCCCCGCGCCACCATCCGGCCGATCGGCGGCTCGATTCCCAGCGCCAGGAAAGACGCGATCAGAATGCCGACCAGCAGACCAGTAAGCCGGTGGAACGCCCAGCTGCCGAGCTGGAATGCGGCCACCAGGGCAAGCGCAAGCACCATGGCACGCGGCAGCCACCGGGGCATCCGGGCGGCACCCCCCGCCTCTGCGGCCTCGCCTTCGGAAGGCGGGGGCCCTTCAGGCGGCTGCGGCTCCTGGCCGGGGTCCGGGGGCGTCATCGACGGTCGCAGGGGAGGCAAAGGGGCGCAACAGCCCGTCGGGCGGCCTTGGATGCACCGAACGGAGGGGACACCTGCCGAGTCGACCGGCTGACCACCAGCTCGGACACGTGTCGGCGGGAGAACACGCCGGTCACCGGCGTACCGTCGTGCCCCGGCTCGCGAGTGCGCATGAACGACGGTTCCAGCACAGGCGCGTGGGTGTCCGACCGGCCACAGGTCAACGGTCCATACAGAACAGACAGTTCCGGCGGGATTCCGACATCTTCCGGTCTATTGACCATCACCCTTCTTGTCTAACCGCTGTCGCACCCCCGCGCATGTCCGCGGCGCCGCTGACCGAGACCGGCGGCGTGCAACAGCGCGGCATATCCGGTCACGCTAGTGAGAGCGCATCACAGGAGGCTCAGTCCGCCGATCAGGCCCCGGTGACGAGCCGAACTGGGTGTGGTGACGGCCACGTCCCACACTGACCCGACTTGTCCGCCGCCATGGCGCTGCCTCGCGAGTAGCAGGCGCCCGCCGGATATGTTCGAATTGATGAGAATCCTCCTTTAGAGCAATCGGAAGGGCAGGACCATGACGCAGATGACGGACCGCATCACCCAACTGACGGATTGGTCGAAGCACGCACAAGAGCAGGTGCAGAGTGCCATCGCCAAGGACCAGGAGGATCTGGCGGCCGCGATCGAACAGGTTGAGCGGGAAACGAAAGAGCGGGCAGAGCAACTCCGCCGTGAGGGAGCCGAGCAGAAGGCCGCTGCCGCTGCGTCACTGGAAGAGGCCAGGAACAAGTGGCAGGAGCACGTAGCGAAGGTCAAGAGCCAACTCCAGGAGCGCAAGGGCGAGCTTGACGTGAAGCGTGCCGAGCTCAAGGCGGATGATGCGGAGGGGTACGCGTCGTTCGCGATCGACTTCGCCGGCTCCGCGATCCTGGAGGCGGAATACGCTGCACTGGAGGCGGTGCGGGCCCGTACGGAAGCCGAAGCTCTGGCCGGCAGGTAGGCGGGGCGTCGCCGTAGCGCTGGAAAGGTGCGAAGACGCGGTCCTTGGCCTCGTCGGGGACGCCCGGTCCGCGGTCCACGACACGGAGTTCGACCCGGTCGGCGATGGCGCCGGCCGCCCCACCAGCACGGGCTCGCCCTCAGGGCTGTACGTGATCGCGTTCGCAGGGCTCGGGGATGTCCAGGTCGACGTCTCGTCGGGCTCCGGGGTTCCGCCCAGGGCCAGCGGGACCGCCTCGTCCAGGTCGATCTCGCGGATGAGCGGGGCGAGGGTGGCGGTCTGCAGGCAGGACAGCCGCGCACAAGCGCCCATGCCCGTCACGGCAGCCTCACCGCGCGCGGGGGTTCAGTCCGGCGCGTCCAACGACACCCGAGAGGGCGCCATTGGCAGCTGTCTCGACATGCCGCGCGAGCAAAGTCACCTCCCGGCCCGGGCACGGCTCACTGGAACACGCGCCATCGGTGCTCAGGTTCAGCCAGAGCAGGCCAGCAAGCAGCAAGAAGACACCTCGTACATGTACTTCCGAGTGCATCAGAATCCGAGATGTCTGCTGCAGAGAGGCCTTGGACCGCACACCCCGATCACTTGTTCACGTTCGGAACAAACGGCACCAGCCGACTTCGCCCCTCGACACCAACCGCGGCGCAAATGCGCAGGTCAGCGCCGTGTGCACCACAGCCATGTTTTGTGGCTCCTGCCCAGGGCCCGAGCTTGCGGCCAAACGCCGAGCGTGCAGCCTCTACCCGGGTTGCCGTCGACACCCGCCGCGACGGCCCACACTACTTCTGCAGACCGCCGTTCCGGGGGAACAGAACCATCACTGGCACCAGGCACCCGTAGCAACCCGTCGGCCATGGACCGATCCAGCACCGCCACGAAAACGGGGTCGGACCCCAATGGGCCCGACCCCGCGCGACCTGCACGTTTGCCATATCAGCAATTGCGTGCTATTTCACCCGCTACACGTTGAAGCGGAACTCCACCACGTCGCCGTCCTGCATGACGTAGTCCTTGCCCTCCATGCGGGCCTTGCCCGCCGCGCGGGCGTCGGCGACGGAGCCGGTCTCCACCAGGTCGTGGAAGGAGATGACCTCGGCCTTGATGAAGCCCTTCTGGAAGTCGGTGTGGATGACACCGGCGGCCTCGGGGGCGGTGGCGCCCTTCTTGATGGTCCAGGCGCGGGCTTCCTTGGGGCCGGCCGTGAGGTACGTCTGCAGGCCCAGCGTGTTGAAGCCGACACGGGCGAGGGTGGCGAGGCCGGGCTCGTCCTGGCCGACGGACTGGAGGAGTTCGAGGGCCTCGTCCTCGTCGAGCTCGGCGAGGTCCGCCTCCAGCTTGGCGTTGAGGAAGATCGCCTCGGCCGGGGCCACCAGGGCACGCTGCTCGTTCTTGAAGTCCTCGTCGATCAGCTCGTCCTCGTCGACGTTGAAGACGTACAGGAACGGCTTCGACGTCAGCAGGTGCAGATCGTGCAGCGGGGCGTCCTTCTCGCCGCCCTGGACGATGCCGGCCGAGAAGAGGGTCTGGCCGGACTCCAGGATCGCCTGGGCCTCCTCGACCGCCTTGACCTTCGGCGCCACGTCCTTCTTGATCCGGGACTCCTTCTGGAGGCGCGGGAGGACCTTCTCGATGGTCTGGAGGTCGGCGAGGATCAGCTCGGTGTTGATCGTCTCGATGTCGTCCTTCGGCGAGACCTTGCCGTCGACGTGCACGACGTTCTCGTCCTTGAAGGCCCGGATGACCTGGCAGATCGCGTCGGACTCACGGATGTTCGCCAGGAACTTGTTGCCCAGGCCCTCGCCCTCGCTCGCGCCGCGCACGATACCGGCGATGTCGACGAAGTCCACGGTCGCCGGGAGGATGCGCTGCGAGCCGAACACCTCGGCGAGCTTCACCAGCCGGGCGTCGGGGACGCCGACCACGCCGACGTTGGGCTCGATGGTGGCGAACGGGTAGTTGGCCGCCAGCACGTCGTTCTTGGTCAGGGCGTTGAACAGGGTCGACTTGCCGACATTCGGCAGACCGACGATTCCGATCGTGAGCGACACGTTGCGACTTCCCGTATGGAGGGCCGGAGGGCTGTGGAGCGGCCCCCGAATGGGTGGGCCGATCCACCAGTCTACGGGGGCGCCGCGGACCCCCGCGGGCACAGCCCGGCATCGAACGCCTGAGCAAGCTCGACCAAAGGGCGTGTCCAAGGCCGGTGATCTCCCGGTGCGCCGCCTAGGTTGGTTCGGTGGAGCAACACAGGACTCGTCGACCGCAGCCGCCCCGGCCGCGTCCGATCCCGCGGCAGGGCCCGCGCCCCCGCGCCGAGACGGTGCCGGAGCGGCGTCCCGCCCCGCGGGCCGAGGCACGGCCCGGGCCCCGGCCCGCCCGCGGCCGCCTGCCGGCGCCGCGGCTCACGGCGCTGGGCGGTGGGATCCTCACCTCGCTGGCGATGCTGGTCGTCGGCCTGCTCGACCTGCTGCTGCTCGGCGGCTCCCCGGTGGCGTACGGGCTGCTCTTCCTGCCCGTCTGCGCCGCCTGCGCGCTGTGGATGCGGCCGGCGGACCTGGTGGCCGCGCCGGTCAGCGTGCCGATCGCCTTCGCGGTCGGCGCCGTGCCGGTCTCCGGCGGGACGGGCGGGCTCGGCGGGCACGTCATGGCGCTGGTGACGGCGCTCGCCGTACAGGCCGGCTGGCTGTACGGCGGAACGCTGGTCGCCGGGGTGATCGTGACCGTCCGCAAGGTGCGGCTGATGACCGCCCGCAGGGCACGGGGCAGGGCCGCTCAGATGCGCGGGGCGTAGCGGCGCCCCGTCGGCTACGCCGCGGCCGGGGTGTCTCAGACCCGGCCGGCCGCCGCCATCGCCGCGCCCACGATGCCCGCGTTGTTCTGCAGCTGCGCCGGCACCATCTCCGCCCTGATGCCCTCGACGAGCGGCAGGAACTTCTCCGACTTGCGGCTGACGCCGCCGCCGATGATGAACAGCTCGGGCGAGAACAGCATCTCGATGTGGGCCAGGTAGGTCTGCACGCGGTGTGCCCACTGCGACCAGCTGAGGTCCTCGTCCTCCTTGGCCTTGCTGGAGGCGTGCTTCTCCGCGTCGTGGCCGTGCAGCTCGACATGGCCCAGCTCGGTGTTGGGCACAAGGTGACCGTTCACGAAGACAGCGCTGCCGATGCCCGTGCCGAACGTCAGCATGATGACGGTGCCCGTGCGGCCGCGGCCGGCGCCGAAGGTCATCTCGGCGATCCCTGCGGCGTCGGCGTCGTTGAGGACCGTCACCGGCAGCCCGCCCAGCCGGTCGCCGAGCAGCCGGGCGGCGTCGGTGTCGATCCAGCCCTTGTCGACGTTGGCCGCCGTGCGGGTGACGCCCGAGGTGACGACGCCGGGGAAGGTGACGCCCACCGGCCCGGACCATCCGAAGTGGTCGACGACTTCCTTCACGCAGCCCGCCACGTCGTCCGGCGTGGCCGGCTGGGGCGTCAGCACTTTGTGACGGGGCTGTGCCAGGTCCCCCCGACCCAGGTCCACGGGCGCGCCCTTGATCCCGGATCCGCCGATGTCCACGCCGAAGATCTCCATGGACTCTACGTTACGACGATCGACGGACAGTCACGCACCACAGGGAGGAAGTGATCAGCTTTTGATCACTTCTTCAACGGACTTCTCCGGTCACATCCCGCCGGTCGCTTCCCGCCGGTCGCTTCCCGCCGGTTCACTTCCCGTCGACCAGGGAGGCCGCCTCGGAGCGCAGGTCGCGGCGCAGTTCCTTGGGCAGCGAGAAGGTGATGGACTCCTCAGCCGCCTTGACGATCTCGACGTCCTCGAAGCCGTGCCGCGACAGCCACTCCAGGACCTCCTCGACCAGTACCTCGGGCACGGAGGCGCCGGAGGTCACGCCGACGGTGCGCACCTCGTCGGTCAGCCAGGCCTCGTCGATCTCGGAGGCGAAGTCCACCAGGTGCGCGTCCTTCGCGCCCGCGCCCAGGGCGACCTCGACGAGCCGCTTGGAGTTGGAGGAGTTCTGCGAGCCGACGACGATGACCAGGTCGGCGTCGGCGCCCATCTGCTTGACGGCGATCTGCCGGTTCTGCGTGGCGTAGCAGATGTCGTCGCTGGGCGGGGAGACGAGCTGCGGGAACTTCTCCTTCAGCCTGTCGACCGTCTCCATGGTCTCGTCGACGGAGAGGGTGGTCTGGGAGAGCCAGACGACCTTCGACTCGTCGCGGACGGTGACGCTCGCGACGTCCTCCGGACCGTCGACGAGGGTGATGTGGTCGGGGGCCTCGCCGGACGTCCCGATGACCTCCTCGTGGCCCTCGTGGCCGATCAGGAGGATGTCGTAGTCCTCCTGGGCGAAGCGGACGGCCTCCTTGTGGACCTTGGTCACCAGGGGGCAGGTCGCGTCGATGGTCGCGAGCTTCCGCTCGGCGGCCTCCTCATGGACGATCGGCGCCACGCCGTGCGCGGAGAACATCACGATGGAGCCCTCGGGGACCTCCGCCGTCTTGTCGACGAAGATCGCGCCCTTCTTCTCCAGGGTCTGCACGACGTACTTGTTGTGCACGATCTCGTGGCGGACGTAGATCGGCGCCCCGTACTGCTCCAGGGCCTTCTCGACGGCGATCACGGCACGGTCCACGCCCGCGCAGTAGCCGCGGGGAGCGGCGAGCAGGACGCGGCGAGCGGAGGGCGCGGGAGGCGTGTCAGTCATGCCCACCATCGTAAGGCCGGGCGCTCCCGCCCCGAGATCACCGGGGCGGGGGCGGAGCCGCCGGGGACAAGGGGACAAAGGGGCAAGCGGCAAAGGAGTCCCGGTGAGGCACGTGTACGGTCCGCTGTCGGCGGTGGCCGTTACGCTCGGGCCCATGGCTCTCAACACTTCACCCGAGTCGCCGATCCCCGTCGGCGAGGTGTCACGGCTCATCGGGGGCTGGATCGACCGGCTGGGCGCGGTGTGGGTCGAGGGGCAGATCACCCAGCTGTCGCGGCGCCCGGGGGCCGGGGTGGTGTTCGTGACGCTCCGGGACCCGTCGTACGACATCTCACTGAGCGTCACGTGCTACCGCCAGGTGTTCGACTCGGTCGCGGACATCGTGTCCGAGGGCGCGCGGGTGGTCGTGTTCGCGAAGCCGGAGTGGTACGCGCCGCGCGGGCAGCTGTCGCTGCGGGCCACGGAGATAAGGCCGGTCGGGATCGGCGAGCTGCTGGCCAGGCTGGAGCAGCTGAAGAAGTCGCTGGGCCGCGAGGGACTGTTCGCGGCGGACCGCAAGAAGCCGCTGCCGTTCCTGCCGCAGCTCATCGGCCTGGTGTGCGGGCGGGCCTCGGCGGCGGAGCGCGACGTCATAGAGAACGCCCGGCACCGCTGGCCCGCGGTGCGCTTCGAGGTGCGCAACGTCCCCGTGCAGGGGGTGCACGCCGTCCCGCAGGTGGTGCAGGCCGTCAAGGAACTCGACGAGCTCGACGAAGTCGACGTGA
The DNA here is from genome assembly GCF_009916105.1 of Streptomyces sp. GC420. Classification (GTDB taxonomy): domain Bacteria; phylum Actinomycetota; class Actinomycetes; order Streptomycetales; family Streptomycetaceae; genus Streptomyces. The sequence continues at coordinate 1,009 of NZ_JAAAXQ010000195.1, read as the reverse complement.
TCATCGTGGCGCGGGGCGGCGGCAGCGTGGAGGACCTGCTGCCGTTCTCGGACGAGCAGCTGGTGCGCGCGGTGGCCGCGTGCCGTACGCCGGTGGTGTCCGCGATCGGGCACGAGCCCGACTCTCCGCTGCTGGACCTGGTGGCCGACCTCAGGGCGTCCACGCCGACCGACGCCGCGAAGAAGGTCGTGCCGGACGTGTCCGAGGAGATCCGGCGGGTCGAGCTGTTGCGGGAGCGGGCTCTGCGCGCGGCGCGGTCCGTGATCGAGCGCGAGGAGCGCGGGCTGGCGCACGCGCTGGCCCGGCCGTGCATGGAGCGGCCGGCGCGGATGGTCGAGGAGCGCGAGGAGCAGATCGAGTCGCTGGTCGGGCGCAGCAGACGCTGTCTGCGGCACCTGCTGGACCGTGCGGACTCGGAGCTGGCGCACACCCGGGCGAGGGTGGTGTCGCTCTCCCCGGCGGCGACGCTGGAGCGCGGCTACGCGGTGCTCCAGCGCGCGGACGGGCATGTGGTGCGGTCGGCCGGGGAGGTGGCGCCGGGCGAGGAGCTGCGGGCCAGGGTCGCGGAGGGCGAGTTCGGGGTGCGGGTCGCCGACTGAGTCCCGGTTCCGCCGGCGGGCCCCGCGCCGCCGTGGAGGCGCGGGAGTGCCCGGCAGGGCACGGTGGCGGCCGTCCGGGTTCCGGCCGCCGGGGTGGCACCCCTTCTTTTCCGACGCGTTCGAAGCGCGTTTTTCGACGCACCGGTTCGCGGACGGACCGGTGCACAGGGTTGGGAGATACGGAGAGACATGGGCGAGACGGATGTCCGGCAGGAGTCCACGCTCGGGTACGAGCAGGCGCGGGACGAACTGATCGAGGTGGTGCGCCGGCTGGAGGCGGGTGGCACGACGCTCGAGGAGTCGCTGGCGCTGTGGGAGCGTGGCGAGGAACTGGCGAAGGTGTGCAGGCGCTGGCTGGAGGGGGCGCGGGCACGCCTGGACGCGGCCCTCGCACAGGAGGAGGGGGCTGT
>NZ_JAAAXQ010000194.1 GCF_009916105.1 Streptomyces sp. GC420 | reverse complement strand
GAGGGGAGGAGTTGCTGCTCGGCGTCGACCAGCAGGTGCAGGAGGCCGGGGGCGGGCCCGGAGGCCGACACCGGCAGCAGCTCCGTCATCGACACCAGGGACAGCCCGGTGATGGACCGGCCCTTCCCCGCGAACCACCGCTGCCTGGGCAGCCATTCGCGCAGGAGCGGTTCGAGCGGGGGGAGCGGATCGGCGGCCGGGCGGGGAGCGACGAAGACGGCCCGGGCTGCCCCGGTGCCCCGGGTGGATGCTGCCTCCGACATGGCGTCGCGTCCTTTCCCCGGGTCTCCAGACACACGTAAATGCGCAGATTGTCCCGGATTACGGTATTGGACATCCGGCGGAGCGTGGTGGTCCCCCGGACGGTGCCCGGGGGAGTGTCGGGTGAGGATCGTCCGTACAGGTCCCCTCAGGTTCCCCGTGTGCGACGGGGAGAGGCGGGTGCGCCTCGGGTTCGGTATTCAGTGAGAGTGCCCAGGGCGGGCCGGTGGAAACCGGCCCGCCCTCGGCCCTCGGGAACCGGCCGGAACCGGCCTCCGGCCCGGCCTCCCTCAGCTCGGCCCGACGTCCTTGCGCAGCCGGAACCAATAGAAGCCGTGGCCTGCCAGCGTGAGCAGATACGGCCATTCTCCGATGGCGGGGAAGCGGACGCCACCGATGAGTTCCACGGGGTGCCTTCCCTGGAAGCTGCTGAGGTCCAGTTCCGTGGGCTGGGCGAAGCGCGAGAAGTTGTTCACGCACAGGACGAGGTCGTCCCCCTGCCCCTCCACGGAGGGGGCCTCGCGCAGGAAGGCCAGCACCGCCGGGTTCGACGAGGGCAGCTCGGTGTACGAGCCGAGGCCGAACGCCGGGTTCTGCTTGCGGATCTCGATCATGCGCCGGGTCCAGTGCAGCAGCGAGGACGGCGAGGTCATCGAGGCTTCGACATTGGTGACCTGGTAGCCGTAGACCGGGTCCATGATCGTGGGCAGGAAGAGCCGGCCGGGGTCGCAGGAGGAGAAGCCCGCGTTGCGGTCGGGCGTCCACTGCATCGGGGTGCGCACGGCGTCCCGGTCGCCGAGCCAGATGTTGTCGCCCATGCCGATCTCGTCGCCGTAGTAGAGGATCGGCGAGCCCGGAAGGGACAGCAGCAGGGCCGTGAACAGTTCGATCTGGTTGCGGTCGTTGTCCAGCAGCGGGGCGAGGCGGCGCCGGATCCCGATGTTGGCGCGCATCCGCGGGTCCTTGGCGTACTCCGCCCACATGTAGTCACGCTCTTCGTCGGTGACCATCTCGAGGGTGAGCTCGTCGTGGTTGCGCAGGAAGATGCCCCACTGGCACTTCGAGGGGATCGCCGGGGTCTTGGCCAGGATCTCCGAGACCGGGTAGCGCGACTCCCGCCTGACCGCCATGAAGATCCGCGGCATGACCGGGAAGTGGAAGGCCATGTGGCACTCGTCGCCGCCGGTCGAGTAGTCGCCGAAGTAGTCGACGACGTCCTCGGGCCACTGGTTGGCCTCCGCCAGCAGCACGGTGTCCGGGTACTGGGCGTCGATCTCCTTGCGGACCCGCCTGAGGAACTCGTGGGTGGCGGGCAGGTTCTCGCAGTTGGTGCCCTCCTCGGCGTAGAGGTAGGGCACGGCGTCCAGCCGGAAGCCGTCGATGCCCAGGTCGAGCCAGAATCTGAGCGCCGCGATGATCTCCTCCTGCACCTGCGGGTTCTCGTAGTTGAGATCCGGCTGGTGGGAGAAGAAGCGGTGCCAGTAGTACTGCTTGCGCACCGGGTCGAAGGTCCAGTTGGAGGTCTCGGTGTCGACGAAGATGATCCGCGCGTCCTGGTACTGCTTGTCGTCGTCGGCCCAGACGTAGTAGTCGCCGTACGGGCCGTCGGGGTTGTTGCGCGACTCCTGGAACCACGGGTGCTGGTCGCTGGTGTGGTTCATCACGAAGTCGATGATCACGCGCATGCCGCGGTTGTGGGCGGCGTCGACGAACTCGACGAAGTCGGCGAGATCGCCGAACTCCGGGAGGACGGCGGTGTAGTCCGAGACGTCGTAACCGCCGTCGCGCAGCGGTGAGGCGAAGAACGGCGGCAGCCAGAGGCAGTCGACCCCCAGCCATTGCAGGTAGTCCAGCTTGGCGGTGAGCCCTTTGAGGTCTCCTACGCCGTCGCCGTTGCTGTCCTGGAAGGAACGGACGAGCACTTCGTAGAAGACGGCCCGCTTGTACCAGTCCGGATGACGGTCCTTGGCGGGTGTGTCCTCGAAGGTGTCATGGACGGGCTCATTGACGATCATGTTGTGGGTGACCCTCCGATCGGTGAGGACGGTCGCAGGACGAGTACATGCGCAGGCGTGACGCCCGGCTCGAGTCGCACGTAATTGGCCCTGCCCCAGTGGTAGGTCTCACCGGTGAGCTCGTCGCGCACCGGGATGGACTCGTGCCAGTCGAGGCCGAGTGCCGGCATGTCCAACGAGACCGTTGCCTCCTGGGTGTGGTGGGGGTCGAGGTTCACGACCACCAGCACGGTGTTCGAACCCGCCCGCTTCGAGTACGCGATCACCGCTTCCTTGTCCGCGTCGTGGAAATGGATGTCGCGCAACTGCCTCAGCGCAGGGTTGCGGCGCCTGATCGCGTTGAGCTCGGTGATGAGAGGAGCGATCGTACGGCCCTCCCGTTCCGCCGACTCCCAGTCCCGCGGCCTCAGTTGGTACTTCTCCGAGTTCAGGTACTCTTCGCTGCCCTGCCGCAGCGGAACGTTCTCGCACAGCTCGTAGCCCGCGTAGACGCCCCACGTCGGCACCAGGGTCGCGGCGAGCACGGCCCGCGCCTCGAAGGCCGGTCTGCCGCCATCGACAAGGTACGCGTGCAAAATGTCGGGCGTGTTGACGAAGAAGTTCGGGCGCATGTACGAGGCCGCCTCACCGGAGAGTTCCGTGAGGTACTCGGTGAGTTCCTGTTTGGTGTTGCGCCAGGTGAAGTAGGTGTACGACTGCTGGAAACCGATGCGGGCCAGCGTGTGCATCATCGCGGGGCGGGTGAACGCCTCGGCCAGGAAGATCACATCGGGGTCGGCGCGGTTGATCTCCGCGATCACCCGCTCCCAGAAGACCACCGGTTTCGTGTGCGGGTTGTCCACGCGGAAGATCCGCACCCCGTGCGCCATCCAGTGCCGCAGCACCCGCAGGGTCTCCTCGACCAGGCCGTCCATGTCGGCGTCGAAGGCGATCGGGTAGATGTCCTGGTACTTCTTCGGCGGGTTCTCGGCGTACGCGATCGAGCCGTCCGGCCGGTGGTTGAACCACTCCGGGTGCTCCTTCACCCACGGGTGGTCCGGGGAGCACTGCAGCGCGAAGTCCAGCGCCACCTCCAGGCCGAGCTCCCCGGCCCGCGCCACGAAGTGGTCGAAGTCCTCCAGGGTGCCGAGGTCCGGGTGGATCGCGTCGTGGCCGCCCTCGGGGGAGCCGATCGCCCAGGGCACGCCGACGTCGCCGGGACCCGCCGACAGCGTGTTGTTCGGGCCCTTGCGGAAGGTCGTGCCGATCGGGTGGACCGGCGGGAGGTAGACCACGTCGAAGCCCATCGCCGCGATCGCCGGCAGCCGCATCCCGGCGGTGCGGAAGGTGCCGGAGACCGGGGGCCGCACGCCCGCGGGGTCGACGACCGCGCCCTCGGAGCGCGGGAAGAACTCGTACCAGGAGCCGAACAGGGCGCGGGTCCGCTCCACCAGCAGCGGCATCCGGGCCGAGGCGGTGACCAGTTCGCGCAGCGGGTGGCGGGCCAGGGTGCGCGCCACGTCCGGGGTCAGCGCGGCGGCCAGCCGGGAGGCGGCGGGCCGCTCCGTGTCGCGCAGCGCGTCCACGACGGCCAGCACGACGTCCCGGCCCTCGTCCTTCGGGACCCCGGCGGCGGCCCGTTCGTGCAGCTCGGCGCCCTCGGCCAGGACCAGATCGGTGTCCATGCCGGCCGGGATCTTGATCTGCGCGTGGTGCCGCCAGGTGGCGATCGGGTTGCTCCAGGCCTCCACGGCGTAGGTCCAGGTGCCCTCGGCGTCCGGGGTGACGTCGGCACCCCAGCGGTCGGTGCCGGGGGCGAGTTCCCGCATCGGCGTCCAGGGTCCCTGACGGCCGGTGGGGTCGCGCAGCACCACATTGGCGGCGACCGCGTCATGGCCCTCCCGGAAGACGGTCGCGCTGACCTGGAACGTCTCGCCCACCACCGCCTTGGCGGGACGGTTTCCGCAGTCGACGAGGGGACGTACGTCCAGAACAGGGATGCGACCGATCATGGGTTCACCTACGGCTGTGCGTTCGCGGGGTTCGATTCTTTGTATCCGTTCCTTCGGCGGGCGGCCTGTCGGGCGGGCTGCGGGCATGGGGCGCTCCTGTCCGCGTTCACTCGGGTGGGTGCGTGAGATACGGACGTACGGTGCCGGGGCACGCCGTACCGAAGTAGCCTTCCCACGGCGTCTTCGGCGGCAATCCGGTATTCGGTTAACTACTGATGCGTAAGAACTCCGCCGCCCGGGACCCGTCCGACAGGGCCGTACGGGTGCCGGGCGGACCGCGGCAGGTGTCAGCCGCGGACCTGGAGCAGCCGGTTCGGGGAGCCGGGACCCGCGCCCCCCACCCGGCCCTTCGCCGAGTTCCCGACGAGCGCCTCGCCCACCGCCGCCGGGCGGGCCCGCGGGTGGTCGGCCAGGTACAGCGCGGCGGCGCCCGCCGCGTGCGGCGCGGCCATCGAGGTGCCGGAGGCGACCGCCGTCGCCGTGTCGGCCGTGTTCCACGCGGACGTGATGTTCACACCTGGTGCGAACAGATCGAGCCGCGAACCCCAGTTCGAGAATCCGGCGCGCCGGTCCCGGACGTCGGTGGCGCCGACCGTGACCGCCTCCCGCACCCGGGCCGGGGAGCCCAGGCCCGCGGACGCCCCCTCGTTGCCCGCCGCGACGGTGTAGGTCACCCCGGAGGCGACGGACCTGCGGACCGCGGCGTCCAGCTGGGCGTTCGGCGCGCCGCCCAGGCTCAGATTGGCGACGGCGGGCCCGACCGCGTTGCGCGTCACCCAGTCGATGCCCGCGATGACCTGGGCCGTCGTGCCGGCGCCCCGGCTGTCGAGCACCCGCACGGCCACGATCGTCGCCCTCTTCGCCACACCGTGCCCCGCACCGGCCGCCGTCGCCGCGACATGGGTGCCGTGTCCGTTGCCGTCCTGGGCGACGCGGTCGTTCTGGACGAAGTCCCAGCCGCTCACCGCCCGGCCGCCGAAGTCCCTGTGCGAGGTGCGCACGCCGGTGTCGATGACGTAGATCCGTACGCCCTTGCCGGCGCTGTCGGGCAAGGCGTAGGACCCGTCGAGGGGCAGGGACTTCCGGTCGAGCCGGTCGAGACCCCAGGACGGGGGGTTGTTCTGGGTGCGGTCCAGGAAGACCCGGGTGTCCTGGGTGACCGAGGCGACCCGGGGATCGGCGGCCAGCCGCTTCGCCCGGGTCTCGCTCGCCTCCACGGCGAAGCCGTTCAGGACCTCCCGGTAGACATGGCTGATTCTCGCGCCGTACCGGGCGGCCAGCTCCCTTCCCGCCGCCGACGAGGCGCTGACCCCCGCCGCCCCGGTCCTGAGGGTGACGATGTAGCTGCTGTCGACGGAACCGGCCGAGCCGGCCCCGTGTATGCGCCCCTCCGCGGGCGCCGCCTGCGCGGGCGGCGAGGCGACCGAGAGCGCCGCCGCGGTCGCCGCGGCGGTCACCACCCCGGTCACCCCTGTCAGGCGCAGGCGCAAGTCGCGCATCAGTGCCATCCGCTTCAGTCCCCTCCTCAACTCGACGCCCTCCGGCGCCACTTGGCAGCCTTCCGGTTGGTGTGAAGTGCGACAAGGCCGACGAGGGGGTGGAATCGGCCATATCGCCCGCGTAGTGAGGGGTGGTACGAGCGGCGCATGCGGAGGGGCGGAAAGCGTCCCGCCCGCGCTACGGCGCGTAGACGGCCGGGCGCGGAGCGGTGGGCATGCCGTTCCCGATGAAGAACCCAGGATGCGGCGGCTGGTTGTAGCCCGTGTTCTGCCAGGCCAGGCCCGTGCGGTACATGGTGTCGTGCAGCAGGGTGGTGATCTTCGTACTCGTCTCGTGCGGGGTCGAGTAGATCCGCAGCGCCCGGTTGTCCGAGGTCCGCCAGACGACCTCCTCGCGCCAGTCCCCGAGGATGTCCCCCGACAGGGCCGGGGTGGCCTTGGTGCCGTTGTTGGAGGAGACCGGGGCGCCGGTCAGCAGCCGGGTGTCGGACGAGGGCCGGTACTTGTCGACGTGCGTGCCGTCGAGGAGTTCGCGCACCGGGACGCCGTCCCACCAGGCGGCGAAGTTCACCGAGGACGGCTCGCGGCCCTTGGCGGCCCCGGCCTCGTCACGGACCGACGTGTCCGAGGCGGACCACACCTCCGCACCGTCGTTGCCGGCCCAGATGTCGGCCGCGACCCCGCGCCCGTTGTCGCAGCAGGCGGCGAGCTGCCACTTCACGGCGCCGTTCGCCGGGTCGAGGTACAGCTCGGCGGGCTGCGAGGAGGACTCGGAGACCTTGAAGTACTCCAGGCCCGGGTCCGCCGGGTCGAGGTCCCCCAGGTGCTGCGCGTCACCGTGTCCGGTCCGCGCCGTCCACAGGCCGGAGCCGTTGTCGTCCACCGCCATCGCGCCGTAGACGATCTCGTCCCTGCCGTCCCCGTCCACGTCGCCGACGGACAGACTGTGCGAGCCCTGGCCGTCGAAGCCCCGGCCCGCGTTGGTGGAGGAGCTGGTGTCGAACGTCCAGCGGCGGGTGAAGACGCCGCCCCGCCAGTCCCAGGCGGCGATCACCGTCCGGGTGTAGTAGCCGCGCGCCATGATCAGCGAGGGCCTGGCCCCGTCCAGGTACGCCGTCCCGGCCAGGAACCGGTCGACCCGGTTGCCGTACGAGTCGCCCCAGGAGGAGACGGTGCCGCGGGCCGGGACGTAGTCGACCGTGCCCAGGGCCGCGCCCGTCGCCCCGTCGAACATGGTCAGGTACTCCGGGCCCGACAGGACGTATCCACCGGCGCTGCGGTGGTCCGCCGAGGCCGAGCCGATCATCGTGCCCCGCCCGTCGACCGTGCCGTCGGCGGTCTTCATCGCCACCTCGGCCCGGCCGTCGCCGTCGTAGTCGTACGCCTGGAACTGGGTGTAGTGCGCACCCGAGCGGATGTTGCGCCCCAGGTCGATCCGCCACAGCCGGGTGCCGTCCAGCCTGATCCCGTCGACGACCGTGTTGCCGGTACAGCCGCTCTGGGAGTTGTCCTTGGCGTTGGTGGGCTGCCACTTCAGCACGAAGTCGAGCGCCCCGTCCCCGTCGAGATCGGCGACGCTCGCGTCGTTCGCCTCGTAGGTGTAGGCCACGCCGTCCGGGGTCGTGCCGCCGGCGGGCGGCGAGAGCGGCACGTCCTTGTACCCGGCGCGCAACTGGACGGCGTGCACCGAGTCGCCCTGCTCGACGCCGTTCACCACCGCGCGGACGGTGTAGTCGGCCTGCTCGGGGGCACCCGGGTGAAAAAAGTTGGTGGAGTTGGTGACGGGGGAGGAATTCACCTTCGTGCCGGCCCGGTACACGTTGAATGCGACATTGTCCGGATCGGTCCCCAGCCAGCGCCAGCCGACCAGATTGCCGCTGTCGGTGTGGACACTGACCACACCCCGGTCCAGTGCCTCCACCTGCCGTGCTGTCGCCGCCCCGGCGGTGCCGGACAGGGGGAGAGGGCTTGCGGCCGCCAGTGCGCCGGCCATCAGGAAGCCGAGCCGGGTTCTGCGCCGTGCGTGATGTGGTGCGCCGTTGCCTGCCGCGGGTGCCACGGTTCCTCCTCGGGGGATGAGGGACATGTGCACCATCTGGTCGCCGCGGCCGCGCCATCGGTTGCCGCGCACGGCCAAGCGATTGTGCGCCGTGTCGACGAGCCTGCCGCGCCGCTACCGTCTGGAGGGACACTCCACGCCGGGACGCACGGACCGCGCGTCCCCCGGACACAATGGACACGTACGTTTTCGAACATTCCAGTACGTTTCAGTACGTTCCCTGCGAAGGTGGAAACGTGAAGGCCATCCGTCGATTCACCGTCCGCCCCGTCCTGCCGGAACCCCTGCGACCGCTCAGTGAACTGGCGCGGAACCTGCGCTGGTCCTGGCACCCCGAGACCCGAGAACTCTTCCAGTCCGTCGATCCCGAGGGCTGGGCCGCCTCCGGGCAGGACCCGGTCCGCCTGCTCGGCACCGTCTCCTCCGCCCGCCTCGCCGAACTGGCCGACGACCGCCGATTCCTGCGCCGGCTGGCCGCCGCGGTCGACGACCTGGAGGACTACACCGGCGGCTCCCGCTGGTACCAGCGCCGCGGCCCCGGGCAGGAGGCGGACCTGCCCTCCGCCATCGCCTACTTCTCCCCCGAATTCGGCATCACGGCGGCCCTGCCCCAGTACTCCGGCGGCCTCGGCATCCTCGCGGGCGACCACCTCAAGGCCGCCAGCGACCTCGGCGCCCCGCTGATCGGCGTGGGCCTGCTCTACCGCCACGGCTACTTCCGCCAGACACTCTCCCGCGAGGGCTGGCAGCAGGAGCACTATCCCGTCCTCGACCCCAACGAACTCCCACTGCGGCTGCTGCGCGAGTCCGACGGCACACCGTGCCAGGTCGTCCTCACGCTCCCCGGCCGGCGCTCGCTGCACGCATACGTCTGGCAGGCCCAGGTCGGCCGCGTACCGCTGCTGCTCCTCGACTCGGACGTGGAGGAGAACGGCCCCGGCGAGCGCGACGTCACCGACCGTCTCTACGGCGGCGGCAGCGAGCACCGGCTGCTCCAGGAGATGCTGCTCGGTGTCGGAGGGGTCCGCGCCGTCCGCACGTACTGCCGGCTGACCGGCCACCCGGAGCCCGAGGTCTTCCACACCAACGAGGGCCACGCTGGCTTCCTCGGCCTGGAGCGGATCCGCGAACTGGCTGCCCAGGGGCTCGAGTTCGACGCCGCACTCGAGTCCGTACGCGCCGGCACGGTCTTCACCACCCACACCCCCGTCCCGGCCGGCATCGACCGCTTCGACCGGGAACTCGTCGCCCGCCACTTCGGCGAGGACGGCGAACTGCCGGGCGTGGACGTCGAGCGGATCCTCCGGCTCGGCATGGAGACCTATCCCGGCGGCGAACCCAACCTCTTCAACATGGCCGTCATGGGCCTGCGCCTCGCCCAGCGCGCCAACGGCGTCTCCACCCTGCACGGGCAGGTCAGCCGGGAGATGTTCGCCGGCCTGTGGCCCGGCTTCGACGCCGCCGAGGTGCCCATCACCTCCATCACCAACGGGGTGCACGCGCCCACCTGGGTCGCGCCCGAGGTGTTCCGCCTCGGCGCGCGGCAGGTCGGCGCCTCACGGGCCGAGGAGGTGCTCACCGCCGGCGGCGCCTCGCGCTGGGACGCCGTCGCCGACATCCCGGACAGCGAGATCTGGGAGCTGCGCAGGGAACTGCGCGAACAACTGGTCACCGAGGTCCGGCGGCGGCTGTTCGCCTCCTGGCGGCAGCGCGGCGCCGGCACCGCCGAGCTGGGCTGGATCTCCCAGGTGCTCGACCCGGACGTCCTGACCATCGGCTTCGCCCGCCGGGTGCCCTCCTACAAGCGGCTCACCCTGATGCTGCGCGACCGGGACCGGCTGATGGATCTGCTGCTGCACCCCGAGCGCCCGGTCCAGATCGTCGTGGCCGGCAAGGCGCACCCGGCCGACGACAGCGGCAAACGGCTCGTCCAGGAACTGGTGCGGTTCGCGGACGACCCGCGGGTGCGGCACCGCATCGTCTTCCTGCCCGACTACGGGATGGCGATGGCGCAGAAGCTCTACCCGGGCTGCGACGTCTGGCTGAACAATCCGCTGCGCCCGCTGGAGGCCTGCGGCACCTCCGGCATGAAGGCGGCGCTCAACGGCTGCCTCAACCTCTCCGTCCTGGACGGCTGGTGGGACGAGTGGTACGAGCCCGACTTCGGCTGGGCCATCCCCACCGCCGACGGGGCCGCCACCGACGACGACCGGCGCGACGACCTGGAGGCGAACGCCCTCTACGAACTGCTGGAGCAGCGGGTCGCGCCGCGCTTCTACGACCGCGGCCGCGGCGGGCTGCCGGACCGCTGGATCGAGATGGTCCGCCAGACCCTGATGAACCTCGGCCCCAAGGTGCTCGCCGGCCGCATGGTCCGTGAGTACGTGGAGCGGCTCTACACCCCGGCCGCGCACTCCCACCGCGCGCTCGGCCTTGACGAGGCGCGCGAGCTGGCCGAGTGGAAGGCACGGATCCGCGCCGCCTGGCCGAGGGTCGCCGTCGACCACGTCGAGGCGGCGGCGGCCGGTGCCACCCCGCGCGGGGACACCTCCACCGCCGAACTCGGCTCCACCCTGGCGCTGCGCGTCCGGGTCGCGCTCGACGGGCTCGTCCCCGACGACGTCGAGGTCCAGGCCGTCTCGGGCCGGGTCGACCCCGAGGACTCCATCGCCGACGCCCGCGCCGCGGCCCTGAAGCCGGTGGGCGGCCCGGACCTGGAGGGCCGCTGGACCTACGAGGGCCCGCTGTCCCTGGACCGCACCGGCCCCTTCGGCTACACGGTCCGCATCCTGCCCTCCCACCGGCTGCTGGCCTCCGGCGCCGACCTGGGGCTGGTGACGCTGCCCACCGGGACGACCGGAGACGGCGGGGGAGTGCTGATGCGGTAGTGCGGGACGCGCCGGGCCCCGGCACAGGTGCGCCCCGCCGTCGCGCGAGCGACGGCGGGGCGCACGTGCGTACCGAGGACGTCCGCTAGGAGACGTTCACGGCCTTCCACGCCGCGGCCACCGCCGCGTACTCGGTGCTGCCGGTGCCGTACAGCGCGCCGGCGGCGTTCAGCGTCGCCGTCCTGGCCCCGGAGTACTTGGTGGTGGAGGTCATGTACGTGGTCAGGGCCTTGTACCAGATCTTGACGGCCTTGTCCCGGCCGATGCCGGTGACGGTGGAGCCGTCGTAGGTGGCGCTGTTGTACGTCACCCCGTTGATCGTCTTCGAGCCGCTGCCCTCGGACAGCAGGTAGAAGAAGTGGTTGGCCGGGCCCGAGGAGTAGTGGACGTCGACCGAGCCGAGCGAGGAGGACCAGTAGTCCTTGGACGAGCCGTCCTTGCTCGGCTTGTCCATGTAGCGCAGCGGGGTGCCGTTGCCGCGGATGTCGATCTTCTCGCCGATGAGGTAGTCGCCGGGGTCGGAGGCGTTGGCGGCGTAGAACTCCACGGCGGTGCCGAGGATGTCGGAGGTCGCCTCGTTCAGACCGCCGGACTCGCCGCTGTAGTTGAGGCCCGCGGTGTTGGAGGTGACGCCGTGCGTCATCTCGTGGCCCGCCACGTCGAGCGAGGTCAGCGGCTTGGTGTTGCCCGAGCCGTCGCCGTACGTCATGCAGAAGCAGCTGTCGGACCAGAAGGCGTTGACGTACGCGTTGCCGTAGTGGACGCGGGAGTACGCGGCGACGCCGTTGTTCTTGATGCCGCTGCGCCCGAGCACGTTCTTGTAGAAGTCCCAGGTCGTCTGCGCGCCGAAGTGGGCGTCCACGGCGGCGGTCTGGGTGTTGGTGGCGGAGCCGGTGCCCCAGACGTTGTCGGCGTCGGTGAACAGCGTGCCGGTGCCGGAGGTGCCGCCGTTCAGGTTGTACGTCTTGTGGCTGCCGCGCGTGGTGTCGTTGAGCTGGTACGTCGAACCCGACAGCGTGGTGCCGATGTTCACCGTGCCGGAGTACTGGCTGTTGCCGGTGGCGGTCACGATGGCCTCGTACTCGTACAGCTTCTCGCCGGTCTGCGCGTCCGTGATGACGTGCAGTTCCTGCGGGGTGCCGTCGTGCTGGAAGCCGCCGACGACGGTCTCGTAGGCGAGGCCGGGCGTGCCGTCGGCCGCCCAGATCACCTTGCGGGGCGCCTGGTCGGCCTCGGACTTGGTGGAGCCCTCCGCCTTCGCGGCCTTGAGGGCCTGCTTCTCCGCGGTGGCCCCGGTGACCTCGGGGGCGAGGTCGGCGACCTTGATGGCGGCCTTCACGGCCTTGGTCGCGCCCTTGGTCTCACCGGTCTTCGAGGTGTGGACGACGAGGTCGCCGCCGAGCACGGGCAGGCCCGCGTAGGTGCGCTCGTAGCGGGTGTGGACCGTGCCGTCGGCGTCCTTGACGACGTCGCGGACGACCAGCTTCTCCTTGGCGCCGAGGCCGAGTTCCCCGGCGGTCTCGGCCTTGGTGGCGTTCGCCTCGCGCAGCAGCTCGGCCCGCTGCGAGGGGGTGAGCTTCAGCGGGAGCGCCGTGGCCGCGGTGCCCTCGGTGGGGGTGGCGGCACCGGCGGTGGTGGTGCCGAGTCCCGCGGTGAGGAGCGCGCCGGTGACGGCCAGGGTGAGGGCGGTGGCGACGCGCGTAGAGCGGGTTATGCGGGGGGTCACGTGTAAGTCCTTTGCTGAGTGGGGGGATTGCAAAGTCGTGGCCGTAGATTCGCAGAGGAGTCGTGTCCATGTCACTGGTCGTTGATCAGTTTTGACCATTGATTGACCGAACATGAACGGATGTGAGGAGCCGGTGCCCGAGGCCGGCCAGCGGCCCCGGGCACCGGCTGATGGTGCGTCAGCAGGTCATGCGGGAAGCGGGGTTCAGAAGGTCAGCTTCCAGCTGTCGATGTAGCCCGTGTCGCCGGAGGCCGCGTCCTGCACCCGCAGCTTCCAGGTCCCCGTCGCCGTCTCGGAGGAGGCGTTGACCGTGAAGGTCTGGTGGACGTCGTCCGCCGAGCCGCCGCTGCGGTTCAGCAGCGTGTACGCCGTCCCGTCGGGGGCGATCAGGGAGACGACCAGGTCACCGCGCCAGGTGTGGACGATGTCGACCTGCGCCTGGAGGGCGCTGGAGGCGGTGCCGGAGCGGTTGACGTTGATCGGCGACTCGACCGTCGAGTTGTCGGCGATCGGGTAGTCCGCGGTGTTCTCGAAGACGCTGCCCTGGCCCTCCGGGTCGACGGTCCAGGTGAAGCTCGCCGTCCCCGTCTCGCCCGCCGAGTCCGTGACGGTCACCGTCACCGAGCTGACGGCCGCGGTGGTCGGCGAACCCGAGATCAGGCCGGTGGAGGAGTTGATCGACAGTCCGGCCGGCAGGCCGGTCGCCGCGTAGCTCAGCGCACCCGCGTTGGTGCTGGTCGCCTGCACCTGGAGGCTCACGTCGGAGCCCACCGTGGAGTACTGGTTGCCGGGCGGGGTCACGGTGACGCCGTCCAGGATCCGGGAGCCGACGTTGATGGCCGCCCACGCGTTGGCCGTGTTGTTGTACGTGGCCGAGCCCAGCCCGAACAGGTCGGCGGCGGCCTGGAGCGTGGCCGTGCGCGCCCCCGCGTAGTTGGTGCTCGACGTCATGTACGTGGTCAGCGCACGGAACCAGATCTTCTCGGCGTTCGCCCGACCGATCGGCGTCACCGGAAGGCCGTCGGAGGTCGGCGAGTCGTAGGAGACCCCGTTGACGGTCTTGGCGCCGTCGCCCTCGGAGGCCAGGTAGAACCAGTGGTTGGCCGGGCCGGAGGAGTAGTGGACGTCGACCGAGCCGATGCCGGAGTACCAGTAGTCCTTGGACGAGCCGTCCCTGCTCGGCTTGTCCATGTAGCGCAGCGGGGTGCCGTCCCCGTTGATGTCGATCTTCTCGCCCACCAGGTAGTCGCCGACGTCCTGGGAGTTGTTCGCGTTGAACTCGACGGCGGCGGCGAAGATGTCGGAGGTCGCCTCGTTCAGGCCGCCCGACTCACCGCTGTAGGTGAGGTTCGCGGTGACGGAGGTCAGGCCGTGGGTCATCTCGTGCGCCGCGACGTCGATCGAGGTCAGCGGAGCCGCGTTGCCCGAGCCGTCGCCGTACGTCATGCAGAAGCAGGAGTCCTGCCAGAAGGCGTTGACGTAGTTGCTGCTGTAGTGCACCCGGCTGTAGGGGGCCACACCGTCGTTGCGCAGGCCGTTGCGCCCGTGCACGTTCTTGTAGTAGTCCCACGTCAGCGCGGCGCCGTAGTGCGCGTCCGCCCCCGCGGTCTCCAGGTTCGAGGCGGTGCCGTCGCCCCACACGTCGTCCGAGCCGCTGAAGAGCGTGCCCGTGCCCGACGTACCCCGGTTGAGGTTGTACGTCTTGTGGGCGCCGCGCGCGGCGTCGGTGAGGTTGTACGTCGACCCGGACTGGGTGGTCCCCAGGGTCACCGACCCGCTGTACTGGGTGTTGCCCGTGCCGGTGTGCACGCCCTCGTACTCGTGCAGCTTCTTGCCGGTCTGCGCGTCGGTGATGACGTGCAGCTCGCTCGGGGTGTCGTCGTGCTGGATGCCGCTGACGACGGTCTCGTAGGCGAGCACCGGCTTGCCGCTGCCGGCCCAGATCACCTTGCGGGCGCTGTCCGCCTCGGACTTGGTGGAGCCCTCGGCCTTCGCGGCCCTGACGGCCTGCTTCTCGGCGGTGCCGGCGGTCACCTCGGCGCTGAGGTCGGAGACCTTCAGCTGCGGCTTGTAGTTCTTGGTGACGCCCTCGGTCTTCCCGGACTTCTTCTCGTGGACGACGAGGTCGCCGCCGAGCACCGGCAGGCCCGCGTAGGTGCGCTCGTAGCGGGTGTGGACGGTGCCGTCGACGTCCCTGAGGACCTCACGGACGACCAGCTTCTCCTTGGCGCCCAGGCCGAGTTCCTCGGCGGTCTCGGCCTTGGTGGCGTTCGCCTCGCGCAGCAGCTCGGCCCGCTGGGACGGGGAGAGCTTGGCGGGCAGCGCGCCGGGGTCGGGCTTCTCGAACTTCGCGGCCCGGCCGGCCTTGGCGGCGGCGTCGTCGGGGCGGGCGCCGGCGGTGCCGGCCTGGACCCCGGTGATCAGCATGGCCGCCGCGGCGACGAGGGCGCCGGTCGCCAGGGTGCGTCTGTGGGCGCCTCTGTGGGGGGTGGATCTCACGCGAACTCCTATCGCTGCGGCCGCCGGTGGGCGGGCGGCCGGAGGAAGACCCGCCGACGGGATGGGCCGGCGGGGCCGTGCGTGCAGAGCGCGGTGCGGGTGCGTGACAAACGGAACGGGCACAGAGTGCCAGGAGTGAACGTCCCATGTCAGGAGCGCGTCAAAAGCTTGGCCGGAATCTATCCGTTGGCCGAACTCTGATGTCCGCTCAGCGAACGGGTGGTGGGG
>NZ_JAAAXQ010000193.1 GCF_009916105.1 Streptomyces sp. GC420 | reverse complement strand
GAGACAGGCCTCCGGACGATCGCCTCCGGGTGACCACGGGGCCGGGGTGAAGCGGCGCCCCCTCGGCCGGGCCGGCCGGGACGGCTCTGGTACACCGCCGGGACAAGATCGGTTCCCGGCCGTTCCGAAGCTGTGGGCGGCACCTGAGAGAATGGGGGACATGGCCTCTGATCGTCCTCGCGTGCTCTCCGGAATCCAGCCCACCGCGGGCTCCTTCCACCTCGGCAACTACCTCGGTGCCGTCCGCCAGTGGGTGGCGCTGCAGGAGACTCACGACGCCTTCTACATGGTCGTGGACCTGCACGCGATCACCGTGCCGCAGGACCCGGCCCAGCTGCGCGCCAACACCCGTCTCGCCGCCGCCCAGCTGCTCGCCGCCGGTCTGGACCCGGACCGCTGCACGCTGTTCGTCCAGAGCCATGTTCCCGAGCACGCCCAGCTGGGCTGGGTCATGAACTGCCTCACCGGCTTCGGCGAGGCCAGCCGGATGACCCAGTTCAAGGACAAGTCGGCGAAGCAGGGAGCCGAGCGGGCGACGGTCGGCCTGTTCACGTACCCGATCCTCCAGGTCGCCGACATCCTGCTGTACCAGGCGAACCAGGTCCCGGTCGGCGAGGACCAGCGGCAGCACATCGAGCTGACCCGGGACCTCGCCGAGCGCTTCAACACCCGGCTCGGCCAGACCTTCACCCTCCCCGAGGCGTACATCCTCAAGGAGACCGGGAAGATCTACGACCTCCAGGACCCGACCGCCAAGATGAGCAAGTCGGCGTCGAGCCCGAAGGGCCTGATCAACCTGCTCGACGAGCCGAGGACGACGGCGAAGAAGGTCAAGAGCGCCGTCACGGACACGGACACCGTCGTCCGCTACGACGTCGAGAACAAGCCGGGCGTCAGCAATCTGCTCAGCATCTACTCCACGCTGACCGGCGAGACGATCGCCGAGCTGGAGAAGAAGTACGAGGGCAAGCTGTACGGCGCCCTGAAGGGCGATCTCGCGGACGTGATGGTCGAATTCGTCACACCGTTCAGGTCCCGTACGCAGGCGTACCTCGACGACCCGGAGACGCTGGACTCGATCCTGGCCAAGGGGGCCGAGAAGGCCCGCGCCGTCGCCGCGGAGACGCTGGCGCTGGCCTACGACCGCGTGGGCTTCCTCCCCGCCAAGCACTGACACCCGCGCCATGGTCCCGGCCCGGCCCCTGCCCGGCCCCGACCGGGGCCGGAACGGCCGGAACGGGTTCCGGCGGAGCCGGACGAGTGAGGTCCGACACGCGCGGGGGCGAAGGCCAGGCTGAATCCGACAAGTCCGGACAGAAGGTGCACTGACACGTGTGTGCCCTCTGTCCGGGGCCCTGGCGGCGGGCCGGGTCCGCCCGCCACACTGCACACTGGCACCGGCGAGCACCCACCCGGCCGCCCGCCGCCGACCGACCACGAGCGACTGAGGAGAACGATGGGGACCGTAACGCTGGGCGTTTCGATCGCGGTCCCGGAGCCGTACGGCAGCCTGCTCCAGGAGCTGCGGGCCGGCTTCGGGGACGCCGCCGCGCACGGCATCCCCACCCATGTCACCCTTCTCCCGCCCACCGAGGCCGATGCCGAGGCCGTGCCGGAGATCTGCGCGCACCTCGCCGAGGTGGCCATGACCGGCCGGCCGTTCCCCATGCGCCTGTCGGGCACCGGAACGTTCCGCCCGCTCTCGCCCGTCGTCTACGTCAAGGTCGTCGAGGGCGCCGAGGAGTGCGCCTGGCTCCAGAAGCGGATCAGGGACGCCTCCGGTCCCGTGGCGCGCGACCTCCAGTTCCCGTACCACCCGCACGTCACGGTGGCGCACGGCATCGCCGAGGAGGCGATGGACCGGGCCTACGAGGAGCTGAGCGGGTACGAGGCCGAGTGGATCAGCACCGGGTTCGCGCTCTACGAGCAGGGCACCGACGGCGTGTGGCGCAAGCTCCACGATTATCCCTTCGGGAGCGGAGGCGTGTCCGTCCTGCCCCAGCAGGCGTCCGCCCCCTCGGCCGAACCCGCGGCGCGGGGCACGCTTCCCGCTCGCTGAGCACCGGCCCCGGCGCGCCTCGCGGGCTGGCGGGCCGGTGGTCGGGGTAGGTGTGTGCCATGGACTGGCTGACCCGGCTCCCGGTGGTGGGGCCCCTGCTCGCGCGGCTGGCACGTACCCACGTCTGGCGGTCGTACGAGGCGCTCGACCGGGTCCACTGGACCAGGCTCGCCGCCGCGATCACGTTCATCAGCTTTCTGGCCCTGTTCCCGCTGATCACCGTGTGCGCGGCGGTCGGTGCCGCGCTGCTGACCGAGGATCAGCTGCACCGCTTCGAGGCCGGTGTCTCCGAGCAGGTGCCGGGCATCTCCGACCAGCTGGATCTGGGGTCCCTGGTCGAGAACGCGGGCACGGTCGGCGTGGTGGCCGGGGCGGTCCTGCTGCTCACCGGCATCGGCTGGGTGGGCTCGCTGCGCGAGTGCCTGCGCGCGGTATGGGAGAAGGACGACGAGGACGAGGGCAATCCGTTCGTCCGCAAGGCCATGGACGGTCTTGTCCTGCTGGGGCTCGGCGCGGCCGGACTGGCCTCGCTGGCCGCCTCCGCGCTCGCGTCCAGCGCGATCGGATGGGCGACCGGGCGGCTGGGTGTCGACGAGGACGGCGCGAGCGGGGTGCTGCTCCAGGCCGCCGCGTTCCTGGTGGCGGTGCTCGCGGACTTCCTTCTCCTGCTGTACGTCCTGACCCTGCTGCCCGGCGTACACCCGGAGCGCCACCATCTGCTGACGGCGGCGCTCACCGGGGCGGTCGGCTTCGAACTGCTGAAGCTGCTGCTCGGGGGCTACATCAGCGGTGTGGCCGGCAAGTCCCTGTACGGGGCCTTCGGGGTGCCGATCGCGCTGCTGCTGTGGATCAACTTCACGGCCAGGCTGCTGCTGTTCTGCGCGGCATGGACGGCGACCCCGCGAAGCGGGACCGAACCCGCCGCGGACGGGGCGGGCGGCACGGCCGGGACAACCACCGCGGACGCGGCATCCGGCACGGCCGGGCCGACCGGTACGGCCCGGACCGGCGCCGTACTCAGGAGGCCGGAGGACGGCGCAGCGGCCAGCGCCGGTTCCCGAAGAACACCCCGGCGGCCACCAGAACCAGCACCCCGCCCATGACGCCGAGCGCGATCCCGAACCCGCCGCCGTCACCGGCCGCGTCCGCGGCGCCGGCGGCCGCGGCCCGCTCCGGCTCGCCCGGCTTCCCGGCGCCGTCGTTGCCCGCGCCGCCGGCCTCGGCCTGCTCGCCGGCCTGCGCGGCCTCCTCGCTCTTGGGGCCGACCAGCTTCCCGACGGGGTCCACCTTCCCCGCCGCTGCGAAGCCCCAGTCGAAGAGCCTGGCGGTCTCCTTGTAGACGGCGCCCCGCTCCTTGTCGTCCGGGTTCATGACGGTGACCAGCAGCACGCGCTCGCCGCGCTGGGCGATCCCGGTGAAGGTGTAGCCGGCGTTGCTGGTGTAGCCGTTCTTGACGCCCGCGATGCCCTCGTACGGCTCTATCCCGGCGAGGCCGTCACCGGTCAGCAGCCTGTTGGTGTTCTGGATCTCGAAGGTCTCGCGCTTCTTGCCCTTCTTCTTCTCGCCCGGGAACTTGGCGGTGGCCGTCGCCGCGTACTCGCGGAAGTCCGCCTTCTGCATGCCGGAGCGGGCGAAGAGGGTGAGGTCGTAGGCGCTCGACACCTGGCCCTTCTCGTCGTAGCCGTCCGGGCTGACCACCTTGGTGTCGTGGGCCTGCAACTCCTCGGCGTGCGCCTGCATCTCCGCCACCGTCTTGGCCTTGCCCTCGTTCATCGCGGACAGCACGTGCACGGCGTCGTTGCCCGACCTGAGGAAGACGCCGAGCCAGAGGTCGTGCACGGAGTACGTGTAGTTCTCCTTGACGCCGACCATGCTGCTGCCCGCGCCGATGCCCGACAGGTCGTCCTGGGTGACCTTGTGGGTCGTCGTGGCGGGGAACTTCGGCAGCAGGGTGTCGGCGAAGAGCATCTTGAGCGTGCTGGCGGGCGGCAGCGGCCAGTGCGCGTTGTGCGCGGCCAGCACGTCGCCCGTCTCCGCGTCCGCGACGATCCACGAACGGCCCGTCAGCTTCTTGGGCAGTGCGGGGGCGTCCGCCCCGGGCCGCACCTGCGTGCCCGGCTTCCCGAGCAGCGCGCCGCCGACCGTCGACATGGAGGCCGGCGGCCTGGGCGCCTTGTCCTCGTCCTTGTCGGTGTCCCTCCCGTCCGCGTGGGCCGGGGCAACGGCGAGCAGGGTCAGAAGCGCGGAGGCGAGAGCCGTCGTCGCGAACTTCTTCGATGCAGTCTTCGGTGCCGTCTTCGGCACCGTCTTCGTGATCGTCTTCGAGGCAGGCACGGACGAGAACGTACAGGGCGCGGGCGCCACGGGGACCACCGCGGTACGCACCCGCCGCGACGGCCCACCCCGGAGCGGCAGGCGGCGGGAGAACGGTGATACTGGGTGCATGAAGCTCAGCCGCCCCGTCTCCTGGTTCCTGCTCGCTTTCGGGGTGTGGAGCTGGGTCATCTGGATCACTTTCGTCAAGAACCTCTGGAAGGACGCCAGTGGGCTCGCGTTCGACGACGCGGGGGATCCCACCGCGTACTTCTGGGTCCATCTGCTGCTCGCCGTCACATCCTTTCTTCTGGGGACGGCGATCGGGCTGATCGGGTTGCGCGGTGTCAGGGCATTGCGGCGCGAGTCCGCCCGGGAGGCCGAATAGTGGTCCTCGTCATCCTGTTCGCGGTTCTCGCGGTCCTCGCGCTGTTCGGCGGTGTGCACTGGTACCTCTGGCGCCGGCTGGTCCGCGACACGACCGCGAAGGGCGGTGCCGCCCGCCGAGCGGGCACGGCGGCGGCCTTCGTCCTGCCGCTGCTGACCCTCGGCTCCCTGGTCGCGGGGCGCGCGGGCGCGCCCTTCGCGGTGGAGCAAGCACTGGCATGGCCCGGCTACCTGTGGCTGGCGGCGCTGCTCTATCTGACGATGGCTCTGCTCGCGGGGGAGGCGGTACGGCCGCTGCTGCGCCGGGTCCTGGAGCGGCGCGCCGCGCCGGCCGGCCCGCCATGGGCCGGGACCGGGACTCCTGCGCGGACCCGGACCTCCCTCGGCGACCCCGCAGAACCCGGATGCGACGCGCTCGTTCGCGGTGCCGCGGCACCGGCCGGGGACACGACCGGGCCGGACGTCTTCGCCGCCTCCGACGACGGTGACCGTCCGGCCGAGGACGGCCCCGAAGCCGGTACCGCGGGGGCCCGGCGCGCCGTGGCCGTCGCGGAGGAGCCGCGGACGGCCGGTGCCTCCGGCCGGGAGCCGGCAGGGGACGCGGGGCCGGACGGCGCGGTGGAACAGGCCGGGACCGTGACCGGTTCCGTGCCGGAGCCCGCGACCAAGCCCGCGCGGGACCCGGCCCGCGCCACGGAAACCGCGGACCCCGACGGCACCGCGGTCACTGAGCCCGGTCCCTCGCGGCGGCTGTTCGTCGCCCGTACCGTCGCCGCCGCCGCGTCCGCCGTCGCGGCGGGAACCGTCGGCCACGGCACGTACGCGGTGATGCGCGGGCCGGGTGTCAAGCGGGTGACCGTGCCGCTGGCGAAGCTGCCGAGGGCCGGTCACGGCTTCCGGATCGCCGTGGTGAGCGACATCCACCTCGGGCCCGTGCTCGGGCGGGCCCACGCCCGGCGCATCGTGGACCGCATCAACGCCACGCGACCCGACCTCATCGCGGTCGTGGGCGACCTGGTGGACGGCAGCGTCGCCGATCTCGGCCCCGCTGCCGAGCCGCTCGCGGACCTCGAGGCGCGGCACGGCGCGTACTTCGTCACCGGCAACCACGAGTACTTCTCCGGCGCCGCCGAATGGGTCGACCACGTGCGGGAGCTGGGCCTGCGCCCGCTGGAGAACGCCCGCGCGGAGCTGCCCCACTTCGACCTCGCGGGCGTCAACGACGTCGCGGGCGAGTCCGAGGGCGACGGCCCCGACTTCACGCGCGCGCTCGGCGACCGCGACCGTTCCCGGGCCTCCGTGCTCCTGGCCCACCAGCCCGTCGTCGTCCACGACGCGGTCGAGCACGGCGTCGACCTGCAGCTGTCCGGCCACACCCACGGCGGGCAGCTCTGGCCCGGCAAGTACCTCGCCGCGCTCGCCAACCCGACGGTGTCGGGCCTGGAGCGGTACGGGGACACCCAGCTGTACGTCACCCGGGGCGCCGGTGCGTGGGGGCCGCCGGTGCGGGTGGGGGCGCCCTCCGACATCACGGTCGTGGAGCTGGCCTCGAAGCAGGCGTGAGCCGGTCACCGCGCCCAGCGCCCCGCCCGCCGGACGGCGGACGGGGCGAGCGGTCAGCGTTCCGGGGCGGCCCCCCGGAGGAAGAGGTCGACGACCTCCTCGGTGAGCGCCCCGGCGGGTGCCGGGGCCGGGCGCTCCTGTGCGGGCATGGCCACGTCCTCGGGCATGGGCTGCAGCATCGCGGCCAGTTCCATGAAGGCCATGGCGAGGAAACCGGGGTCGGACTCGCGCAGTTGACCCGTCTCGACGGCACGCCCCATCAGATCCGTGACCGGCTGGATGAGTTGCCGCACGTAGGCGTGGGAGAGCTCGGAGCGCCGGGCCTCGTCGACGTGGCGGGTGGCGTGGTAGATCTGGTCGCCCAGCGCGGAGTTGTACGTTCCCCGGGCGTAGGTTCCGGCGAGCGCGAGGAGTCGTTCGCGCAGTCCGTCCCCGGTCTCCAGGGCCTGCTGGAGCACGGCGGCGGTCTCCTCGATGTAGTGGTGGGCGACCTCCGTGAAGAGAGCGGGCTTCCCGCCGGGGAAGTGGTGGTAGAGGCTGGCCTTCTTCACGTCCACGGTCTTGGCGATCTCGTCGAGCGAGACTCCCAGGTAGCCCCGTTCCGCGAGGAGGCGGGCGAACTCGTCCCGGGCGCGGGCGCGGGTGTCGGTCTGGCGGGGCATGGGGCGTTCAGACTCCTGTGCGAGTACGGCGGATCAGGGCGACGCGGGCCGCGACGGCACCTGTCACCAGGATGCCAGTGGCCACGAGAGCGCCGGGCAGGACGTTCTGCTCGCTCCACGGCGAGGTGAGCAGACCGCGCATGGCGTCCAGCGGCGGGCTGAGCGGGTTGAGGTCCGCCGCACGGGCCATCCAGCCGTCGAGCCGCTCGCGCGGCACGAAGGTCGCGGTGAAGAAGGAGAGCGGGAAGAAGACCATGGTGACAGAGCCGACCGCGGAGCTGTTCCCGGTGTGCAGGCCGACGGCGGCCGCCAGCAGCAGGAAGCCGGTCCCGAGCAGCACCGTGGCGCCGACCAGGGCGAACAGGGCCGGGACTCCGGCGGCCGGGTCGAGGCCGAGCGGCAGGCCGAGCGCGGTGAGGGCCGCCGCCTGCGCGGCGAGCACCACGATGCCGGCCAGGACGGGCGCGGCGATCAGCGTCCAGCGGGCGGCCGGGGTCAGCCAGAGCCTGGCGTGGTAGCCGGACTCGATGTCCCGTACGAGCAGCTGGCCCGCGGTGGCACCGCCGGTGAACGCGGTGGTCAGCAGGCACAGCGGCAGCACCACGTCGACGTAGCGTCCGCCCGGTGCGGTGGCCCCGGCGACCGAGGACAGCTGCCCCTCGTAGATGACCAGGAAGAACGCGCTCATCAGCAGCGGCGAGAGGAGCAGCGACGGGGTGCGGGCGCAGGCCCTGAGTGAGCGGACGGTGAGGGCCGGGAAGGCGGCGAACGCCGGGCCGTGGTGCCGGGTTCCGCCGGGGGCCTGGGCCCTGGCCTGCTGGGTGTCCGGGGTGGCGGGAGCGGTGTTCATGCCGCGGGGGCACCTTCCTGTGCGGTGGTGAAGCGGAGGAAGACGTCCTCCAGGCTCGGTTCGTCGACACTGAGGGAATCCGCGTGCAGCCCGGCGGATGCGAGGGCGAGCAGCAGGTCCCCGTCGGCGCCGGGGCGCGCGAGCCGGATGCTCACGGCCCGCTGTTCCTGGCCGGTCGTGCCTGCCTGTTCCCCCCGGTCGGTGAGCAGCCGCAGGGCGCGGCCGGCGGTCCCGGTGTCGGAGAAGCGCAGCGTGAGGACCCGGTGGCCGGTCTCCTCCTTGAGGACGCGGGGCGCGGCGGAGGCGATGAGGCGTCCTTCGCGCAGGATGCCGACGCGGTCGCAGAGCTGGTCGGCCTCCTCGAGGTACTGGGTGGTGAGCAGGACGGTGACGCCGTGGTCCGAGGCGAGGGCGCGGATCTCCTCCCACAGGCCGCGCCGGCTGACCGGGTCGAGACCGGTGGTCGGCTCGTCGAGGAAGAGGACGGCGGGGCGCTGGACCAGGGCGACGGCGAGGTCGACGCGCCGCCGCTGGCCGCCGCTGAGCCTGCCCACGGGGGTGCCGGCGAATTCCTCGGCCCCGAAGGAGGCGAGGAGTCCGGCGCAGCGTTCGCGGGTCTGCCGGGTGGTGAGGGACTGCATCCTGCCCTGGAGGCACAGCAGTTCACGCGCGGACATCAGCGGGTCGAGTGCGGTGCCCTGCAAGACGACTCCGGAGCGCCGGCGCACGGCCGCGGGATCGCGGACCACGTCCGCGCCGGCGACGACGGCGGTGCCCCGGGTGGGGCGGAGCATGGTGGTGAGCATGCGGACGGTGGTGCTCTTGCCTGAGCCGTTGGGCCCGAGCAGTCCGTAGATCTCGCCGGTGTCCACGTGGAGATCGAGCCGGTCCACCGCGGAGCGGTCCGCGAAGTCCCGGCCGAGTCCCGAGGTACGGATGGCTGGTGAAGCCGGTGTTCTGAGCATGAGGAAAACCTACCTATCGATAGGTAGGTTTCGCAAACCGGTTTCCGCGCCGAGACGCGCCGAGGACCCCGGGCCCCGCCGGCACCCGGGCGGGCCGTCTCAGCCGGCCGGGAGCCTCACCGTGACCGCCAGCCCCTTGCCCGGGGCCGTCTCCACCGACACGCCGCCCCCGTGTGCCTCCACCACGCCCTGGACGATGGCCATGCCGAGACCGCTGCCGGTCCCGCCCGGACCGCCCGGACCGCCCGCGCCGCCGGGGCTCGCGCGGAAGAAGCGGTCGAAGACGCGGGCCGCGTCCGCCTCGCACAGGCCGGGGCCCTCGTCCGCGACGCGCAGGGTCACGGTGCCGTCGCCGCGGCACAGGGATATCCGTACCGCCGCGTCCACCGGAGTGTGCGCCCGGACGTTGCCCAGCAGATTGCCCACGACCTGCCGCAGTCCCGGTTCGTCGGCGCGCACCAGCAGCGTCCCCTCGGCGGACACCTCGACCGGGCGGTCCGGCTGCTGCACCCGCAGGTCGTCCGCGGCGTCACGGACCAGACAGCTCAGGTCGACCTGCCGGAAGCGCAGTTCGGGCCCCTGGTCGAGCCGGGCCAGCGTCAGCAGCTCGTCGACGAGGTGGCCCATCCGCTCGGTCTCCGCGTTCATCCGCTCCTGGGCCCGCGCACGTTCCTCCTCCGCGCGCAGCATCCCCCGTTCGTGCAGCTGGAGGTAGCCGCGTATCGCGGCCAGCGGCGTGCGCAGTTCGTGGGACGCGTCCGCGACGAAACGGCGGAGCTGCTCGGCGCTGCGCTCCCGCGTCGTGTACGCCGACTCGACCTGGTGCAGCATCGTGTTGAGGGCGGTCCTCAGCTGCTCGACCTCCAGCATGCTGTGGCAACTGGGCGGCACCCGGCGCGTCAGGTCGCCGTCGGCGATCGCGGACGCCGTCTCGACCATGTCCTCCAGCGGCCGCATCCGGCGCCGGACTTCCATCATCGTCAGCACGCCGAGCAGCGCGACGAGCACGGTGCCGACCGCCAGGTCCAGCTTGAGGGCGCTCTTCAGCGCGCCGTGCACCGCCTCCGCGGAGGCGGCCATGACAACAACCGTGCCGTCGCCGAGCCGTGTGGCCGTCGCCCGGTGGGGCTCGCCGTCGATGGTGATGTCCACCGGCTCGGCGGCGCGTGCGAGGGAGCCCGGGTCGGCGACGGCCCGGTCCAGGAGGCGCTGCCGCTCGGTCGGTTCGTATCCGGCGATCGACAACGGCTCGCCGCCGCGCAGTGCCACGAACACCGTCCCGCTGTCCGGCAGGGACTGCTCCGAGTGCTGCGGCGCGAGCTTGTCACGGAACAGCGCCCACGCGCCCAGCGCCTCGACCTGCTCCATCGTGATGCCCGCCTGGCCCAGCGACCGGCGCGACGAGTCCAGTTCGGCGTCGATGGCGGACAGCAGATAGTGCCGCATGCCCATGAGGCTGATCGCGGTCGCCGCGATGACGCCGATGGTCATCAGCACCACATTGACCAGGGTCAGCCGTTTCCGCAGGGAGTGACGGCCGTCTCGTGAACGCCTCACGCGCACCGCGTGCCGGGCCCGCACCCCGTGCCGGATCCGCGGCTCACGCCGGGTGCGGGCCGCCCGCCGGACGCGCGCCTCATGCGAGGCCGTAACCGATGCCGCGCCGGGTGGTGATCGCTTGATCCCCGCCGAGCGGCCTCAGCTTCCTGCGCAGGTAGGAGACGTACGTCTCGACGACGGTGGACTCGGGCTGGTGCTCGTACTGCCAGACGTGCCGCAGCAGTTGCTCCTTGGTGCAGATCCGTCCCGCGTTGCGGACGAGGAAGCGCAGCAGGGCGTACTCCGTCGGCGTCAGGTCGACGCTGCGGCCCGCCCTGTGCACGCGGTACGTGGTCTCGTCCAGCTCCAGATCGCCGTACCGCAGCGGGGCACGGGCCGCCACCACGTCCTGCGGCCTGGTCCTGCGCAGCACGGCGCGCAGCCGCGCGACGACCTCGTCGATGTGGAACGGCTTGGTGATGTAGTCGTCGCCCAGGCCGAGCCCGGCGACGATCTCGCCGGGCGCGTCCCGCGCGGTGACGAACACCAGGGCCATCTGCGGCCAGCGGGCGCGCAGTTCCCGCCCCAGGGCGCGGCCGTCGCCGTCCGGCAGCATCACGTCGACGAGCGCGGCGTCGGGGCGGTGCTGCCGGGCGAGCGCGGCGGCCTCCCGCACGCTGCTCGCGGTCGTCACCTCGAAGTGGTGGAAGCGCAGGGCGATGGTCAGCACGTCGGCGATGCTGGGCTCGTCCTCCACCACCAGCACGCTGGCTCCTGTGGTCTCGCTGGACATGGCTCCAGTATCGGCGAGGGGCGGCCCGGGAGGGAGGGCCGGAGTCTTGGAGTTCCTTGAGAGTCCCGGCCGCGAGCCCATGCGCACACCGTCCCGCGTCCGATGCTGGAGCCGACCCGGGGGCGACACGGACGGATGAAGGAGCGGTGATCGTGGCGGCATTGGCACGCTGGTGCTACCGGCACAGGCTGGTGGTCCTCCTGCTGTGGCTGGTTGCGTTCCTCGGGTTGGGCGCGGGGGCCGCGGCGGCGGGCAGCAACTACGCGAACGTCTTCAGCCTCCCCGACACGGACTCGACGCGTGCCGTCGAGCTGATGGAGGAGGCCTTCCCCGAGCGCTCGGGGGACACGGACACGGTGGTCTGGCGCGTCTCGGACGGCGCTGACGGGGCGGACGGGGCGGACGGGGCCGGCGGTTCAGGGGCCTCGGTACGGGACGCGGCGGTACGGGAACGGATCGAACCGGCGCTGGAGAAGATCGCCGGCATGGACGGCGTCGGAGAGGTGGCGAGCCCGTACAGCGAGGCGGGGGCCGCGCAGATCAGCCGGGACGGGACGATCGCCTATGCCCAGGTGACCTTCACCGGTCAGGCCAACGAGGTGCCCAAGGAACTCGTCGAGGAAGTCGTCGACACCGCGCAGGCCGCAGAACGGGACGGTTTGCAGGTCGAGTTGGGCGGTCAGGCGATCGCCCGTACCCAGGAGGCACCGGCCGGAACCTCGGAGCTCGTCGGCGTCGTCGCCGCGGCGATCGTGCTGTTCCTCGCCTTCGGCTCACTGTTCGCGATGCTGCTTCCCATCGTCACCGCCGTCGTCGGCGTCGGCCTCGGCGCCTCCGCGACCATCCTGATCAGCCACGTCACCGACGTACCCGAAGTGGCGCCGCTGCTCGGCTCGTTGATCGGCCTCGGCGTGGGCATCGACTACGCGCTGTTCATCGTCACCCGGCACCGGCAGAACATCCGGCGCGGCGCCCGCCCCGAGGACGCGGCGGTCTCGGCGCTCAACACCTCCGGCCGGGCCGTGCTGTTCGCGGGCGGCACGGTGTGCATCGCGCTCGCGGGCATGCTCGTGACGAACCTGCGGTTCCTCGACGGGGTGGTCATCGCCACCTCGCTGACGGTGGTGCTCAGCGTCCTCGCCGCGATCACGCTGCTGCCCGCGCTGCTCGGCGTGCTCGGGCCGCGGGTGCTGGGCAGGCGGCAGCGGCGCGCGCTGGCCGACAGCGGTCCGGTGACGGGGGACCCGAACGGTGCCGCCGCCCGCTGGTCCTCGTACGTGCAGAAGCGGCCCCGCTCCGTCGCCGCGCTCGCGGTCGTGGTGATGGCCGTGCTGGCCATCCCCGTCCTCGGGATCCGGCTCGGCGCCTCCGACCAGGGCAACCACGCGGACGACACCACGACGCGGCAGGCCTACGACCTGCTCGCGGAGGGCTTCGGGCCCGGCTTCAACGGGCCGCTCCAGGTGGTCGCCTCGGGCGGCGACAAGGCGGCGGTGGACGGCCTGGTCCGCGAGGTCGGCCGGATGGAGGGGGTCGCCCAGGTGGTGCCGCTGCCGGCGCCCGAAGGTTCGGAGATCACCGTCATCCAGGTCGTGCCGACCACGTCACCGCAGGCGGAGGAGACGGACGACCTGATCGACCGGCTGCGCGGGCAGATCATCCCGGCGGCGGAGGAGGGCACCTCGATGTCCGCCCACGTCGGCGGCGTCACCGCGGTCTTCAAGGACTTCGCCGCGCAGGTCGGCGACCGGCTCCCGCTGTTCATCGGCACGATCATCGCGCTCGGCTTCGTCCTGCTGCTGATCGCCTTCCGCAGCGTGGTGGTGCCGCTGACGGCGGCCGTGATGAACCTGCTGGCGGCCGCGGCCTCGTTCGGCGTGCTGGTGGCGGTCTTCCAGTGGGGCTGGGGCACTGAAATCCTCGGCCTCGGCAAGGAGGGGCCGATCGCCGCGTTCCTGCCGGTCATCATGCTGTCGCTGCTCTTCGGCCTCTCGATGGACTACCAGGTGTTCCTGGTCAGCCGCATGCACGAGGAATGGGTCCACACCAAGGACAACGCCCGCGCGGTACGGGTCGGTCTCGCCGAGACCAGCCGCGTCATCAACAGCGCGGCGCTCATCATGATGTGCGTCTTCAGCGCCTTCGTGCTGAGTGGCGAGCTGGAGGCCGCCATGGCGGGCATCGGCCTGGCCGCCGCCGTCGCGCTGGACGCGTTCATCCTGCGTACGGCGCTGGTCCCGGCCGCGATGCATCTGCTGGGGAAGTCCAACTGGTGGCTGCCCGGCTGGCTCGACAGGCGGCTGCCGCACCTGGCCGTCGAACCGAAGGAGGACACGGAACCGCCCTCCTCCGCGGGGACCCCGGAGCCCGCCGGTCCGCGGGGCGGCGCCGCGGGCGCCGGTGCCTCCTCCGTCGTGCACGGGTTCGTCCGCACCCCGGAGGGTGAACCGGTCGCGGACGCCACCCTGACCCTCGTCTCCGATAAGGGGCGGCAACTCGACCGCGTCACCTCGCTGGCCGACGGCTCGTACATCCTCTCCGCCCCCTCCGGCGGCTCCTGCGTCCTCTCGGCCCGCGCGGAGGGCTTCGACCCGCTCGCCCGCCACGTCATGGTCGCCGGGGAACCGCTGGTCCACGACGTCGTCCTGATGCCGGCGGGGTCGCTGTCGGGGAGGGCGTGACACGTCCGCCGCCCCACCGGCCGTCCTAGGGGGCGGTGCCCCCGGAGGCCGCGCCCTCGGGACCGCTCGCCGTCTCCCCGCTCCCGGCGCGCTTGCGTGCAGTCTTCCCCGGGGGCCTCGCCGGGGTCTTCTGCGTGGCCGTCCTGGCCGCGCGCTGGGGTCCGCTCGCCGCCATGCCCGCCGCCGTCGGCATGAAGTCGCTGAGGAGGTCGTGGGTCTCGCGGACGAGGGGCCGCAGCAGGCGGAACCGCGTCAGGCCGATGGCACGGGCGGAGATGGAGGCCACGCGTTCGGCGAGGCGGCGGCTGTTGGCTGAGTTCTCGGAGCGGTCGTAGACCCAGAAGAGGACCAGGCCCATCTGCTGGAGCCAGAGCAACTGGGGCAGCTGCTCGGCGAGTTCGGGATCGTACTTGGTGTCCGCATCCGCGAGGACCTTGCGGTGGACATCGATCGCGGCCTCCCGGGGGCCCTCCGACTCGACGGAGAAGGGGCTCAGCGGGCTGTCCGGATCGGCGGCGTTCTTGAAGAACTGGGCCGCGAACTCGTGGTAGGGCTCGGCGATGTCCAGCCACGCGAGGAGGACCCCGCGGATGCGTGCCGCGAGGTCCCTGTCGCCGTCGAGGACGTCGGAGGCGGCAGCCTGGTGCTGTTCGGCGATCCGGTCGTAGAAGCCCTGGATCAGGTGTTCCTTGCTGCCGAAGTAGTAGTAGGCGTTGCCGACGGAGACCCCGGCCTCCTGGGCGACCGCCCGCATCGTCGTCCTGTCGTAGCCGCGCTCCTGGAAGAGGCGCAGGGCGGTCTCCAGGATGAGGGTCCGCGTCTGCTCGCTCTTGGGCTGCTGCTTCGCCGGCGATGCGGGCTTCGGTGCTGCTTCCACAGGGCGAGCCTAGTCGGGGGCGGGGCATGCCCCGTCGCAGGCCGGTGGGGGCGAGGACGGCGAGGACCGCTGCCGCCGCGGCGGGCGCGTGGAGCGCCGGGGCGGCCCGCCGTGGGTCCAGCCGTGCGCCGGGTCGTACAGCCAGCCGTCGGCCGTGCTGTACACACCTCCGCCCCAGCCCGCCTCGCGCCGCGCCTCCCGGTACCTCGCCGCCGCCAGTACCGCGCCCCGCGCCAGCAGCGCCCCGGCGGGGGTGCTCAGCCGGTGGGACATCGGCCGGTACTCCGCCAGCGCCCACAGGCACACGACCCAGGCGGCGGCTCCCTCGTAGACCTGCCCGCCGTCCGCCACGACGGTGATCTCCTTCAGCGTCCGCCCGTGGTCGAGGGCCGGCAGCCGCTTCCTCGCCTCGTCCGACCCGGCCGGTACGAAGACGAGCGGTACGAGCCGGCGCTGTCGCGCGAGCCAGTCGCGGATGTGTGTGCACAGCGGGCACCGCGCGTCGTACAGGACGGTGAGCCGGCGGACCGGGACACGCGCGGTGCCCCGGTCCTGCCCCGTCCCGGCC